>NZ_JBHYZP010000046.1:0-73811 GCF_042752355.1 Streptomyces sp. NPDC059255
CCACCATAACCGGCCCCCGGGGCGCGGGGGGGGGGGCGGTACGCGCCCCCCCCCCGGGGGGCCCCGGGGGGCCCCCCCGGGGGGTTTTAAAAAAAACCCCCCCCCCCCCAACGCCTGTTTTTTGTTGGGGGACTACGGGCCCACCCCCCCCCGTCCCACCCGGCACCGCACGGCTGTGGCTGCGTACATCATCCGACGCGTATTCGCCGCGGTGTTGCTGCTGCTGGTGGTCAGCGCAGTCACGTTCGCGATCTTCTTCCTGGTGCCCCGGCTGGGCGGCCAGACGACCGACTCACTGGCCGCCCAGTACGTCGGTAAGGGCGCCGATCCCGACGCCATCGCCGCCATCAAGGCGAACCTGGGGCTGGAGGATCCGCTCTACCTCCAGTACTGGCACTTCATCAAGGCCATCGTGGTCGGCGCCGAGTACAACCTCGGCCCCAACCCCTCGGTGTGCAACGCGCCGTGCTTCGGCTACTCCTTCAAGACGCATGTCGAGGTGTGGCCCGAGATCGTCCAGCGCATCCCGGTCACCTTCTCGCTCGCCATCGGCGCGGCCGTCATCTGGGTCGTCTCCGGTATCGCCATCGGCGTTCTCTCCGCGCTCAAGCGGGGCTCCATCTTCGACCGCCTGGCCATGGGCATCGCCCTCGCCGGCGTCTCGCTGCCGATGTTCTTCACCGGCCTGGTCTCCCTCGCCCTCTTCAGCTTCCACTGGACGATCTGGGAAGAGCTGGAGTTCGTGCCCTTCTCCGAGAACCCCGGTGACTGGGCCTGGAACCTCATCCTCCCCTGGTGCACCCTCGCCTTCCTCTACTCCGCCCTCTACGCGCGGCTCACCCGCGCCGGGATGCTGGAGACCATGGGCGAGGACTACATCAGAACCGCGCGGGCCAAGGGGCTGCGAGAGCGCCAGGTGGTCGTCAAGCACGGCCTGCGCGCCGCGCTCACCCCGCTCATCACGATCTTCGGCATGGACTTCGCGCTGCTCCTCGGCGGCGCGGTCATCACCGAGCGCGTCTTCTCCTTCCAGGGGATGGGCGCGTACGCCATCCAGGGCGTGACCCGCAGCGACCTGCCCATCGTGATGGGTGTCACGCTGGTCGCCGCCTTCTTCATCGTTCTCTGCAATCTGCTGGTGGACCTCGTGTACGCCGCGATCGACCCCCGGGTGAGGCTCTCATGAGCGACGTGAGCAAGAAGAAGGACGCGAGCGGGGACGACGCGGGTACGGGCACGGGTGCGGAGGCCGCCGCCGGTGCTCCGGCGGCGAAGGACGCGTTCCTCTCCGTACGCGACCTCCGTATCCACTTCAACACCGACGACGGCCTCGTGAAGTCCGTCGACGGCGTCAGCTTCGACCTCCAGGCGGGCAAGACCCTCGGCATCGTCGGCGAGTCCGGCTCCGGGAAGTCCGTCACCTCGCTCGGCATCATGGGGCTGCACACCTCCGAGCGCGCCCGCATCTCCGGCGAGATCTGGCTGGACGGCGAGGAGCTGATCGGCGCGGGCCCCGAGCGGGTGCGCCAGTTGCGCGGCCACAAGATGTCGATGATCTTCCAGGACCCGCTCTCCGCGCTGCACCCGTACTACAGCATCGGCGCGCAGATCGTGGAGGCGTACCGCGTCCACAACAAGGTCGACAAGAAGACCGCCAAGAAGCGGGCCGTCGAGATGCTCGACCGGGTCGGGATCCCCGAGCCGGCCCGGCGCTACGACGACTACCCGCACCAGTTCTCCGGCGGTATGCGCCAGCGCGCGATGATCGCGATGTCCCTGGTGAACAACCCCGAGCTGCTCATCGCCGACGAGCCGACGACCGCCCTCGACGTGACCGTCCAGGCGCAGATCCTCGACCTCATCCGGGACCTCCAGAAGGAGTTCCACTCGGCGGTCGTCATCATCACCCACGACCTCGGCGTGGTCGCCGAGATCGCGGACGAGCTGCTCGTGATGTACGCCGGGCGCTGCATCGAGCGCGGCGCGTCGGAGAAGGTCTTCTACCAGCCGCAGCACCCCTACACGTGGGGTCTGCTGGGCTCGATGCCCCGCATCGACCGCGAGCAGACCGAACGGCTGGTGCCGGTCAAGGGAACCCCGCCCAGCCTGATCAACGTCCCGTCCGGCTGCGCCTTCAACCCGCGCTGCCCGTACGCCGACGTCCCCAAGGACGACCTCGCCCGTACGGTCCGTCCCGACCTGCGGGAGATCACCGACGGGCACTTCTCCGCCTGCCACATGTCGCGCGCGGAGCGGGAAAAGATCTGGACCGAAGAGATTGCGCCGAAGCTGTGACTGAGCTGACGA
Source organism: Streptomyces sp. NPDC059255 (assembly GCF_042752355.1). Lineage (NCBI taxonomy): Bacteria > Bacillati > Actinomycetota > Actinomycetes > Kitasatosporales > Streptomycetaceae > Streptomyces > Streptomyces sp. NPDC059255. The sequence continues at coordinate 2,308 of NZ_JBHYZP010000046.1, forward strand.
AGAAGATTCCGGAGCAGGTCGCGGCGGGCGGGGCCGGGGCGGGCGGTCCCGCGGAGGGTGCGGAGCCGATCCTCAAGGTCACCGGCCTGGTCAAGCACTTCCCGATCACCAAGGGCGTGCTGAAACGCAAGGTCGGCGCGGTCCAGGCGGTCGACGGGCTCTCCTTCGACGTACGTCCCGGGGAGACCCTGGGCGTCGTCGGCGAGTCCGGCTGCGGCAAGTCGACGATGGGCCGGCTGATCACGCGGCTGCTCGAACCGACCGGTGGCAAGGTCGAGTTCGAGGGCAAGGACATCACCCACATGTCCGCGGGCGCGCTGCGGCCGATGCGCCGCGACATCCAGATGATCTTCCAGGACCCGTACGGCTCGCTGAACCCGCGCCACACCATCGGCGGGATCGTCTCCACCCCCTTCAAGCTCCAGGGCATCGAGCCCGAGGGCGGCGTGAAGAAGGAGGTGCAGCGGCTGCTGGAGCTGGTGGGCCTGAGCCCCGAGCACTACAACCGCTACCCGCACGAGTTCTCCGGCGGACAGCGCCAGCGCATCGGCATCGCGCGGGCGCTGGCCCTCAACCCGAAGCTGGTCGTCGCCGACGAACCGGTCTCGGCGCTGGACGTGTCGATCCAGGCCCAGGTGGTGAACCTGCTGGACGACCTCCAGGAGGAGCTGGGGCTGACGTACGTGATCATCGCGCACGACCTCTCGGTCATCCGCCATGTCTCGGACCGGATCGCGGTGATGTACCTCGGCAAGATCGTCGAGCTGGCGGACCGCAAGTCGCTGTACGAGTCGCCCATGCACCCGTACACGAAGGCGCTGCTGTCGGCCGTGCCGGTGCCCGACCCGAGCCGGCGCGGCGGCAAGAGCGACCGGATCCTGCTCAAGGGCGATGTGCCGTCGCCGATCTCGCCGCCGAGCGGCTGCCGGTTCCACACCCGCTGCTGGAAGGCGACGGAGGTCTGCAGGACGACGGAGCCGCCGCTGATCCAGCTCGCGCCGGGCCACCAGGCGGCCTGCCACCACCCGGAGAACGCGCCGGACCAGCGTCCGCAGGACACGGTCTCGGTGGCGTCGCGGGAGACGATCGAGCTGGCGGACGTGTCGGACGGTGCGGACGTGTCGGACGGTGCGGAGCCGTCGACCGAGGGCAATGCCGACGCGAAGGCCGAGGCGAAGGCTGACGCCAAGTCCGAGGCGTCGACCGAGGCGTCGACCGAGGCGTCGACCGAGGCCAAGCCGGACTCCGGTTCGGACGCAGGCGGCACTTCCGCGTAGCGACCTGTACGAGGCGCATCGAGCACACCCGAGGCCCGGCGGACATCCGCCGGGCCTCAGGTGTGCGGTCCGGAGTCCGGCTTGGCCTCGGCCATGCGGTCCGGCGGGAACCATGCGGTCCGGCGGGAAGGGTGGGCCCGATCGGGGGTGTCCGGCGGGAGCGGCACAATGTCCGGGTGTTCCACACCCTCTTCACCCTGTTCACCCCGTCCGTCCAGCACGCGCTCGACCTCGCCGGCATCTTCGTCTTCGCGATCTCCGGCGCCCTGCTCGCCGTACGCAAGAACTTCGACGTCTTCGGCATGGCGGTGCTGGCCGAGATCACCGCGCTGGGCGGAGGGCTGCTCCGTGATCTGATCATCGGGGCGGTCCCGCCCGCCGCCTTCACCGATCTCGGCTACTTCTCCATGCCGCTGGTGGCGACCGCGCTGGTCTTCTTCCTCCATCCGCACGTCGAGCGGATCCAGGGGGCCGTCAATGTCTTCGACGCGGCGGGGCTCGGACTCTTCTGCGTCACCGGGACCGTCAAGGCGTACGAGTACGGGCTCGGCCTCACCTCCTCCGCCGTGCTCGGTCTGGGCACGGCGGTCGGCGGCGGGGTGCTGCGCGACGTCCTCGCCAACGAGGTGCCCTCGCTGCTGCGCTGGGACCGCGACCTCTACGCCGTGCCCGCCATCGTCGGCGCGACGATGGCGGCGCTCTGCATCCGCTTCGATGTGCTCAACGGCCTCACCATGGGGGTCGCCGTCCTGACCGCGTTCGTTCTGCGGCTGCTCGCGATGCGCTTCCACTGGCGGGCGCCGCGCGCCTGGAACCGGCGCTCGGCCACGGTGGAGGAGCCCGCGTGACGCCGCCGGGCCGGGGCGCCTCGGGGTGCCTCGTACCGGTCACTTAAGCTACCGCTTAGTAAATTCGTGTTGTACGGTTGCGTTCCATGGCACAGGCATCCATCGGTGACAGCGAGTTCGACCGCGAGACGGCCGTCACCCCCAGCGCTCCGGGCGTCTACGACACGCGGCTCTTCCCGGGCTGGACCGTCATGAACATCGTCAACGGCGGCTATCTGCTGGCCGTCATGGGCCGCGCGCTCGGCGACGCGCTGCCGCACTCCGACCCGTTCGCGGTCTCCGCGCACTACCTCACGCCCTCGGTGCCGGGACCGGCCGTCGTGCGGACCGAGACCGTCCGCAGCGGCCGTACGCTCTCCACCGGCCAGGCCTCCCTCTTCCAGACCGCTGAGGACGGGAGCGAGGTGGAGCGGATCCGGTTCCTCGCCTCGTACGGTGACCTGGACGCCCTCCCCGACGACATACGCACGGCGGCGAAGCCGCCCGAGATGCCGCCGCTGGAGCGGTGCGTCAGCACCGCCGAAGGGCCCCTGCCGGACGGTGACTTCACCATTCTCGACCGGCTCTCCATGTGGCTCGACCCCGCCACGGTCGGCTGGGCCGTGGGCGCGCCCTCCGGCCGGGGCGAGATGCGCGCCTGGTTCGGGCTCGCGGACGGCCGTGCCCCCGACCCGCTCTCGCTGCTCTTCACCGTCGACGCGCTGCCGCCGACCTCCTTCGACCTGGGCCTGCAGGGCTGGACCCCCACGGTCGAGCTGACCGCCCACATCCGCTGCCGCCCGGCGCCGGGTCCGCTCCGGGTCGCGATCACCACCCGTAACCTGGCCGGCGGCTTCCTGGAGGAGGACGCGGAGGTCTGGGACAGCGCGGACCGGCTGGTGGCCCAGTCCCGCCAACTGGCCCGCGCGCCCCGCGCCTGACGGACCTCCCGGACGGCAGGGAATCCGGGGCGGCAGGGACTTCTGAGCGGCAGGGCATCCCGGGCGGCAGGAACGTCCGGGCGGGAGGGCATCCCGGGCGGCAGGAACGTCCGGGCGGGAGGGCATCCCGGGCGGCAGGAACTTCCGGGCGGTAGGGAATCCTGGGCAGGTGAAGTCCGACCGGCTGCTCTCCGTCCTCCTGCTGCTCCAGACCCGTGGGCTCGTCCCGGCCGCGGAGCTGGCCGCGCGGCTCGAAGTCTCCGTACGGACCGTCTACCGGGACGTCGAGGCGCTGGCCGCCGCCGGAGTCCCCGTCTACGCCGAGCGCGGGCGGCACGGCGGCTTCGCGCTGCTGCCCGGCTTCCGTACCGATGTGACCGGGCTGACCGCCGACGAGTCCCGCGCCCTCTTCGTCCTCGCCGCGCCGGGCGCCCATGCCGCGCTCGGTCTTGACCGGGCGCTCGGCTCGGCCCTGCGCAAGGTGATGGCCGCCCTGCCGGAACCGCACCGCCCCGCCGCCGAGTTGATCAGCCGCCGGATCCTGGTCGATCCGGAACGCTGGATGCGCCCGCAGGGGCCGCCCGTCGAGCTCGACGAACTGACCACGGCGGTCTTCACCGACCGGCGGCTGCGGCTGCGCTACCGGCACGGCGGCACGGCGACGCCGCGCGCCTACACCGTCGATCCGTACGGTCTCGTCGTCAAGGCGGGTGTCTGGTACCTCGTCGCCGACCACCGGGGCGCGCCCCGGCTGTTCCGCGCGGAGCGCGTCCGGAAGGCCACCGTCACCGACGCGCCCGTACGGCGGCGGGCGGGCACGGAGTTGGCGGACATCTGGGCGGCGCTGCGCAGAGGCGTCGAGGACCGGCCCGCACGGGTGCGGGTCCGGGCGAGGGTGCGGGTCTCGCGCATGGACATGTTCCACCGGATCCAGGCGGCGCACCTCGCCGAGGAGCCGGTGGTGGAGGCCGGCGGGGAGTGGGCGGGGGTGCGGCTCGCCTATCCCGAACTCGGCGCCGTACGCTCACTGCTGGCCTTCGGCGAGCACGTCGAGGTCCTGTCGCCGCCGGAGGCGCGGGAGCAGATGGCCCGCGCGGCGGCTGCCACTATGGAGTTGTACACGGCCGATCCGCCCCCGGACACGCGGGAGGGCGAGCGCGAGGCGGAACGTCAGGACCGGCGCGGGGACCGACGCGAGGCCTGACGTCCGGGACGAAACCGGCTACTGACCAGAAAACGGCCGACCGCCGCCGTGAGTTCCGCCGGCGCGTCCTCCTGCACAAGATGGCCGGTATCCGCCAGCAGCCGCAGCTCGGCGCCCGGAATCAGCGCCGCCAGCTCCGCCCCCTTGGCCGCCGGGATCCAGGTGTCCTCCGCGCCCCAGCAGATCAGCACCGGCAACTCCAGCTCCCCGTACCGATCCTGGATCTCGTCCGTGTACCGCTGGTCGTTCTGCCGGATCTGCCGGTAGAAGGCGGGCTGCCCGGCCACCCCGCACCAGTCGTCGACCAGCCGCTCCAGGACGGCGGACGGCAGCCCCCGGTGGCTCGCCGAGGAGACGTACTCCCGCACCAGTGCCCGGTGCAGGGCGGGCGGCAGTTGGGCGAAGATGTCGCCGTGCGCCCCGAGCAGCCGGTACGCCGCCGAACCCCAGGGTGCCAGCGCCACCGGGTCGACCAGCACCAGCCGTTCGTACGCCGCGCCGTGCAGGAGACGGGCCCGGAGGGCCACGCACCCGCCGAAGTCATGGGCGACGACGGCCGGCGGGTGCCCCGCGTCACCGCTCAGGCCCCAGTGCCCGAGGAGTTCGGTGAAGACCCGCGCCTGGGCCGCCAGCGACACATCCTGCCCCGCCCTCTTCTCCGAGGCCCCGTACCCCGGCATGTCCCAGACCAGGACCCGGTGGTCCGGTGCGAGCGCGCGGGCAAGGGCACGCCAGACGAACGAGGAGAACGGCGTCCCGTGCAGCAGCACGACGGGCGGCAGTCCGGACGAGCCGAATTCGGCCCAGCGCACCTCGCCGGACGAGCTGGGGAACGTACGGTCGAGCCTCCACTCTGTCATGAGCGTAACGCTAGACGCTCATTACGGCGCCCGGCAAGCCCCGGTACCGGCGATACCCGGCCGGTCCCCGCTCCGATGCCGGCCGGACCTCCGCTCGGACCTCCGCTCGGGCCCCCGCACGGACCCCGCTCGGGCCCCCGCACGGACCCCGCTCGGGCCTCGGCCGGCCTCGACCTGCCCCGACCGGTCGTGGCCGGTAGGAGTCGGTCGGAGCCGGCCCGTGGCGGCTGCGCGCCGTACCGGCTGCGTGGGTGCCCGTCCGCGCTCGTAGAATCGAGCCCACCATGGCTTACCTCGACCACGCCGCGACCACTCCGATGCTGCCGGAGGCGATCGAGGCGATGACCGCCCAGTTCGGCCTCGCCGGCAACGCCTCCTCGCTCCACGCCGCCGGGCGCCGGGCCCGCCGTACCGTCGAGGAGGCCCGTGAGACGTTCGCGGAGGCCCTCGGCGCGCGCCCCAGCGAGGTGGTCTTCACCTCGGGCGGCACGGAGGCCGACAACCTCGCCGTGAAGGGGCTGTACTGGTCCCGCCGCGACGCCGACCCGGCCAGGACCAGGGTGCTCGCCAGCCCCGTGGAGCACCACGCCGTTCTCGACGCCCTCGAATGGCTCGGCGAACACGAGGGCGCCACCGTCGAATACCTCCCCGTCGACTCCTACGGGCGGGTGCTGCCCGACGTGTTGCGGGCGGCGATCGAACGGAACCCGCTCGATGTCGCCCTCGCCACCGTCATGTGGGCGAACAACGAGATCGGGACGATTCTGCCGGTCCCGGAACTGGCCCGGGTGGCGGCGGAGTTCGAAGTTCCGCTGCACTCGGACGCGGTCCAGGCCTTCGGCCAGACAGAGCTGGACTTCGGTGCCTCCGGGCTCGCCGCGATGACCGTCTCCAGCCACAAGATCGGCGGCCCTTACGGCATCGGCGCCCTGCTGCTCGGCCGGGAGTACACCCCGGTGCCCGTGCTGCACGGCGGCGGCCAGGAGCGCCATGTCCGCTCCGGCACCCTCGACGTGCCCGCCGTCGCCGCCTTCGCGGTCGCGGGCCGGCTCGCCGCCGAACGGCGCGAGGAGTTCGTCCGCGAGATCGGCGCCCTGCGGGACGAACTGATCACGGCGGTACGGGCCGCCGTCCCCGACGCGGTCCTCGGCGGCGACCCCCACCACCGCCTCGCCGCCAACGCGCACTTCAGCTTCCCCGGCTGCGAGGGCGACTCCCTGCTCCTGCTGCTCGACGCCCAGGGCATCGAGTGCTCCACCGGCTCCGCCTGTACCGCGGGCGTGGCCCAGCCGAGCCATGTCCTGCTGGCCACCGGCAGCGACCCTGACCTGGCCAGGGGCACCCTGCGGTTCTCCCTCGGCCACACCTCCACGGCGGCGGACGTCGAGGCGGTCGCCCGGGCCATCGGCCCGGCGGTCGACCGGGCGCGCAACGCGGGCCTGAGCTGACGCGGAGCTGATCCCGACGGCACGCCTGGGCCGCCGGGGTGCCCGAGCCGCCGGCCCGCCCGAGCCGCCAGGACGGGGCCATGGACTCCGGGCGGCCCGGGCCCCGCGCGGCGGCTCAGGCACCCCGCGCGGCGACCGACCCCGACGGCGAGGGGGAGGGCGCGACCGGCTCCGCCTCCCGTACCAGCTTCAGATAGCGGGGCCAGTCCCAGTGCGGCCCGGGGTCAGTGTGGTCCGTCCCGGGGACCTCCACATGCCCGATGATGTGCTCGCGGTCGACGGGTATCTCGTACCGCCGGCATATGTCGGCCGTCAGCCGCGCCGACGAGCGGTACATCGCGTCCGTGAACGACTCGGGCTTGTCCACGAAGCCCTCGTGCTCGATACCGATCGAGCGTTCGTTGTAGCTCCTGTTCCCCGCGTGGTACGCCACGTCCAGCTCGCGGATCATCTGCGCGACCTGTCCGTCCTCACCGACCACGTAGTGCGACGCGGCGCCGTGCCCGGGGTCCTGGAAGACCTTCAGCGCCACCTCGTAGCTGCCCTGGACGACATGGACGACCACCCGGTCGATGCGGAAGTCGTCGGGCCGGTCGGCCCGGCGCCAGTTCGCCGACGAGGCCGCCACCCACTCCGAGGGGGCGTAATCCAGCTCACCCTCCTTGCGCGGCTTCCCGACCCCGGGCACCTGCCACCAGAACCGCGCCAGCTCGTCCCGCGCCAGCACGCCCCCGCCGACCACGGCCGCCGCGCCGCCGATCAGCACCGCCCTGCGGCCGATCTTCTTCCCGCCCCGGGGCTTGGGCGCCCGGCGGCTGCCCCTCGCGCCGCTGCCGGCCGTACCCTGCTCGTTCTCGCCCATATGATCGTCAACGCATACCCGCGCGACTGTGGTTCCCCCGGGCCGTACCCTGGTTGGGCTATGACTCAGAATTCCCAGCGTTCCCTGCGCGTACTCGCCGCCATGTCGGGCGGCGTGGACTCCGCCGTCGCCGCCGCCCGCGCCGCCGAGGCGGGCCACGACGTCACCGGCGTGCACCTCGCCCTCTCCGCGAACCCGCAGTCCTTCCGTACCGGCGCGCGCGGCTGCTGCACCATCGAGGACTCCCGGGACGCGCGCCGCGCCGCCGATGTGATCGGCATCCCGTTCTACGTGTGGGATCTCGCGGAACGCTTCCGTGAGGACGTCGTGGAGGACTTCGTCGCGGAGTACGAGGCGGGCCGCACCCCCAACCCGTGCCTGCGCTGCAACGAGAAGATCAAGTTCGCGGCCCTGCTGGACAAGGCGCTCGCGCTGGGGTTCGACGCGGTGTGCACGGGCCATTACGCGACGGTCGTCACCGCCCCCGACGGTTCGCGCGAGCTGCACCGCGCCAGCGACATGGCCAAGGACCAGTCGTACGTCCTGGGGGTGCTGGACGAGCGGCAGCTCGCCCACGCGATGTTCCCCCTCGGCGACACGCTCACCACCAAGGACGAGATCCGCGCCGAGGCGGAGCGCCGGGGCCTGGCCGTGGCGAAGAAGCCCGACAGCCACGACATCTGCTTCATCGCGGACGGCGACACCCAGGGCTTCCTCGCCGACCGGCTGGGCCGGGCGGAGGGCGACATCGTCGACGAGTCCGGTACGAAGATCGGCAGCCACGACGGCGCGTTCGGCTTCACCATCGGCCAGCGCAAGGGCCTGCGCATCGGCCACCCGGCCGCCGACGGCAAGCCGCGCTACGTCCTGGACATCTCCCCGGTCGACAACCGCGTCACGGTCGGCCCCGCCGCCTCCCTCGACGTCACCGCCTTGACCGCTCTCAAGCCCCGCTGGTGCGGCACCGCCCCCGCCGGCCCCGGCGGCTACACCGCACAGCTGCGCGCGCACGGCGGCGAGACCCCGGTGACGGCCGAGCTGATCGACGGCACCCTCCACGTCCGCTTCGGCGAACCGGTCCGCGGGGTCGCCCCCGGCCAGGCGATCGTCCTGTACGACGGCCCCCGCGTCGTCGGCTCGGCGACGATCGCGACGACGGAGCGCCGCACGGGGGCGCTGGCGGGCTGACGCCCGGTATCCCGGTGCCCCTGTGCTTCGCCGCCCTGGGCCGTTCCCGCCCGTACGGCGGACTCCCCGCGTTCCTCACACCGGGTCGGAGAGGCGTCCCCCGAGCAGCTCTTCGGAGCGCCTCCAGAGCGCGCGGGCGAGATCGGCGTCGAGCGCCTGCGGGTTCCGTGGTGCCACGGCCCTGCGCCGGTAGTAGTAGGCCCCTGACATCTGCTGATCGAGCAGTACGAGGCCCACGACGAGCGCACCCGGCGCCTCACCCGCCTGATCGTGAACACACCGCCACTGGCCGCTCGCCACCGGGAGAAGAACGCCCGGTGGTACGAACTGCTCCGCCCCGAGATCGCCCGCCGCCTGGGAGCCGACCCGGCCGACGCCTCCGACCCACGGGCCGTCGCCGTGATCGCCGCCGCCCTGGGGTGCGTCGAGGCGGCCCTGACCGCATGGTCCTCCAGCCCTCAGCCGCAGGCGCTCCCGAAGATCCTGGACCGCGCCATGGAGGCCCCTTCCGCCCGTGAGGCCCCTCGGAGCGGAGGCAGGGCACGCCGGAGACGCCCCGCCCCGCGGTCACGCCGCGAAGAATTCCTCCAGGACCGGCGCCAGTACGTGCGGGGCCACCTCGTGGGTCTGGCCCGTCAGGGTGCGGTGCCGGCCGCGCGGGAGGGCGCGGGCCGCCGCGCGGGCGGCGTCGCGGACGACCGGGGGGCTTGCGCCGCCGTCCACGACCATCGCGCGGGTGGTGACCGCCGAGAGGCGGCGGACCGGGATCAACCCCTCGCCCAGCACCTGGTCGTCGTAGGCGAGGGTGTGGGCCACCGCCGCCAGGTCCGGCCACAGGGGGGAGCGGCGCATCACCTCGATCGTCGCCGGATGCAGATCCATGGCCGACAGGAACAGCTCCACCGCGTCGTCCCGCAGCCCGCGCGCCAGCAGTTCCGTCAGCCGCTCCGTGTACGCGGCCCTCGCCCGCAGGGCGGCCGGATCGGTCGCGTACGGCGGTTCGTACACCGCGAACTGCGTCACCGGCAGCCCCGCCGCCACGGCCTCCAGGACCAGCGCGCCGCCCGAGGACACCCCGTACAGCGCCGCGCTGCCGCCCGCCACCGCGAGCAGCGCCGCGAGGTCCTCGACCTCACGCTCCACGGCGTACGGGGCCCGGTCGCCGCTGGCGCCCCGGCCGCGCCGGTCGTAGGTGATCGTCGTGAAGCGCGGCGCGAGCAGCCGGGCCAGTGGAGCCTCCGACTCCGCCGTGCTGAACGCGCCGCCCACCAGAATCACCGGCGGTCCCTCGCCCGACCGCCGGTAAGCGATCGGGGTGCCGTCCCCCGACTTCACCTTGCACACGTTGTCCATGGAGAGTCAGACCGGTGGGCCGCGCCCAACTCATCGCTCCACGGCAGAAGTTTTCGCAGTGGATTTCCGCCGGCCTTCTCAGGCGGCCACCACCTCGGTGTCGTAGAAGCAGAAGTGGTCCTTGACCTGGGCCACTTCGGCCTTCGGGGTCGGGTAGGCCCAGACCAGGTCCGGCGCGTCCGGCAGCGACCAGTAGGACGCGTCGCCCTTGAACGGGCAGTGGGTCGTGGTGTCCGAGGGGGTCAGCAGCTCCGTCCGTACGTCCTGCGGCGGGAGGTAGTAGCGGACCGGGCAGCCGGTCTCGCGCAGCACCAGCGGGGCGCGGCTCTCCGCGACGACCTGTCCGTCCCGTACGACGCGCACGTGCTCCGTGCCCTGCTCGACCGTGATGCGGTGTCCTGCGGCCATGGTGATCGGTCCCTTCGGGGGTGTGGTTCCGGTGCACTCTCTACTGTTCAGCAACGGCGCGCGCCGCGCTCTTCCCCGAGGGCGGCAGCGCGGTGCCGAGCCGGTTGGCAGGCACGCGCTCGACGCGGGTCCAGCCCCTCCAGCCACGCTCCTCCAGGATCGCCAACAGCCGTGCGGCGCCCGGTGAGGACTTGAGCATGGTGGAGTCCAGCAGGTCGACGAACTGGTCGTCGATGCCGTCGTCGGCACCCACCTCTCCGGCCTCCACGGCGCGCGTCATCAGGCGCTCCATGATGTCAGCGATCTCGATGATTCGCGGGTCGTCGACCGGCCGGTCGAGTGCCCCGTTGAGAAGGCTGTAGAGCTTCACCATGTCGGGGTCGTCCAGTTCCTCGTTCTTCTTGGCGATCACGGCGTCCATCAGGTGCGGCACCTGGGCGGCGATCATGATCCAGGCGTCCCGCTCCATCTCGATGTACCGCTCCTCGACGCCGAGGCCGCGCACCCGGTCGAGGTAGTCCACGACGCTCTGCGGGAGCGCCAGGTGCTCTCCGGCAGCGAGCCGGGCGAGCCGTCCGCGGGTGCCCTGCAACCGCCGGATCTCGGCGCGCAGGTCCTTGTCGATCTTCTGGACGCCCTCGGCGAACTCCTCCGGGCCGGCGTCGAGGAGTTCCTGCACCCGGGCCAGCGGCACGCCGGCATCCGCCAGGGTGCGGATCCGGATCAGTCGCACGACAGCGGCGGCGTCGTAGCTCCGGTAACCGGACCGGTCGCGCTCGGGCTCCGGCAGCAGGCCGATCCGGTGGTAGTGGCGTACCGCCCGCACCGTCACCCCGGCGTACGCCGCGAGCCGGCTGATGGTGAGCATGGGTCTCAGCCTGCCTCAGGCGGTCTTCCGGCGGTAGGCGCCCATCGCGCAGACATACGCCACGACGAGGATGCCGACGCACCACGCGAGGGCGGTCCAGATGTCGTCCCCGACCGGTCGCTGGGCGAGCAGGTCGCGGATCGTGTTGACGATCGACGTCACCGGCTGATGCTCGGCGAACCAGCGCACCGGGCCGGGCATGGTCTCCGTGGGCACGAACGCCGAGCTGAGGAACGGCAGGAAGATGAGCGGGTAGGCGAACGCCCCCGCGCCCTCGACGGACGTCGCGGAGAGCCCGGGGATCACGGCGATCCAGGTCAGGGCCAGGGTGAACAGGAGCAGGATGCCGGCGACCGCGAGCCAGGCCGGGGCGCCCGCTCCTGAGCGGAAGCCCATGAGCAGAGCGACGCCCACGACGATCACGAGCGAGATCACGTTGGCGACCAGAGAGGTGAGGACATGGGCCCACAGCACACCTGACCGTGCGATCGGCATGGACTGGAATCGCTCGAAGATTCCGCTCTTCATGTCCGTGAACAGCCGGTACGCGGTATAGGAGATGCCCGACGCGATCGTGATGAGCAGGATGCCGGGCAGCATGTAGTTGACGTACGAGACCGACCCGGTGTCGATCGCGCCGCCGAAGACGTAGACGAACATCAGCATCATGGCGACCGGTGTGATGACGGTCGTGATGATGGTGTCCATGCTGCGTGTGACATGGCGCAGGGTCCGCCCCGTGAGAACAGCGGTGTCGCCCAAGAAGTGCGCGTTCATTCCCGTCCCCTGGTTGCTGTGCCGGTGGTGTCGCTCCTGCCGTCGCCGCCGATGATCGCGAGGAAGATCTCCTCCAGGGTCGGCTGCTTCTCGACGTACTCGACCGTGGCGGGCGGGAAGAGCCGCTTGAGCTCGGCGAGGGTGCCGTTCACGATGATCCGGCCCTGGTGGAGGATGGCTATCCGGTCGGCCAGCTGCTCGGCCTCGTCCAGGTACTGCGTGGTGAGCAGCACCGTCGTGCCGTGGCCCGCGAGCTCCTTGACCGCCTGCCACACCTCGATGCGCGCCTCGGGGTCGAGCCCGGCCGTCGGCTCGTCCAGGAAGATCACCGGCGGATTCCCGATGAGGCTCATCGCGATGTCCAGCCGGCGGCGCATCCCACCCGAATACGTCGACACCCGGCGCGCGCCCGCCTCGGTCAGCGAGAAACGCCTCAGCAGGTCGTCGGCGATCACCGACGGGTCCTTGAAGTGGCGCAGCCTGGCGACGAGTACGAGGTTCTCCCGGCCGCTGAGGATCTCGTCGACGGCCGCGAACTGCCCGGTGAGGCTGATGGACTCGCGCACGTTCCCGGATTGCGTGGCGACGTCGAAGCCATGGACGCTCGCCGTTCCCGCGTCGGCCTTGAGCAGCGTGGCGAGGATCCTCACGGTCGTGGTCTTGCCCGCCCCGTTGGAGCCGAGCAGGGCGAAGATGCTGCCCCGCGCCACGTCGAAGTCCACACCGCGCAGCACGTCGAGCTTCCCGTACGACTTCTCCAGACCCCGTACGCGCATCGCCGGACCGGCGATCGATTGGGCCGTCATGGTCATCCGCCTCCTTTGCGGAGCTGTTCCAGGCGACTGCGAGGAAGCTCCTGCCGGAAGGATGGAGGGTTGACCCGGCGTCAAGGTCAAGCCCGCTCCGACCACGGCGCCGGAACGGCTGCGACCGCCCTGCCGGAGGCTCTGCGCGGCAGGCGCTCGCCGATCCACTGACCAGCGGAGGGCAAGCCCGTACCGTTCACCCCATGAATATCTGTGTCTTCCTCTCCGCCGCCGACCTCGACGAGCGCTACACCCGCCCCGCCCGCGATTTCGGCGAGCTGATCGGCAAGGGCGGCCACACCCTCGTCTGGGGCGGCTCCGACAGCGGGCTGATGAAGGTCGTCGCGGACGGCGTGCAGGACGGCGGGGGCCGGCTGGTCGGGGTGTCGGTGGACTTCCTCCAGAGCGTGGCCAGGGCGGACGCCGACGAGATGGTGATCGCGAAGGACCTCGCGGAGCGCAAGGCGCTGCTGCTTGCCAAGTCCGACGCGGTCGTGGTCATGGTCGGCGGTACGGGGACGCTGGACGAGGCCACCGAGATCCTGGAGCTGAAGAAGCACGGCATGCACCGTCACCCCGTCGTGCTGCTCAACACGGCCGGTTTCTACGACGGGCTGAAGGAGCAGTTCCGGCGGATGGAGGACGAGGGCTTCCTGCCGCTGCCCCTCACCGACCTGGTCTTCTTCGCCGAGGACGGGATCGGTGCCCTCACCTACCTGGAGGAGGCGGTCGGCGTTCAGTGATCGCCGAGGTGATCGCCGAGTTGATCGCCGACGGCGTGCGGCCGTCGGGTTCCGGTGATGCGACGATGACCGCATGGCTACCCATCTCATCACCGGTGCGGGCTCGGGCATCGGCGCCGCCGTCGCGCGCCGCCTGCACGGACGCGGCGACGACCTGATCCTGTTCGCCCGCGACGCCGGGCGCGCGAAGGACCTCGCGCGGGCCTTTCCCGGCGCCCGCACCCTCGTCGGCGACCTGGCCAACCCCGAGCGGCTCTCCTGGGCGCTCGGCCAGCAGGATCTCCCCGACCGGCTCGACTCGCTGCTGCACATCGCGGGCGTCGTCGAACTCGGCGAGGTCGGGGAGCTGACGCCGAAGGCGTGGCACGGACAGCTCACGGTCAACCTGATCTCCCCGGCCGAGCTGACCCGGCTGCTCCTGCCGCAGCTCCGCGTCTCCCGGGGGCAGATCGTCTTCGTCAACTCGGGCGCCGGGCTGACCGCCCACGCGCAGTGGAGCGCGTACGCCGCCTCCAAGCACGGGCTGAAGGCACTGGCCGACGCGGTACGCGCGGAGGAGCGGCCCCATGGCGTACGGGTCACCTCCGTGTACCCGGGCCGTACCGCGAGCCCCATGCAGGCCAAGGTGCACCAGCAGGAGGGCAAGGAGTACGACGCGTCCCGCTGGATCGACCCCGAGTCGGTCGCGACGACCATCGTGGCCGCGCTCGACCTGCCGCGCGACGCGCAGATCGACGACGTGACCGTACGGCCGGGCCGATGAGCGGGCCGATGAGCGAGTCGATGAACGGAACGTCCGACGGCACCGGGCCCGCCGTACCCCTCTGGGGGCTCGCCACCGGGGTCGGCTCCATGCCCGGCGGCGACGCGCGGGAGGCCGCCCGGGCCGTCACCGGCACCTTCGAGGACTTCCCGTACCTCCCCGAACTCCCCGCCCGGGGGCCGGGCGCCGACATGATCGGCCGTACGACCGGACTTCTCGCGGAGATCTACGCCCGCGTGGAGCCCAGCGGCTGGCGGATCGGGGACCGGCCGGGCCGGGACACCAAGCGGGCCAGGTCCTGGCTGGGGGAGGACCTCGACGCGCTGGAGGAGTTCACCCAGGGGTACGAGGGGCCGCTCAAGGTCCAGGTCGTCGGGGTGTGGACGCTCGCCGCCGCGCTGGAGCTGCGGGGCGGCGAGTCGGCCCTCGGCGACCCCGGAGCCTGCCGGGACCTGACCGCGTCGCTGGTGGAGGGGGTGGCCGGGCACCTCGCGGACGTACGGCGCCGGGTGCCGGGCGCCGTACCCGTACTCCAGATCGACGAACCGTCCCTCACCGCCGTGCTGCGCGGACAGGTCAGGACCGCCAGCGGCTACCGCACCCACCGGGCGGTGGACCGGCAGGTCGTGGAGGGCGCGCTGCGCGAGATGACCGCGCTCGCGCCGGGGGCCGTGGTCGTGCACTCCTGCGCGCCGGACGTGCCGTTCGCGCTGCTGCGCAGGGCGGGCGCGGCGGCCGTCTCGTTCGATTTCGGTCTGCTCACCGAGCGTGACGAGGAGTCGATCGGGGAGGCGGTCGAGGCCGGTACGAAGCTGTTTGCCGGGATCGTGCCCGGCGTCGAAGGACCGTTGTCAGACCCTGCCGGTAGCGTCATGGGTGTCAGGACGCTGTGGCGCAGGCTGGGGCTGGATCCGGGGACTCTCACGGGGTCCGTGGTGCTCACGCCGACCTGCGGGCTCGCGGGTGCCTCACCTGCGTACGCGCACGCCGCGCAGGCGCACTGCGTCAGGGCCGCGAGATCCCTCGCGGACAACCCTGAGTGACGGTCCCGGATGACGGGCCATGGTGATCGGGAGGATGAAACGGTGGCTGGCGAACAGCAGAGCGTGGTGCCCGCGGAGGCACGGGAGCGGCACGGCCTCCTCGCCGAGCAGATCGAGGAGCACCGCTTCCGGTACTACGTGAAGGATCAGCCGATCGTCAGCGACGGCGAGTTCGACCGGCTGCTGCGCGCCCTGGAGGCGCTGGAGGAGACGTACGCGGAGCTGCGCACGCCCGACTCGCCGACACAGAAGGTCGCGGGGGCGTACGCAACGGACTTCACCGCGGTCCAGCACCGCGAGCGGATGCTCTCCCTCGACAACGCCTTCGACGACGACGAGCTGGGGGCGTGGGCCGACCGCGTCGCCAAGGACGTGGGCACGCCGGACTTCCACTACCTGTGCGAGCTGAAGGTCGACGGACTCGCGGTCAACCTGACGTACGAACACGGCAGGCTGACCCGCGCGGCGACCCGGGGCGACGGCCGGACGGGCGAGGACATCACGCCCAACGTCCGCACGATCGCGGAGATCCCGCACCGCCTCGAAGGGGAGCGGATCCCCGAGCTGGTGGAGATCCGCGGCGAGGTCTACTTCCCGATGGAGGCCTTCCAGGAGCTGAACGCGCGTCTGGTGGAGGCCGGCGACAAGCCGTTCGCCAACCCGCGCAACGCGGCGGCGGGTTCGCTCCGCCAGAAGGACCCGAAGATCACCGCGACGCGCCCGCTCCACATGGTGGTGCACGGCATCGGGGCCCGCGAGGGCTTCGACATCGACTGCCTCTCCCACGCCTACGAGCTGCTGCGTGGGTGGGGGCTGCCGACCGCCCGGCACAACAAGGTGGTCGGATCGGTCGCGGAGGTCCGGGAGTTCATCGCGTACTTCGGGGAGAACCGCCACTCCGTGGAGCACGAGATCGACGGCGTGGTCGTCAAGCTCGACGAGATCCCGCTCCAGGGCCGGCTGGGCTCCACCTCGCGCGCGCCGCGCTGGGCCATCGCCTGGAAGTACGCGCCGGAAGAGGTCAACACGAAACTGGTGAACATCCGGGTCGGCGTGGGCCGTACGGGGCGGGTCACCCCCTACGCCCAGGTCGAGCCGGTCACGGTCGCCGGCTCCGAGGTCGAGTTCGCGACCCTGCACAACCAGGACGTGGTGCGGGCCAAGGGCGTCTGGATCGGCGACACGGTCGTGCTGCGCAAGGCAGGTGACGTCATCCCGGAGATCCTCGGCCCGGTCGTCGACCTGCGCCCGGACGACGCCCACGAGTTCGTGATGCCGACCGAGTGCCCCGAGTGCGGTACGCCGTTGCGCGCGATGAAGGAGGGGGACATCGACATCCGCTGTCCCAACGCGCGTACCTGCCCCGCCCAGTTGCGTGAGCGGCTGTTCTATCTCGCCGGGCGCAAGTGCCTCGACATCGAGAACTTCGGCTATGTGGCCGCGGCCGCCCTGACCAAACCGCTGGAACCGGCCATTCCACCGCTGCTCGACGAGGGAGATCTCTTCGACCTCACCATCGAGCGGCTGCTGCCCATCACGGCGTACGTACTCGACCAGGACAGCGGGCTGCCCAAGCGCGATCCGAAGACCGGCGAGGAGAAAATCGCCACCGTCTTCGCCAACCAGGCGGGCGAGCCCCGGAAGAACGCCCTCGCGATGCTGGAGAACATCGCGGCGGCCAAGGAGCGCCCGCTCGCCCGGATCATCGCCGGACTGTCGGTCCGTCATGTGGGGCCGGTCGCCTCCGAGGCGCTGGCCAGGGAGTTCCGCTCGATCGACCGGATCGACGAGGCCACGGAGGAGGAACTGGCGGACGTCGCCGGCGTCGGACCGATCATCGCCGCTTCGCTCAAGGAGTGGTTCGCGGTCGACTGGCACCGGGAGATCCTGCGCAAGTGGCGTGCGGCGGGCGTCCGTATGGAGGAGGAGGGCTCGGGCGAGGACGAGGGCCCACGGCCGCTGGAGGGGCTCACGGTCGTGGTGACGGGCACGCTGGAGCACTACACACGGGATGGCGCGAAAGAGGCGCTGCAAAGCCGTGGAGCGAAGGTGACCGGGTCGGTTTCGAAGAAGACCGCCTTCGTGGTGGTCGGTGAGAACCCCGGGTCGAAGTATGACAAGGCGATGCAGTTGAAGGTGCCCGTCCTGGACGGAGCGGGGTTCGCGGTCCTGCTCGAACAGGGCCCGGACGCCGCCAGGGAGGCCGCGCTCACCCCCGAGGAGCCCGCGGCCACCGGGGAGGAGGCCCCGCCGTCACCCGGGGAGGCTCCGGTTCCGCCGGTGGAGTGAGGCGGTTCCGTTCTCGCGGTGCGTGGCTTCACACCGTCGATTTCGGGCCGTCAACCTCACCCGTTCGGCGCATACCAGATGGATAAGGATGGGCCGGTCGCATTCGGGCAACAGATGTAGAGCGCTGCCCGTCGAGGCCTTTCGCGGCCTACTGTTGGGATGTGCGCCTGTCGAACACGGCTCAGTAGTCCGATTCCAGCCGTGTTGCACGACAACGTGCCATCGCGTGGCATCGGCTCCGCCGGCTGTGAGAGGGACGGGAATGAAACCGACCGAGAGCGCCGCCCCGGTCTCACCCCCGCGCGGATTCGCGGGGTTTGGGGGCATGGCGGCCAGAACGCCCGTTCTGGTGGTGGGACTCGCCGTCGTCGTCCTGGTGACCGGCGTGGTGGGGACGCTACGGGACGGCCACGCGCTGTTCCCCGGCTCCGACGCCGGCTGGGCGCTGGCCGTCCTCACCGGAATCATCGTCGGCCATCTCGTCGCGCTCGGCCGCGACCGCTGGTGGGGCGGGACGGGCTCCGGCGCCGCGCTCACCCTCGCCGTGCTGCTGCTGTACGGCTGGGTCGCGGCCGGACTGGTCAGCGTGGCCGTCGTCGTGCTGGTCGGACTGGCCCGCAGGCACCGCTGGCGCCAAGGCGTCCTGCACGGCGCCGCGGACCTGCTGGGGACCGGGGCCGCCGCGCTCGTCCTCGCGCTGTTCGGCGTGGTCCCCACCGTCGAGCGGCCCTGGCAGCCACTCGGCTGGACCCTCGGTGACGTTCCGGAGGTCCTGCTCGCGGCGGCCGCCCAGCTCACCGTCACCCGCGTGCTGCTCCGGTACGCGCGGGCCCCGCAGGGCGCGGCGCTGCACGCCGCCGGGCGGCCGGCCCTCTACCGGCAGGGGCTCTTCGCGGTCGCGCTGCTCGGCATCGCCCCGCTGATCTGTGTCGTCGCGATGTCGCAGCCGGTGCTCCTGCCGCTCTTCGCCATCCCGCTGATAGCCCTCGACTCCACGCTCTGGATCGCCAGAGCCCGCGCCGAGGAACAGCTCCGCGACCCGCTGACCAAACTCCCCAACCGGCAGTGGCTGCTGGAGCGCACCTGGTCGGCCCTGGAGGAGGCGGAGGAACAGGGCGCCCGCTCGGCGCTGGTCCTGATCGACCTGGACCGGTTCCGTTCCGTCAACGACACCCTCGGCCATCTCGCGGGTGACCGGCTGCTGCTGCAGATAGCGGACCGGCTCCGGCTCGCCCTGCCGCGCGGGGCCGAGGCCGCGCGGCTCGGCGGCGACGAGTTCGCCGTGCTGCTCCCGACGTGCGACTCCACCACCAGCGCGCAGCGCGTCGCCCGCCATCTCGTGGCCGACCTGTCCTCCCCGCTCGACCTCGACGGCCTCACGCTCGTCCTGGAGGCGAGCGCCGGGGTGGCCGTCTATCCCGAGCACGCGCTGGACGCGGAGGGGCTGCTGCAGCGGGCGGATGTCGCCATGTACCAGGCGAAGCGGGACCGTACGGGCGTGGAGGTGTACGAGTCCAAGCGGGACTCCAACACCCCCGACCGCCTCGGGCTCCTCGGCGATCTGCGCCGCGCGCTGGACGCGCGGGAGGTGGAACTGCACTACCAGCCGAAGGTCCGCTTCGACGGCCAGGTCGCCGGTCTGGAGGCGCTGGTGCGCTGGGTGCATCCCGAGCGTGGCCGCGTCCCTCCGGACGAGTTCATCGCGATCGCCGAGTCCTCCGGTCTGATGCCTCACCTCACGGAGTACGTACTGGACACCGCTCTCGCTCAGGTGGCCCGCTGGCGATCTCAGGGACTGATGGTGCCGGTCGCCGTCAACGTCTCGCCGCGGGACGTGCACACCCCCGGTTTCGCGGGCGCGGTGGCGGCGCGGCTGGCCCGGCACGGCGTCCCTGCGGGCTCCCTCCAGCTGGAGATAACGGAACACGTCCTGCTGGAGGACCCCCAGCGCGCCGCCGACACCCTCGCCGGTCTCACCGGGCACGGGGTGAAGATGTCGCTCGACGACTTCGGCACGGGGTACTCCTCGCTGGTCCATCTGCGGCGGCTCCCGGTGAGCGAGCTGAAGATCGACCGTTCCTTCGTGGCCCGGCTCGCGGTCGACACCGAGGACGCGGAGATCGTCCGCTGCACGGTCGACCTTGCGCACTCCCTGGGCCTGCTGGTCGTCGCGGAGGGCGTCGAGGACGACGAGACGTGGGAGCGGCTGCGGGACCTCGGCTGCGACGCCGTCCAGGGCTGGCTGGTGGCCGCGGCGATGCCGCCCCACGAGGCGACGGCCTGGCTGCTGGCCCGCGGCGAGCGCGGCTGGCAGCGCCCGGCCGAGCTGGAGGCGGCCCGGGCCCGTGAGTCGCTGGCCCGCGAACAGTCGGGCCAGGCGGTCACGTAGGGCCGGGCGGTGGTGCGGCGCCGGGGTCGTGCACGGCGCGGGCGGTGGTGCGGTGGGGCGGTCACGTAGGGCCGGACCGTGGTGCGGCGCCGGGGTCGTGCACGGCCCGGGCGGTGGTGCGGTGACCGGGGCCGCGTACGGCCCGAGCGCGGTGCGCTGGGGCGGTCACGTAGGGCCGGACCGTGGTGCGCTGACCGGGTCGCGTACGGCCCGAGCGCGGTGCGGTGGGGCGGTCGCGTACGGCCCGGCCGTGGTGCGGTGGGACGGCCCGGGAGGCCCCGTGCGCGGGGCGGGCCCGGGTCGGCCGCGGGTACGGACGTCCGGCCGTTTCGTGAGCAGGGGCGCCCGCCCCATAGGATTGGGGCACAACCCATCACACTCACCCCTGAGGATCGCTGCATGCCTGGCATCACGCGCGAGGAGGTCGCCCACCTCGCCCGGCTGGCGCGTCTGGAGCTGAAGGCCGAAGAGCTCGACCACTTCGCCGGACAGCTCGACGACATCATCGGCGCGGTCGCCCGCGTATCCGAGGTAGCCGACCAAGACGTACCGCCGACCTCCCACCCGCTGCCGCTGACGAACGTCATGCGCGCGGACGAGGTCCGCCCGTCGCTCACCCCCGAGCAGGCGCTTTCCGGCGCCCCTGCCCAGGAGCAGCAGCGTTTCAAGGTGCCGCAGATCCTGGGGGAGGACTAAACAGTCATGACCGACACCGTCAAGACGGACATCATCAAGCTCACCGCCGCCGAGATCGCCGCGAGGATCGCCTCCGGTGACCTCACGGCCGTCGAGGTCACCGAGGCGCATCTCGCGCGCATCGAGGCCGTCGACGAGAAGGTGCACGCCTTCCTGTACGTCGACCGTGAGGGCGCGCTCGCGCAGGCCCGCGCCGTGGACGCGAAGCGCGCGGCGGGCGAGAAGCTCGGCCCGCTGGCCGGCGTCCCGCTCGCGCTGAAGGACATCTTCACCACCGAGGGGATCCCGACCACCGTCGGTTCCAAGATCCTCGAAGGCTGGCTCCCGCCGTACGACGCGACGCTCACCAAGAAGCTCAAGGCCGCCGACATCGTCATCATCGGCAAGACCAACATGGACGAGTTCGCCATGGGGTCCTCCACGGAGAACAGCGCGTACGGCCCGACCGGCAACCCCTGGGACCTCACCAAGATCCCCGGGGGCTCCGGCGGCGGCTCGTCCGCCTCGCTCGCCTCGTACCAGGCGCCGCTGGCCATCGGCACGGACACCGGCGGCTCGATCCGCCAGCCCGCCGCCGTCACCGGCACCGTCGGCGTCAAGCCGACGTACGGCGCGGTCTCCCGCTACGGCATGGTCGCCTTCTCGTCCTCCCTCGACCAGGGCGGCCCGTGCGCCCGTACGGTGCTGGACACCGCGCTGCTGCACGAGGCCATCGCGGGCCACGACCCCCTCGACTCGACCTCCATCGACGCCCCGGTCCCGCCGGTCGTCGAGGCCGCCCGCAACGGCTCGGTGGCCGGGATGCGCGTCGGTGTCGTCCAGCAGTTCCGCGGCGAGGGGTACCAGGCCGGGGTCCTCCAGCGCTTCGACGAGTCGGTCGAGCTGCTGCGGGAGCTGGGCGCCGAGATCGTCGAGCTGGACTGCCCGTCCTTCGACCTCAGCCTCGCCGCGTACTACTTGATCGCACCGTCCGAGTGCTCCTCGAACCTCGCGCGCTTCGACGCCATGCGCTACGGATTGCGCGTCGGCGACGACGGCACGCGCTCCGCCGAGGACGTCACCGCCCTCACCCGCGAGGCGGGCTTCGGCGACGAGGTCAAGCGCCGCATCATCCTGGGGACGTACGCGCTCAGCTCCGGCTACTACGACGCGTACTACGGCTCCGCGCAGAAGGTCCGCACCCTCATCACCCGGGACTTCGAGAAGGCGTTCGAGCAGGTCGACGTGATCGTCTCCCCGACCTCGCCGACCACCGCCTTCGGTATCGGCGAGCGCACCGACGACCCGATGGCGATGTACCTCGCCGACCTGTGCACCATCCCCGTCAACATGGCGGGCAACGCGGCCATGTCGCTGCCCTGCGGTCTCGCGCCGGAGGACGGTCTGCCGGTCGGCCTCCAGATCATCGCCCCCGCCATGAAGGACGACCGGCTCTACAAGGTCGGTGCCGCCGTCGAGGCGGCCTTCGTGGAAAAGTGGGGGCACCCGTTGCTGGAGGAGGCACCGTCACTGTGAGCAGTGCAATGAGCAAGGCCAAGGGCTTCAAGAAGTCCAAGACCGGTACGTATCTGTCGATCGGCGGCAGTGTGTTCGGCGCGGTCAGCGCCGTGAAGCAGATCAAGTCGGCCCGCAAGGAGCAGGACACGCTCAAGCTGATCGACGCGACGGTCTCTGCGGTGGCCGTCGTGACGACCCTGGCGCTCCTGTTCCGCGAGCTGAAGCGCCTGGGCGACGACGACGTCCTGCTGGGCTGACCGGCCACCGGGGGACCCGCCTTCGAGGGCGGGCTCCCCGGCACCACGGCGTGCGCCGCCGCCCGCCGCTGGGGCGGCCACGGCACCGGCCGACCGGTGCGACGTACCCTTCGTACACCGGGACCGCCAGGAGATTCCGGACCCTCACGGGCTGCTGGAGGCGCTGTCCGCGCTGCCGAAGCGGGCGGTGGCGCCCGCGCCGCCGGGTGCCCCGGTGATGACCGCGTCGTGGGTGCTCACGGACCGGGCGGCGCCGGCCCGGGTACCGCCGGCCTGCCGGCGCACCCGCGTCCGCACCCCACCGGTGTGGATCCGACGAAGTGGATCTCTCCGTACTCGGAAAGCTGTCGTCCTACCGGCGCCGGCCGGCCGATACCGATGAAGCATGGATGAGGAAGAAGTACCTGTGACCGTCATTGAACTTGTGTCGTACGAGGACGCCCTCGCGGACTACGACCCCGTCATGGGCCTGGAGGTCCACGTCGAGCTCGGCACCAGGACCAAGATGTTCTGCGGTTGCTCGACCGAGCTGGGCGCCGCGCCCAACTCGCAGACCTGCCCGACCTGTCTGGGCATGCCGGGCTCGCTCCCGGTCGTCAACGCGATCGGCGTCGAGTCCGCCATCAAGATCGGCCTCGCCCTCAACTGCGAGATCGCCGAGTGGTGCCGCTTCGCCCGGAAGAACTACTTCTACCCGGACATGCCGAAGAACTTCCAGACCTCCCAGTACGACGAGCCGATCGCCTTCAACGGCCATCTGGACGTCCAGCTGGAGGACGGCGAGATCTTCCGCGTGGAGATCGAGCGCGCCCACATGGAGGAGGACACCGGCAAGTCGACGCACGTCGGCGGGGCCACGGGCCGGATCCACGGCGCGTCCCACTCCCTGCTCGACTACAACCGCGCCGGCATCCCGCTCATCGAGATCGTCACCAAGCCCATCGAGGGCGCCGGCGCGCGCGCCCCCGAGGTCGCCAAGGCGTACGTCGCCGAGCTGCGCGAGCTCATCAAGGCGCTCGGCGTCTCCGAGGCCCGCATGGAGATGGGCCAGATGCGGTGCGACGTCAACCTGTCCCTGCGCCCGAACGGCCGCGCGGAGTTCGGCACCCGCTCCGAGACCAAGAACGTCAACTCGCTGCGCAGCGTCGAGCGCGCCGCCCGCTTCGAGATCCAGCGCCACGCCGCGGTGCTGAACAGCGGCGGCACGATCCTCCAGGAGACCCGGCACTTCCACGAGGAGGACGGCTCCACCACCTCCGGCCGGATCAAGGACAACGCCGAGGACTACCGGTACTTCCCGGAGCCCGACCTCGTGCCCGTCGCCCCGGCGCGCGCCTGGGTGGAGGAGCTGCGCGCCGCGCTGCCCGAGCTGCCGCGCGTACGCCGCAACCGGCTCCGCGAGGATTGGGGCGTCACCGAGCACGACATGCAGTCGATCCTCAACGCGGGCGCGATCGAACCGATCGTCGCCACGATCGGCGCGGGCGCCCCGGCCGACCAGGCCCGCAAGTGGTGGATGGGCGAGCTGGCCCGTAACGCCAACGAGTCCGGCCGCGCGCTGGACGAGCTGCCCATCACCCCCGGGCAGGTCGCCCGCGTCGCCGCGCTCGTCGCGGCCGGCGACCTCAACGACAAGCTGGCCCGCCAGGTGATCGAGGGCGTGCTCGCGGGCGAGGGCGACCCGGACACCGTCGTCGAGAAGCGCGGGCTCAAGGTCGTCTCCGACGACAGCGCGCTCGGCGCCGCCGTGGACGAGGCGATCGCGGCCAACGCGGCCGTCGCCGACAAGATCCGCGCCGGCAAGGTCGCGGCCGCGGGCGCGCTGGTCGGCGCGGTCATGAAGGCCACGCGCGGCCAGGCCGACGCGGCGCGCGTACGCGAGCTGATCATTGAGCGGCTCGCCCCGAAGGAATAGACGACGAACGGGCAAGGAATAGACAGGCACCACCGGGAGAGGCCGCGCGTCGCGGGCTGAACCCGGCTCGCACACCACACGCCACTGGGGGCGGTGCACCGGCAACGGTGCGCCGCCCCCGCGGCTTCGCACCCCTCGGCTCCGGGCCCGTCCGAACCACCACGATCACGAGGCAGAGCAGATCCCAGTGAACACCGTCGCCGCCGAGATCGTCTCCGTCGCCCTCCTCCTCGCCGTCCTGGCGTTCGCCGTCGTCCGGCCGCGCGGGTGGCCCGAGGCCGTCGCCGCCGTGCCCGCGGCCCTGCTGGTCGTCGCCCTCGGCGCGGTCTCGCCGCAGGAGGCGTGGGAGCAGACACACACCCTGCTGCCCGTGGTCGTCTTCCTCGCCGCCGTGCTCGTCCTCTCCCAGCTCTGCGACGAGGAGGGACTGTTCACCGCCGCGGGCGATCTGGTGGCGCGCCTGTGCGGCGGCAGTCCGCGCAAGCTGCTCGGCGGGGTGTTCGCCGTCGCCGCCGCCATCACCGCCGTGCTCAGCCTGGACGCCACGGTCGTCCTGCTCACCCCGGTGGTCTTCGCGACCGCCGCGCGGGTCGGCGCCCGGCCCCGGCCGCATGTCTACGCCTGTACGCATCTGGCGAACTCCGCCTCGCTGCTGCTGCCGGTCTCCAACCTGACCAATCTGCTGGCGTTCACCGCGAGCGGGCTGTCCTTCACCCGGTTCGCCGCGCTGATGGCCCTGCCGTGGCTGGCGGCGATCGCCGTCGAGTACGTCGTCTTCCGCCGCTTCTTCGCCGCCGACCTGGCCGCGGGGGCGCACACCCCGAGGACGGACGAGCGGCGCGACGTCCCGGTCTTCACCCTCGTCGTGCTCGGACTGACGCTGGCCGGGTTCGCCGTCACCTCGTTCGCCGGGATCGAACCGCTGTGGGCGGCCGTCGCCGGTACGGCCGTACTCGCCGTCCGCGCCTTGCGGCAGCGGCGTACCACCCCCGCGAAGCTGGTCCGCGCCGCGTCCCCGCTGTTCTGCCTCTTCGTCCTCGCGCTCGGCGTCGTCGTCAAGGCGGTCGTCGACAACGGACTCGACACCGGGATCAGCCGGCTGCTGCCCGGCGGCTCCTCCCTGCTCTCGCTGCTGGCCATCGCCGCGATCGCCGCCGTACTGGCCAACGCGATCAACAACCTCCCGGCCATCCTGGCCCTGCTGCCGGTCCTCGCGCCGGCCGGCCCGGGGCCCGTGCTCGCCGCCCTGATCGGGGTCAATCTGGGGCCGAACCTGACCTATGTCGGGTCGCTCGCCACCCTGCTGTGGCGGCGCATCCTGCACGAGCACGACGCCGAACCCCGGCTCGGTCACTTCACCCGGCTCGGACTGCTGACCGTGCCTGCCACGCTGGCCGTCTCCACCGTGGCACTGTGGGGCACCCTGCGACTGATCGGAGGCTGACCGCTGTGCCGCACCCACCTGCCGCGACCGATCCGCCGGCGGACGCCGCGCGGCGGACCGCGCTCGTCTGGATCACCGAATCCACCTGGCCCGCCTGCGTCGACGCGGCCCGCGAGCGCGCCCCGCACGACGCCGTGGTGCTGCTCCACGTCAGCGACGACGAGGTCGCCGAGGCGGCCCACCGCGCCTACGCGGGACTCCTCGGCCGGGGCCACCGCCCGGACCGCGACCCCGGCGCGCGGCTCGAAGCCCTCTCCGGCACGGCCGCGGCCGATCTGCTGGAAGCCGCCGCACACCGGCTCGGCCGGCCCTGTGAGCTGCTGGAACACCACGGCCGGGTGGAGCACGAGGTGGTACGGGCGGCGGTCGGCGCGGATCTGCTGGTCTGCGCGCGCGACGGCGAACGCGACCATCCGGGACCGCACAGCCTCGGCCACGCGACCCGCTTCGTCGTCGACCACGCGACGTGCCCGGTCCTGCTGGTCTGGCCGTACGGGGAGTAGCGGCCCCGGGCCGTCGGCCCGGGGCAGTGGCCCGGTGGTCCGGCGCCGAGGCCCGTCGGGGCGGTTCGGGCGGCCGTCGGCAACGGCGCGGCGGGCGCCCCGGGGACGTTCACCTGGTGGACGCGCCCGGGTCTTCCCACTGCCATCCGCCCTCACTACCGTCCCGGACATGTCACCGGAGATGGAGCGCGGAACGATGTCGCGCAGAAGAGTACTCACCCTCGGCTCGGGCGCCCTCGGCGCGGCGGCCGCCGGGTCGGTGCTGCCGCCGTCCCTCCAGGCGGCGCTCGCCGCGGGACCCGCGCCCGGCGGGATGCGGGCGATCAAGCACGTGGTCGTGCTCATGCAGGAGAACCGGTCCTTCGACCACTACTTCGGCACCCTGCGCGGCGTACGGGGCTTCGGCGACCGCAACGCCGTCGAACTGCCCTCCGGGAACCCCGTGTTCGCCCAGCCGGGCCCGGAGTCCGGCACCGTACTGCCGTTCCCCGTACGGCAGGCCGCCGCGACGCAGCGCAAGGACCTCCAGTACATCGGCGCCCTCGACCACTCCTGGGAGGGCGGCGCCGAGGCTTGGAACGACGGCTGGATGGACCGCTGGGTCTCCGCCAAGACCGCCGCCACCATGGCCTACTACGACCGGCGCGACATCCCGCTGCACTACGAGCTGGCGGACACGTTCACCATCTGCGACGCGTACCACTCCTCCGTCCACACCTCCACGAGCCCCAACCGCAACCACCTCTGGAGCGGCTGGACCGGCTACGAGGCCGACGGGCGGCGCGCCGTCGGCAACGACGCGTACGACGAGGCGAGCCACCCCGGCTACCCGTGGCCGACCTACGCCGAGCGGCTGGAGAAGGCGGGCCGGAGCTGGCGCACGTACACGGAGTGGGAGAACTTCACCGACAACAACATCGAGTTCTTCACCACGTTCAAGGACATAGCCCGCAAGGCGCTCACCCGGGCCCGTGCCCTGCCCGGACAGCCCGGCGCCGCCGGCTTCACCTACATGGAGGCGTTCTACGCCGCCGTACGCGACGCCGACGCCGCCGGTGACACTGCCGGGCGCGCGCGGCTGCTCGCGGCCCTGGAGGAGGGCGTCGCCACGCTCACCGCCCGCGAGCGGTCGCTCTTCGAGCGCGGGCTGCGCCGGGTCGAGACCGGGACGCTCGCCGCGGCGTTCCGCGCCGACGTGGCGGCCGGGACACTCCCCGAGGTGTCGTACCTGGTGCCCTCCGCGGTCGACTCCGAACACCCCGGCTCCTCGTCGCCGGTCGCCAGCGCCTCCCTCGTCTACCAGGTGCTCGACGCACTCGGCGCGCATCCGGACGTGTGGCGGCAGACCGTCGTACTGATCAACTACGACGAGAACGACGGCTTCTTCGACCATGTGCCGCCGCCCGTGCCGCCCGTCGACGACCCCGACGAGCGCTGGCAGGGCCGCCCCACCGGGCTCGGCATACGGGTTCCGCTGCTGGTCGTCTCGCCCTGGACCGTGGGCGGCTACGTCTGTTCGCAGGTCTTCGACCACACCTCCGTCATCCGCTTCCTGGAGCGGTGGACGGGCGTCGAGGAGCCCAACATCACCCCCTGGCGGCGCGCCGTCGCCGGCGATCTGACCTCCGCGTTCGACTTCCGGCGGGGCCGCGTGCTGCCCGAGGTGGAACAGCCGGGCGCGATCCCGCCGTTCACCGGCCGCTGGCACCCGGTACCCCCGGCCGAACAGCGGATGCCCGTACAGGAGAAGGGCGCGCGCCCGGCCAGGCCGCTGCCGTACCAGCCGGACGCGCACGGGCGGGTGGCCGCGGACGGGCGGACGTTCACGGTCGCGCTGAGCAACACGGGCCCGGCCGGCGCCCACTTCGCGCTCTACCCGTACGCCGGTGAGTTCGCCGTCCCGCAGCACCGCGATGTAAGGGGCACGGCGCAATGGACGGTGCCCCTTACCGGCCGGAGCGGTACGGACCGCGACACCTACCGGTTCACGATCACGGGTCCGAACGGCTTCCGCCGGGAGTTCTCCGGTCCGGTCGCCGGTGACGGGGCCGAGGTCGCCTCGTCCGTCGACCACCACGACCGCGATGTGCACCTCACCCTGACCAACCGGGGGACGCGTCCGGTCACCTTCACCGTGCGGCCCCTCGGATACGTCGACGAGGCCGATCTGGACGGCTGGACGCGCCGGATCACGGTGAAGCCGGGGCGCAGCAGGCGCGTCGTGCACTCGGCGGCCGACGCGCACGGCTGGTACGACATCGAGGTCACCACCGAGGCCACCGCCGACGGCGCGGGCGCGCCGTTCCGCCGCCGGCTCATGGGGCACATCGAGAACGGGCGGGCGAGCGTCGCCGGGTAGCCGGGTGAGCCACCTACTGTGAGTAACCCCACCAAGTGGACAAAGGATCACTAAGGATCAATTCCGGCTGCGATAGTGGCTCTCCGTAGGTCACGCGTTCTCTGCGGGCTCCCCCCACGGGCCGTTCCCGGTAAAGAGGCACGAACCACTCAGGGAGCAGTCCGTTGGCAGCCCTCGCGCGATGGTGCGTCACCCACCGGCTTCTCGCCGTCCTTTTCTGGCTGCTCGCGCTCGGCGGTACCGCGGCCGCCGCGGGGGTGACGGGGGCCTCGTACTCCAACGACTACGAGGTCCCCGGCACCGAGTCCGGGCGGGCCACCCAGCTCCTGGGCACCGCCTTCCCGGGGCTCGGCGGCGACAGCGACACCATCGTCTGGCACACGGAACGCGGCTCCGTCCGCGACCCCGGCGTCGAACAGCGGACGGCGGAGATGCTCGGAGAGGTCGCCGGCCTGCCCGGCATATCCTCCGTCGTGAGCCCGTACACGGCCGAGGGCGCGGAGCAGATCAGCGCGGACGGCCGCACCGCCTACGCGCGGATCACCTTCGACCGGCAGGCCGACGACATCCCGCCGGCGCAGGCGCGCGCCCTGGTCGCCACCGCGACCTCCGTGGCGGAGACACCGCAGGCGGCACAGCGGGGCCTCACGGTCGAACTGGGCGGCAGCGCCGTGGCCCTCACCGAGACCACCACGACGCACACCGCCGAGATCGTCGGCGTCGCCGTGGCGGCCGTCGTGCTCTTCCTCGCCTTCGGCTCGCTCGCGGCGGGACTGCTCCCCATCGCGACCGCGCTCGTCTCCGTGGGCACCGCGTACGCGGGCATCGTGCTGCTCGGCCACGCGATGACGGTCGCCGACTTCGCGCCCATGCTCGGCCTGCTCATCGGGCTCGGCGTCGGCATCGACTACGCGCTGTTCATCGTCGTACGGCACCGCAAGGGCCTCCAGCGCGGACTGACCGTCCCCGAGGCCGCGGCGAACGCCGTCGCCACCACCGGCCGGGCCGTCGTCTTCGCCGGAGCCACCGTCTGCATCGCCCTGCTCGGCATGCTGATCCTGCGCCTGGGCTTCCTCAACGGGGTCGCGATCGCCGCCTCGCTGACGGTCGTCCTCACCGTCGCCGCCTCCGTGACCCTGCTGCCCGCCCTGCTCTCGTACACCGGCACGCGCGCGCTGAGCCGGCGCCAGCGCGCCCGGCTCGCCGCCCACGGCCCGCTGCCGGAACTCCCCACCGGGTTCGCGGTCCGCTGGTCCCACTTCGTCGAACGCCACCCCAAGCTGCTGGGCGCCGTCGCGACCGTGGTGATGCTGGTCCTCGCGCTGCCCACCTTCGCGCTCCACCTCGGCACCTCCGACCAGGGCAACAACCCCGCCACGGCCACCACCCGCAAGGCGTACGACCGGCTCGCCGAGGGGTTCGGTCCCGGCGTCAACGGGCCGCTGACACTGGTCGCGCGTGTGGACAGCGCCGCGGACCGGCTCGCCATGGACCAGCTCCCCGACGCGCTCCGTTCCACCGCGGGAGTCGCCTCGGTGGGGCCGGTCGTCTTCAACAGCGGCGGCGACGCCGCGCTGCTCACCGTCGTCCCCGAGTCGTCCCCGCAGTCGCACCGCACCAGTGAGCTGGTCGACCGGCTCCGTACGGACGTCCTGCCCGCCGCGGCGACGGGCACGTCCCTGGCGGTGTACGTCGGCGGCGTCACCGCGAGCTACGACGACTTCGCCGACATCATCATCGGCAAACTCCCCCTTTTCGTCGGTGTGGTCATCGCACTGGGCTGTCTGCTCCTCCTGCTGGCGTTCCGCTCCGTGGGCATCCCCCTCAAGGCCGCGCTGATGAACGTCGCCGCCGTCGCCTCGTCCTTCGGAGTCGTCGTCGCGATCTTCCAGTGGGGATGGGGGAGCGAACTGCTGGGGCTCGGCAGCGCGGGCCCCATCGAGCCCTTCCTGCCGGTGATCATGGTCTCGGTGCTCTTCGGACTCTCCATGGACTACCAGGTCTTCCTGGTCAGCCGGATGTACGAGGAGTGGCTGGAGACCGGCGACAACGCGCGCGCCGTGCGCGTGGGGCTCTCCGAGACCGGCCGCGTGATCAACTCGGCGGCGGTGATCATGATCTCGGTCTTCCTCGCCTTCGTGCTGAGCGGCGACCGCGTCATCGCCATGTTCGGCATCGCCCTGGCCACGGCGGTCGCGCTGGACGCCTTCGTGCTCCGGACCCTCCTGGTCCCCGCCCTGATGCATCTGCTCGGCGGCGCCAACTGGTGGCTGCCGCGCACACTGGACCGCTGGCTCCCCCGCATCAGTATCGAGGCGCCGGAACGCCGCGAACATGCGAAGATCCCCGTGCCGCGAGAGAGCGAGAACACGCCGCTCGTCCGGTGAACCACACCACAGGAGCCGCACAGGGGCGCGCGCACCGACCGCACAGGGGGATCATCATGTTCGCCGTACCACTGGGGGACGGGGCCGAACTGCGCCCCCTGGAGAGCTGGCAGGCCGAGGAATTCCTGGCCCACATGGACCGCGCCAGAGACCTGGTCGACGAGCACATCCAGCTCGCCCGGGCCGTCACCGACCTGGAGTCCGCGCGGGCGCTGCTCACCTCGTACGCGCAGAAGCAGGCGGCCGACACCGGACGCCTCTACGGGATCTGGCTCGGCCGCACGCTCGTCGGCGGCGTGCTCTTCCGGGTCTTCGACGCGGGCACGGGGAACTGCGAGGTCGGCTGCTGGCTGGAGCCCGCGGCGACGGGGCGCGGTCTGGTCACGCGCGCGGCCCGGGTCCTGATCGACTGGGCGGTCGGGGAGCGCGGGATGGAACGCGTCGAGTGGCTCGTCTCGTCGGAGAACGAGGCCAGTATCCGGGTCGCCCGGCGGCTGGGGATGACCCGGGACGGGGTGCTGCGGCGGAACTACCCGTACCGGGGCGTACGGCACGACACGGAGGTCTGGTCGGTCCTCGCCCCCGAGTGGCGCGCACGGCCCCGTACGCCGCGCTGAGCCCGCCCGGCGACCGGCCGGGGTGAGTGGCCTGCCACCGTGCCCTACCGGTCTGCCCGAGCAGCGTGTCCGATCGAGAGATGATCACGATCGGGTGCGCTCAGGAGTGAATTTGCGCGTTCTCAGGAAGTTCTCATACCCGGCCCCTAGCGTGCGACGTATGAAGTCCACCCCCGAGACCCAGAACCCCGAGCCGGAGACGGCCGAGGCCCCCACGACCAAGGCGGCCGAGGCACAGGCCGACCTGAAGCCGGCCGCCACCACCGGTGCCGCGGACGCCGCCGACCCGGCGGAGCAGCCCAAGACGGACCTGAAGAAGAGCGACACCACCACGGACGGCGCCACCACGGCCGACGCCCCGGCCGCCGCCGCTGACGCCGACGAGGCCGACGAGAACGACGACGACCTGGACCTCCTCGACGAGGCCCCCGCCGCCACGTCCGGTCTCGGCGCCGCCGCCGCGGCCGTCGTCGCCGTCTGCCTGGGCATCGTCGCCCTCACCGGCACCTG
This sequence comes from Streptomyces sp. NPDC059255, assembly GCF_042752355.1. Classification (NCBI taxonomy): domain Bacteria; kingdom Bacillati; phylum Actinomycetota; class Actinomycetes; order Kitasatosporales; family Streptomycetaceae; genus Streptomyces; species Streptomyces sp. NPDC059255. The sequence goes on from NZ_JBHYZP010000046.1 coordinate 34,539, forward strand.
GACCAGCAGGGTCCTCGCGGAGCGCCAGGGCCTCGTAGGTCAGCTCAAGACCGGCCAGTCCGCCACCGCCGAGCAGCAGATCTCCGCGATCTACGGCGACGCCTGGCACGTCACGGCCGCCGTCAACGGGGGAGTGGCCCTGGTGGCCCTGCTCCTCGGCGTGATCGTGCTGACGCTGCGCCAGCGCGACGGCTGGGTACGGCCCTTCGCGCTCGCCGGAGCCGTGCTCGGCTTCCTGGGGCTGCTCATGTCCATCGCCATGTACTTCGACCTGTTCGCGGCCCTGCCGACCACCGGCGCCTGAGCCGCCGTTCCCTCCTCTCCCCACGACTGTCCGCCCCTTCACGGTCTAAGGTCTCCGCGGCCCCGCCGCCAGGGCCTTAGGCCGTAGGTATGTCCCGCCCTGGTTTCTAAGGCCCCGGGGCCCGTCAAGATGCGGCACTCTCCCGATGCGGCCCCGCCCCCTGGGAGACGAAGGTAGAGGCATCACCAGATGCCCGACCGCCTTCGTTCCAGGGAGCCCCGGAATGTTCGAGTACGAACTCCAGAAGATCCACGCCGCCGAGCTGATCCGCAGGGCCGAGCACCAGCGGCTCGTCCGGGAGGCGGGCACGGCCCGCCGCTGGGCCCGGCGAACCGCCAGGAACGCCCCTGAGGGGCCGGTGAAACAGCGCCGTGGCCGGTTCGCCCGGGCCGCCTGAGCCCGGCCCCGGCACGCCTCGCGGGCGAGCCCCCGGGCCCGGCACGCCTCACGGGCAGTGCCCCGGCCCCGCCGTCCGCCGAATAACAAGTGCCGCGTTGTCAGAGGGCTGTGCGATGCTCGGCGATGTGGAGACCAGGTCGCTCAGCCCGGTGTTCGTCGGCAGGTCGGCCGAGTTCACCGCGCTCACGTCAGCGCTCGCCCGCGCCACCGCGGGCGAGCCCCAAGCCGTGCTCGTCGGCGGTGAGGCGGGCGTCGGCAAGACCCGCCTCGTCGAAGAGCTGCACCGGGCGGCCTGCGACGACAAGGCCGTCGTCGCGATCGGCGGATGCGTCGAGATCGGCGCGGACGGACTGCCGTTCGCGCCCTTCTCCACCGCCCTGCGCTCCCTGCGCCGCCGACTCCCCGACGAGCTGCTGGCCGCGGCCGAGGGCCAGCAGGACGAGCTGGCCAGGATCCTGCCCGAGCTCGGCCACTCCAGCCGGGACGCGCAGGGCGAGGACGGCACCGCCCGGCTCTTCGAGCTCACCGCGCGGCTGCTGGAGCGGCTGGCCGCCGACCGTACGATCGTGCTCATCCTGGAGGATCTGCACTGGGCGGACGCCTCCACCCGCCATCTCCTCGCCTATCTCTTCCGCTCCCTGCGCCGCGGCCGGCTCGTCGTCATCGGCACCTACCGGTCCGACGACCTGCACCGCCGCCATCCGCTCCGCCCGCTCCTCGCCGAGCTGGACCGGCTGCGCTCGGTCCGCCGTATCGAACTGCCCCGCTTCAACCGCGCCGAGGTGCGCAGCCAGCTCACCGGCATCCTCGCCGCCGAGCCGGGCCCGGACCTGCTGGAGCAGATCTTCGAACGCTCCGACGGGAACGCGTTCTTCGTGGAGGAGCTGGCCTGCTCCATCGGGACGGGCTGCGGCACCGGCCTCAGCGACTCCCTGCGCGATCTGCTGCTCGTCCGGGTCGAGACACTGCCCGAGGACGCCCAGCGGGTCGCCAGGATCGTCGCCGAGGGCGGCACCACCGTCGAGTACCGGCTGCTGCTGGCCGTCGCCGGGCTCGCCGAGGACGAGCTGATCGAGGCGCTGCGGGCCGCCGTCGGGGCCAGCATCCTGCTGCCGACGCCGGACGGGGACGGATACCGCTTCCGTCACTCCCTCGTCCGCGAGGCCGTCAGCGACGACCTGCTGCCCGGCGAGCGCTCCCGGCTCAACCGGAGATACGCCGGGGTGCTGGAGGCCGACCCCTCGCTCGTCCGCGCCGACGAGCGCACCACGCGCCTCGCGAGCCACTGGTACCACGCACACGACCCGGCGAAGGCGCTGCCCGCCGTCCTCCTCGCCTCGGTGGAGGCCCGCGAGCGGTTCGCGCACTCCGAGCAACTGCGCCTGCTGGAACGGGCCATGGAGCTGTGGGACGACGCCCCCCGGGCGGTACGGGCCACGCTGCGCCCGCCGGACGACATAGAGGTCTACCCGCCCTGCGGAGGAGCCTCCGAGTCGTCGCCCCTGCGCTATCTCGACCTGATGGCCGAGGCGACGGTCGCCGCGCGCTCCAGCGGCGAACGCGAACGCGCCCTGGCCATAGCCAAGAAGGCCATGCGCCTCCTGGAGGGCGAGTCGGAGGGGAAGGACCCGCTGCGCGCCGCCTGGTTCTGGATCCAGCGCTCCCGGCTCGTCCAGGACCTCACCCGCGGCGACGGCTGGCGCGAACTGGCCAACGCCCAGGAGCTGGTGCGCGGACTCCAGCCCTCCGCCGTGCACGCGGAGGTCCTCGCCAATGTCGCCTCCTGGGGAGCCCTGCACCGGCCGGGACCCGAGAGCCTGGCCGCCGCCGACCGGGCCGTCGAGTACGCCCGGCTGGTCGGTGCGGAACGCACCGAACTGCACGCCCGGCTCACCCGGGGCTGGCTCACCGCCGACGCCGGCGGCATCGAGGAGGGCATCGCCGAGATGTACGCGGCCCGCGACCGGGCCGCCGAGCTGGGCTCCGTCGCCATCCAGGGCCGCGCGGCCAACAACCTCCCCTCCACCCTGGAGAGCATGGGACGCTCGGAGGAGGCGGTGAAGACCGCCCAGGAGGGCGTCGCCTTCAGCCACCAGCGCGGACTCACCGACACGGAGGCATGGGTCCGCACGAACCTGGCCCAGTCCCTCTTCTCACTGGGCCGCTGGCCGGAGGCGGACACGGTCCTCGACGAGACCATGGAGCTGGCGCGCTCCAACAAGGCGCGCGCCCTGCTCGCCGAACGCCGAGCGGAACTGGCCCTGGTGAGGGGAGACTTCGACGAGGCGGAGCGCCAGGTGGAGCTGAACCGCGGCTTCCTGGGCACCCATGACCTCCAGCCCCAGCACATCATCACCCCGGCCCGGCTGAAAATGGTCGCCCTGGCCCGCCGCGGCGCGCTGGCCGAGGCGCGCGCCGAGTTCGAGCGGATGGCCACGGGCGGCTTCCCGCTCGGCACCCACCGGTACGCACTGCCGCTGCTCTGTACGGCGGCGGCGATCGAGGCCGACGCCCGGGGGCTGCCCGGGGCCGAGGCGGGCCGCGCGCAGGTGCTGACGACGGTCCGCACCCACGCCAAGCGGCTCCCGACGCTGGTGCCCGTCTGGGCGGCGTACGAGCTCATGCTGGAGGCCGAACTGGCGCGCGCGGAAGGCGGAGAAGGGCCCCAGCGGTGGGCGCGCGCGGTGGCGGCCCTCCACGACCTCGACCGCCCCTACGAGCTGGCGCTCGCCCGGCTGCGCTGGGCGGCGGCCCTGCTCGACTCGGGTTGCGACCGTGCGGAGGCGGCGGCGGTGCTCGACCTGGCGCACGCCGCGGCCGGGCGCCTCGGAGCGCGCCCGCTGGCCGAGGAGATGACGCTCCTCGCCACCCGGGCCAGGATCACTCTCGGAGCCGGTCCCGCGACCGGGGCGGGGCGCCGCCCGGGCGGCGCGTCGGAGCGGCTCCGGACACGGCGCGGCGGCGACGGGAGCGGGGGCGGGGGCCTGGACACGGCGGTCGACCCGGTCCGCGAACTCGGGCTCACCCGGCGGGAACAGGATGTGCTGCGGCTGGTCTCGGCGGGCCACAGCAACCGCAGGATCGCCGAGGAGCTGTACATCTCCCCGAAGACGGCCAGCGTCCACGTCTCCAACATCCTGGCCAAACTGGGGGTTTCGGGCCGTACGGAAGCCGCCGCGATCGCCCACCGGCTGCGCCTCTTCCCCGAGACACCGGTCTGAGGAACCCCCGGGACGCCGGTCCGAGAGACTCCCCGGGACGCCGGTCCGAGAGACACCGGTCCGAGAGACAGCGGTTCGAAAAGAGCCTCCGCCCCCTGAAGGGCGCTATTCCGCGTCCGGTGGCGCGTCCGCCACTCTTATCGTGACCTTTCCGGAGGCCAGGTCTATCGGTCCTCTGCCCGGGTCGTTGTCGTTGACGTCCACCCGGCTCAGTTCCAGCCGCTTCTGCTCCTCATGCGTGTGTTTGCGGCCCGGGGCGAAGAACTCCTCGATCATGTTGAACACAGAAAGCCCACCCTCCTGAAACGCACTGGTCGCACCTCGCGGCGTTACGAAACCTCCAGCAGAAGGATCCGGTCGTCCCCGGAGCGCGGTGTGCCCCGGTTGTCGGTCTCGCTGGTCACCAGCCACACCCGGTTCCCGCCGGCGGCCACCACCGTACGCAGACGGCCGTACTCCTCTTCCAGGAACGACTGGGGGTCGGCCGAGGATTCCCGGCCCGCCAGAGGAATCCGCCAGAGCCGCTCGCCGCGCAGCCCCGCCATCCAGATCGAGCCCTCCGCGTAGGCGATACCGCTGGGTGACGCCTCACTCGTCGCCCACTGCTCCACCGGGTCGACGTAACCCGCCTTCCCTGCCTTACCCTCGGCGGTCGGCCAGCCGTAGTTCTTTCCCGGCTCGATCAGATTCAGCTCGTCCCAGGTGTTCTGCCCGAATTCCGCGGCCCACAGCCGCTTCTCGGAATCCCAGGCCAGGCCCTGCACATTGCGGTGCCCGAGTGAATAGACCAGCGAATCCGGCTCCGGATTACCGTGCACCGGTTGGCCGTCCGGAGTCATCCGCAGAATCTTTCCGGCCAGCGATTCCCGGTCCTGGGCGAGCCCGGTGTCCCCGGTCTCGCCGGTGCCCGCGTAGAGCATCTTGTCCGGTCCGAAGGCGATCCGGCCGCCGTTGTGGATGGTGCCCTTGGGAATGCCCCGCAGCACGGTGTCGGGGGCGCCCAACTGCTGCCCCGCGGGCTTTTTCGTGTCGTGGAACATCCGCGCGATGCGATTGTCCCCCGCGGTGGTGAAGTAGACGTAGATCAATTGGTCCGACGCGTACGTGGGGGAGACAGCGATCCCCAGCAGACCGCCCTCCCCGGCCGGGGCTACCCCCGGCACCGAACCCATCACGGTCTTCCCGCCCGTCTCGGCGTCGACCCGGGTGATGGTCCCCTCGTCTCGCGAGGAGACCAGCAGGTCGCCGTCCGGCAGCGCCGCGAGCCCCCAGGGCGACGCGAGCCCCTCGGCGACCGTCGACACCACCTTCACCGAGCCCTTCGCGGGGGCGGCGGACGGCGTGGCCGCCGCCTCCCGCGACGCCGACGCCGAAGCCGCCGTCCCCGAGGAGGGGGTCCGCTCGAACGCCGGGCCCACCCCCTCGTCGGAGGAGCACCCCGTCACCAGGAGAAGGGCGGCGGCGGCTCCCACGGCCGTCCCTGCTGAACGCTTCACGGTCCCGGTCCCTTCGACGGCTGCGGCTCTACCTGTTCTTACACCGCGAGTACCCGCGAAGGTTCCCCAACCCGTGGACCAATGTCGCCTATCCGGATCCCCCCAAGGGGCCCGCGCGAGGTCCCGTCCCCCCGCTCGGCCGCAGCTCCGTCCCGGCTCCGTGCCGTGGTCAGCTCCGGCCGGCCGGCGTGGGGGCGGCCCGTCACTCCCAGGACGCCCGCACCGGCGGCAGCGCCGCTATCTCGGCCACGTCCCGCTCCGTCAGCGCCAGTTCCGCCGCCCGCGCGTTCTCCACCGCCCACGGCTCCCGCTTCGTCCCCGGCACCGGCACCACATGCCGCCCCCGCCCCAGCACCCACGCCAGCGCCACCTGCGCGGGTGTCGCCCCGTACCGCCGGGCCACCCGCCGCAGCCCCACCACCAATGGCTGGTTCGCGGCCATCATCTCCGCCGTGAACCGCGGATGCCGGGCCCGTACGTCGTCCGGCTCGAACCCCTGCCCCGGGGTGAGCGTGCCCGTCAGGAAACCGTTGCCGAGCGGCATCGCCGCCAGGAAGCCGATGCCGCGCGCCTCGCACCACGGCAGCAGCCGCTCCAGCGCCTCCGGCGACCACACCGACAGCTCCGCCTCCACCGCGCTCACCGGGAACACCTGCTGCACGCGCTCCAACTGCCGGATCGTCGCCGCGTGCAGATCCTCGCCGGGCCCGCGGCGCGCCGTCCGCGCCCCCGCCCCGGCCGCCCGCGCGCCCACCGCGCACAGCCCCAGCGCCCGTACCTTCCCCGCGCCCACCAGCTCGGCCATCGCCCCCCACGTCTCCTCGACGGGTATCTCGGGATCGGCGCGGTGCAGCTGGTAGAGATCGATCACATCGGTCTGGAGCCGCCGCAGCGAGGCGTCGCAGGCCCGCCGCACATACTTCGGGTGACCGTTGGCGACGATGTGCTGATCGCCCACGAGCAGCCCGCACTTGGTGGAGACGAAGGCCTCCGCGCGCCGCCGCCCCAGCACCCGTCCCAGCAGCAGCTCATTGGTGAACGGGCCGTACATGTCGGCGGTGTCGAGCAGGGTCGTACCGGCGTCCAGCGCCGCGTGCACCGTGCGCAGCGAGCGGTATCCGTACTGCTGGGAGGTGGTGTAGGCCCAGTGCATCGGCATGCAGCCGAGCCCGACCGCGCCCACTTCGAGCGCCGCCGCACCGATTGTCCTGCGCTCCAACGCCGTACCCCTCCCTCGTGCCGCCCTCAAACTAACCTCATCCACCTGCGGATCCCGCCTTCGGGACCTGCCGGCGACCCGCCGGATGATCTTCCCTCGGACCTTCGGCGGAGTCACCGCGGGACCCGGTGACGGACGCGCCGCCGTACCGGGCGCCGGGCCCGCGTGCCGGGCGTCGCATAGCCTCCTGACCATGACTCCTGACGTATGGCTACCGATTCCGGCCGCTGAGATCGAAGGACTGCCCGAGGGACCGCGGTACGTCCAGTGGGACGGGGAGGACGAGTTCCCCGCCGACCCCGCCGACTGCGCCTTCTACGTCGTGCCGTACATGCGGCCCCCGGAGACCGTCATACGGCCGCTCGCCGCCATGACGTCCGTACGCGTCGTCCAGACGCTCTCCGCCGGCACCGACAACGTGGCGCCCGCGCTCGGCGTGCTGCCCGCCGGAGTCAGACTCTGCAACGCCAAGGGTGTCCACGAGGCCAGTACGGCCGAACTCGCCCTCACCCTCACGCTCGCCTCCCTGCGCGGCGTTCCGGGCTACGTACGGGGCCAGGACCGCGAGGAGTGGCGCGCCGGCTTCCGCCCGGCGCTCGCCGACCGGTCCGTCCTGATCGTCGGTTACGGCTCGATCGGCGCCGCCATCGAGGACCGGCTCACTCCGTTCGAGTGCGCGCGGGTGGCGCGCGTCGCGCGCTCCGCACGCACCACGGAGCGCGGGCGGGTGCACGCGTTCACCGAACTGCCCGCGCTGCTGCCCGAGGCCGATGTGGTGATTCTCTCCACACCGCTCACCGAGGGGACGAAGGGCCTGGTGGGAGCGGAGTTCCTGGCCCGGATGAAGGACGGCGCCCTGCTGGTGAACGTCGCGCGCGGTGCCGTCGTCGACACCAAGGCGCTCCTCGCGGAGCTGGAGAGTGGCCGGATCGAAGCCGCCCTCGATGTGACAGATCCGGAACCGCTGCCCGCGGGACATCCGCTCTGGCATGCTCCGGGTGTCCTCATCAGCCCCCACGTCGGCGGACCCACCTCGGCCTTCCTGCCGCGCGCCAAGCGCCTGCTGGTCGGCCAGCTCACCCGGTTCGCCGCCGGGGACGAACTGCGGAACGTCGTCCTCACGACCGAAGGGCCGACCGGATCGACGGAAGGACCGACCGGATCATCCGCCGCCTGACCACCCGCCGTCGGCCTCGCCGCCCGCCTCATCGCCCGCCCCGCCGTCCGGGGCGCGCCGTCGCGCGAGCGGCTCGCAGCCACGCTCCGCACCCGCCCGGACACCCTCGATACCGACAACTCCGCTGGTCGTCACGGAGAGTAGAAGAACTATGGCCCTGAGTGACGAGTCTGGTGTATCGTCCCGATCTGGGGGTTGCGCCGCGCGTGGGGCGGCGCAGCGGAGTGATCGAAATCCGAGGGGGGCGACGGGCGATGTACGGCCAATGGACGAACGATCCGACGCGGCAGGGGCGTCGGCGGCGACCTCCGGACACCCCGGCGCGCGACCCGCGCCCGTCGGCGGTGCCGGTGACGGAGACGTCTTCAGGAGCGGTCCGGTGAGCGCCGAGGGCGTGTTCGTGCGCGGGCGCCAGATCTCCGGCGGGGGGACGGGGCTGGTCGCCCAGCTCTTCCTCGCGCTGATCTGCGGCGGATACGCGACCGGTGCGGCGGTGGGCTGGGGATCGGAGAAACTCGCCCTGTTCATGGGCGACTTCGGACTGAGCCTCGCCGCCCTGATCGCGGCGGTCTCCTGCTTCTTCTACGCACGCGGCCACACCAGCCGCTTCCGGCCCGCGTGGCTGCTCTTCTCCTTCTCCTCCGCGATGGCCTCGGCGGGCAACGCGGTCTGGGGGTGGTACGAGGTCATCCTCGAAGAGCCCGTCCCCAGCCGCAGCCTCGCCGATCTCTTCTTCCTCTGCTTCGCGCCACCCGCCATCGTCGGCCTGCTCGTCCTCGCCAAACGGCCGGTCAGCAGGGCCGGCTGGGTCTGCCTCGCGCTGGACGCCTGGCTGATCGGCGGCTCGCTGCTCACGCTCTCCTGGAGCCTCGCCCTCGCCCGGACCGCGCAGTTCCAGGGCGAGAGCGTCACCCAGGCGGCGCTCTCCCTCGCCTACCCGCTGCTGGACATCGTCCTCGTCAGCATGGTGCTGGCCCTGCACTTCCGTAAGGCCGCGGGCAGCCGCTCCGCGGTCAACACCGCGATCGCCGCGCTCGCCCTGACGGTGCTGTGCGACGCCCTGTTCACCTCGCCGCTGCTGCGCGAGACCTACCGCTCGGGCCAGCTCCTGGACGCGGGCTGGTTCGCCGGGTCGCTGCTTCTCGCGTACGCGCCCTGGGGCGTCCGGCGCGTCCCGGAGGCCCCGGCCCCGTCCCGGGAGGACCGCCAGGCCCGGACGGCCGCGCCGATCGCGGGCTCCCTTGCCGCGCTCACGCCGTATCTCGCCGCGGCCGTCTGCACGCTGGGGATCCTGTACAACGTCACCGAGGGCCGCAAGGTCGACCGGGTGGTGGTCCTCACCGGTTGCACGGTCGTGCTCGCCCTGGTCGTGCGGCAGGGCATCATGCTCGTCGACAACATCGCCCTCACCCATGAGCTGGCGCACAAGGAGAGCCACTTCCGCTCCCTGGTCCAGGGGTCCAGCGACGTCATCATGATCGCCGCACCGTCCGGGATACTCCGCTACGTCAGCCCCGCCGCCACCGGCGTCTACGGGCGCGAGGCCGAGGATCTCGTCGGCGCCGAACTCGCCTCGATCATCCACCCCGACGACCTCGGCCGGGTCGTCCACGAAGTGCGCCGCTTCCTGGCCGCCCCGCCCGCCGACGAGCCCACGACCCGCATCGAGTGCCGCTTCCGCTCCGGGGCCGGCGACTGGCTCAACGTGGAGTCCACGGTCAACCGCCACCAGGGCGGGCTGATCTTCAACAGCCGGGACGTCACCGAACGGGTCCGCCTCCAGGCGCAACTCCAGCACAACGCCGAACACGACCCGCTCACCGATCTGCCCAACCGGGCGCTCTTCACGCAGCGGGTCAGGCAGGCCCTCTCCGGCCGCCGTACGACCGATCCCGGCACGGCGGTGCTCTTCATCGACCTCGACGGTTTCAAGGGCGTCAACGACCGCCTGGGGCATCAGGTGGGGGACGAACTCCTGATCCTCGCCGCCCACCGGCTCCAGGACTCCGTCCGGGCGGGCGACACCGCGGCCCGGCTCGGCGGTGACGAGTTCGCCGCCATCGTCCTCGGCGACGGCTCCGGCGACCAGGCGGCCCGGGAGTACCAGGTCCACGAGATCGCCGACCGGCTGCGCCTCCGGCTCTCCCAGCCGTACAAGATCGACGGCAACGACGTCCGGGTCGCCGCCTCCATCGGCGTCGCCTTCGCCGAGCCCGGCATAACCCCCACCGACCTCATGCGCAACGCGGACCTCGCCATGTACCGCGCCAAGGCGGGCGGCAAGAACCGCGTCGAGATGTACGCGCCCCAGATGCAGGCCGACGTGGTCCGCAGGACCGAGCTGGCGGCCAGACTCCGCACCGCGCTGCACGACGGCGAGTTCGCCCTGGTCCACCAGCCCGTGGTGCATCTCACCTCGGGCCGGGTCTCCGCCGTCGCCGCCCAGGCCCGCTGGCGCTCCGCCCAGGGCATCCTCTTCACCCCGGCCGAGTTCCTGCGCGGCGCCGACGACGGCGACCGCACCTCGGAGCTGGGCCGCTGGCTCCTCGAAGAGGCCGTCAAGCAGGCCGCCGAGCGTTCCGACATGGGGTACTCCGCGCCCGTCTCCGTACGGATCCCGGCCCGCAGGCTCCTCGACAAGTCCCTGCCGCTCGGCACCGTGGAAGCCCTCCTGATGCGCCACGGGCTGCCCTCAGGGGCCCTGATGATCGAGCTGTCCGACCACGACCCGCGGGCCTCCCTGGACGATCTGGAGCACCGCCTCGTCGCGCTGCGCCGCCTCGGAGTGCGGATCGCGCTCGACGGCTTCGGCAGCGGCTACGCGGCGATAAACGCCCTGCGCCGCCTCCCCGTCGACGTGCTGAAACTCGACCGCGGCCTGGTCGAGGGCGTCGTGGAGTCCGGCCGGCTGCACAAGATCACCGCGGGGCTGCTGAGGATCGCCTGCGATCTGGGCCTGCAGTCCGTCGCCGAGGGGGTCGACCTCCCCGAGCAGGTGACCGTCCTGCGCGCCATGGGGTGTACCCACGGCCAGGGCATGGCCTTCTCCGGACCGCTCGACGAGTACCGGCTGCGCCGGGCCCTGGTGGCCGGTTCGTACCCCATGCCGGGCACCAACGCGCTGCCCGTCCTTGCCGGCACCGGCGGCCCGGGCTCCGTACGCCACTCCCGTCAGCCGGTCTCCGACCGGATTCCTCAGCCGTCGATCGGTCTCCGACCGGATTCCCCCGCCGTCGATCCGCTCAAATAATGAGACGCCCGTCCCACCCACTTGACAGCCGGGGCGCGCCGGAGGGAGGGTCATTTCCATGCGCACCCGAATTCTCGTACTTGGACAGCGCGTCGGCTGACGCAGAGCCCCCTTCCCGCTCTGCAGACCGCACCCGACGCGCTCCCCTCGCTTGCCTCACGGCACGAGGGGTTTTTTGTTGCACCGGCGCACCACAAAACTCGCAAAAACCCTCAGCTTCGAGAAGAGAATGCCGATGACCGAGCAGGCCACCGGGGCCCACCATCCGCAGCCGCGGGCCCGTAACGGCGGACCGTCCTCCGCCTCAGTCGAGCACGTCACGGGCGCGCAGTCGCTCATCCGCTCTCTTGAAGAGGTGGGCGCCGAGGTCGTATTCGGTATCCCCGGCGGCGCCATCCTCCCGGCGTACGACCCGATGATGGACTCCACCCGCGTCCGGCACGTCCTCGTCCGCCACGAGCAGGGCGCGGGCCACGCCGCGACCGGCTACGCGCAGGCCACCGGCAAGGTCGGCGTCTGCATGGCCACCTCCGGCCCCGGCGCCACCAACCTGGTCACCCCGATCGCCGACGCGCACATGGACTCCGTGCCGCTCGTCGCGATCACCGGCCAGGTCGCGAGCAAGGCCATCGGGACGGACGCCTTCCAGGAGGCGGACATCTGCGGCATCACGATGCCGATCACCAAGCACAACTTCCTCGTCACCAAGGCCGAGGACATCCCGCGGACCATCGCGGAGGCGTTCCACATCGCCTCCACGGGCCGGCCGGGACCGGTCCTCGTCGACATCGCCAAGGACGCCCTCCAGGCCCGTACGTCCTTCTCCTGGCCGCCCACCCAGGACCTGCCCGGCTACCGCCCCGTGACCAAGCCGCACGCGAAGCAGATCCGCGAGGCCGCCCGGCTGATCACCCAGGCCGAGCGTCCCGTCCTGTATGTCGGCGGCGGCGTCATCAAGGCCGGCGCCACCGCCGAGCTGAAGGTCCTCGCCGAGCTGACCGGCGCCCCCGTCACCACCACCCTGATGGCGCTGGGCTCCTTCCCCGACAGCCACCCGCTGCACGTCGGGATGCCGGGCATGCACGGTTCGGTCACCGCCGTCACCGCGCTCCAGAAGGCCGACCTGATCGTCGCCCTCGGCGCCCGCTTCGACGACCGCGTCACCGGCAAACTGGACAGCTTCGCGCCGTACGCCAAGATCGTCCACGCGGACATCGACCCCGCCGAGATCGGCAAGAACCGGATCGCGGACGTGCCGATCGTCGGGGACGCCCGCGAGGTCCTCGCCGACCTCGTCCAGGCCGTCCAGGCGGAGCACACCGAAGGCCATGTCGGTGAGGCCGCCGGGACGGGATACGCGGCATGGTGGCGCGATCTCAACCGGTGGCGCGAGACCTACCCCCTCGGCTACGAGCAGCCCGGAGGCGGCGCCCTCTCGCCGCAGCAGGTCATCCAGCGCGTCGGGCAGCTGGCCCCCGAGGACACGATCTTCGTCGCGGGCGTCGGCCAGCACCAGATGTGGGCCGCGCAATTCATCGAGTACGAGAAGCCCGCCACCTGGCTGAACTCCGGCGGCGCCGGGACCATGGGGTACGCCGTCCCGGCGGCCATGGGCGCCAAGGCCGGGCAGCCGGACCGTACCGTCTGGGCGATCGACGGCGACGGCTGCTTCCAGATGACCAACCAGGAACTCACCACCTGCGCGCTCAACAACATCCCGATCAAGGTCGCGATCATCAACAACGGGGCGCTCGGGATGGTCCGCCAGTGGCAGGCCCTCTTCTACAACCAGCGCTACTCCAACACCGTCCTGCACGCCGGTGAGGGCGGCACGGACGGCCCCGGCGGCGGTACCCGCGTCCCGGACTTCGTCAAGCTGTCCGAGGCCATGGGCTGTGTCGCCCTGCGCTGCGAGTCCCCGGACGATCTCGACGCGGTCATCGCCAAGGCCAACGCCATCAACGACCGCCCCGTCGTGGTCGACTTCATCGTCCACGAGGACGCCCAGGTGTGGCCGATGGTCCCCGCCGGCACGTCGAACGACGAGGTCCTGGCCGCCCGGGGCATCCGCCCCGACTTCGGCGACAGCGCCGACGACTGAGCCGCGAGAACGAGAGAAGAGACCGACACATGACCAGGCACACGCTCTCCGTTCTGGTGGAGAACACCCCCGGTATCCTCGCCCGGATCGCCGCGCTGTTCTCCCGCCGCGGTTTCAACATCGACTCGCTCGCCGTCGGTGTCACGGAACACCCCGACATCTCCCGCATCACCATCGTGGTCAATGTCGAGGAACTGCCCCTGGAGCAGGTGACGAAGCAGCTCAACAAGCTGGTGAACGTCCTGAAGATCGTCGAACTCGAGCCCGGCGCTGCGATCCAGCGCGAGCTCGTCCTGGTGAAGGTCCGCGCCGACAACGAGACCCGCTCCCAGATCGTCGAGATCGTCCAGCTCTTCCGCGCCAAGACCGTCGACGTGTCACCCGACGCCGTCACGATCGAGGCCACCGGATCGAGTGACAAGCTCGACGCCATGCTCAAGATGCTGGAGCAGTTCGGCGTCAAGGAGCTGGTGCAGTCCGGGACGATCGCCATAGGGCGTGGCGCGCGGTCCATCACGGACCGCAGCCTGCGGGCCCTGGACCGCAGCGCCTGAGCCTGCGGGCCCTGGACCGCAGCGCCAGGGCTTTTCGTCCGGGCCTTCCACGCCCCGAGGGTCCGCCCTTCGGCACGGGAGGTCCCGGACAGGACCCCGACCGGTCCGGTTCGCATGCCGAGACCGGGAGACCGGCTTCGCCCCGCCGCCGTACGGTGGGACGCAAGCTTCGACATTTCACAGAAGTGCACACCAAGGAGAAGACCCAGTGGCCGAGCTGTTCTACGACGACGATGCCGACCTGTCCATCATCCAGAACCGCAAGGTCGCGGTCATCGGTTACGGCAGCCAGGGCCACGCCCACGCGCTGTCGCTCCGTGACTCGGGTGTCGATGTCCGGGTCGGCCTGCACGAGGGCTCCAAGTCCAAGGCCAAGGCCGAGGAGCAGGGCCTGCGTGTGGTGACGCCCGCCGAGGCCGCCGCCGAGGCCGACGTCATCATGATCCTGGTGCCGGACCCGATCCAGGGCCAGGTGTACGAGGAGTCCATCAAGGACCACCTGAAGGACGGCGACGCGCTGTTCTTCGGCCACGGCCTCAACATCCGCTACGGCTTCATCAAGCCGCCGGCCAATGTCGATGTCGCGATGGTCGCCCCCAAGGGCCCGGGCCACCTGGTCCGCCGCCAGTACGAGGAGGGCCGCGGCGTTCCCTGCATCGCCGCCGTCGAGCAGGACTTCTCCGGCGCGGCGTTCGCGCTGGCCCTGTCGTACGCGAAGGGCATCGGCGGCACCCGCGCCGGCGTCATCAAGACGACCTTCACCGAGGAGACCGAGACCGACCTGTTCGGTGAGCAGGCCGTGCTCTGCGGCGGCACCGCCGCGCTGGTCAAGGCGGGCTTCGAGACGCTGACCGAGGCCGGCTACCAGCCGGAGATCGCGTACTTCGAGTGCCTCCACGAGCTGAAGCTGATCGTGGACCTCATGTACGAGGGCGGCCTGGAGAAGATGCGCTGGTCGGTCTCCGAGACCGCCGAGTGGGGCGACTACGTCAGCGGCCCGCGCGTCATCACCGACCAGACCAAGGTCGAGATGAAGAAGATCCTGGCCGAGATCCAGGACGGTACGTTCGCCAAGAACTGGATGGACGAGTACCACGGCGGTCTGAAGAAGTACAACGAGTACAAGAAGGCCGACAGCGACAGCCTGCTGGCCACGACCGGCGCCGAGCTCCGCAAGCTCATGAGCTGGGTCGACGACGAGGACGCGTAACACCGTGCGCGGGCGGCCCCGGGGCGGCTCCTGATCTCCGGCACGACCGGGGGACAAGGGGCCGGACCGGGGCCGCCCGCGCACCGGCGACGCACGGACGCTGCCGCCGGGCCGCACGTACGAGTGATCCTGTCGCGGGGGCGGAACAGCAGCCGTCGGCAGCATTACACTGCTCAACACATACGCGTCAGGCCCACAGCGTCGTGCGTCTTTCACGCGGTTAGGGCGCGCTCCGCCCTAGGACCCCTCCACCGCATGCGGCCGTCGGGACGGCCGTCCGCAATGGGACTTGTGAGGACTCACGTGAGCTCGAAACCTGTCGTACTCATCGCTGAAGAGCTGTCGCCCGCAACCGTCGACGCGCTCGGTCCGGATTTCGAGATCCGGCACTGCAACGGCGCCGACCGCGCCGAGCTGATCCCCGCCATCGCCGACGTGGACGCGATTCTCGTCCGCTCCGCGACCAAGATCGACGCCGAGGCCGTCGCCGCGGCGGGCAAGCTGAAGGTCGTCGCCCGCGCCGGGGTGGGCCTCGACAACGTCGACGTCTCCGCCGCCACCAAGGCCGGCGTGATGGTCGTCAACGCGCCGACGTCGAACATCGTCACCGCCGCCGAGCTGGCCTGCGGTCTGCTGGTGGCCACCGCACGCCACATCCCGCAGGCCAACACCGCGCTCAAGAACGGTGAGTGGAAGCGCTCCAAGTACACGGGTGTCGAGCTGAGCGAGAAGACCCTGGGCGTCGTCGGCCTCGGCCGGATCGGCGTGCTCGTCGCCCAGCGCATGTCCGCCTTCGGCATGAAGATCGTCGCGTACGACCCCTACGTGCAGCCGGCCCGCGCCGCGCAGATGGGCGTCAAGCTGCTGACGCTCGACGAGCTGCTGGAGGTGTCGGACTTCATCACCGTGCACCTGCCCAAGACCCCCGAGACGATCGGCCTCATCGGCGACGAGGCGCTGCACAAGGTCAAGCCGTCGGTCCGGATCGTCAACGCCGCGCGCGGCGGGATCGTCGACGAGGCGGCGCTCGCCGCCGCCCTCAAGGAGGGCCGGGTCGCCGGCGCCGGTCTGGACGTGTACGCGAAGGAGCCCTGCACGGACTCCCCGCTCTTCGAGTTCGACCAGGTCGTCTGCACGCCGCACCTCGGCGCCTCCACCGACGAGGCGCAGGAGAAGGCGGGCGTCGCGGTCGCCCGTTCCGTACGGCTCGCGCTCGCCGGTGAGCTGGTCCCCGACGCGGTCAACGTCCAGGGCGGGGTCATCGCCGAGGACGTACGCCCGGGCCTGCCGCTCGCCGAGAAGCTGGGCCGGATCTTCACCGCCCTCGCGGGCGAGGTCGCGGCCCGGCTCGACGTCGAGGTGTACGGCGAGATCACCCAGCACGATGTGAAGGTGCTCGAACTCTCCGCGCTCAAGGGCGTGTTCGAGGACGTCGTCGCGGAGACGGTGTCGTACGTGAACGCGCCGCTGTTCGCTCAGGAGCGCGGCGTCGAGGTCCGCCTCACGACCTCCAGCGAGTCCCCGAACCACCGCAACGTGGTGACGGTGCGCGGCACGCTCGCCGGCGGCGAGGAGGTCTCGGTCTCCGGCACGCTGGCCGGGCCGAAGCACCTGCTGAAGATCGTCGCGATCGGCGACTACGACGTGGACCTGGCGCTGGCCGAGCACATGATCGTGCTGCGCTACGAGGACCGCCCCGGCGTGGTCGGCACGGTCGGCCAGATCCTCGGCGAGGCCGGGCTGAACATCGCGGGCATGCAGGTCTCGCGGCGGGAGGAGGGCGGCGAGGCGCTGGTCGTCCTCACCGTCGACGACACGGTCCCGCCGACCGTGCTCACGGAGATCGCCTCGGAGATCGGCGCGGTCTCGGCGCGCTCGGTGAACCTGACGGACTGACCTGGACGTTTCATGGCCGAAGGGCCCGGTGGGATCGACGGATCCCACCGGGCCCTTCGGGCGTTTCCCGGGTGCCTCCTCGCGGGCAGATGAGAAAGTTTTATTGCGCAACTTCTGTTGTGCAACTTTTCTTTCGTATCTACCGTGGGGGCATGCGACCCCAGCACGAACACGAACACGAAGACAGGCACGGGCACGGGCACGGGCAGACGTACGAGCGGACGCACGAGCGGATCACCGACCTGTCCCGGCTCAAGGCGTTCACCAACCCGCTGCGCCTCCAGCTCTACCGGGCGCTGTACGCCGCGGGCACCGCGACCGCCTCTCACCTCGCCGAGCAGGTCGACCAGGCGCCGTCGCTGGTCAGTTACCACCTGCGCAAGCTGGCCGAGCACGGCTTCGTGACCGAGGCGAGCGGCCGGAGCGCCGACGGCCGGGAGCGGTGGTGGCAGGTGGCGTCGGAGGAGGGCTGGGGCTTCCGCGACTCGGACTTCGCGGACACGCCCGAAGGGGCCGCCGCCGTCGGCGCGCTGACCCGCGGCCTGCTCGACATCCGCACCGCTCAGTACCGCGCGTATCTGGACCAGACGGCCGCCTGGGGCCCGACGTGGACCGACGCCGCGTTCAGCTCCGAGTGGCTGCTCGACCTGACCCCGGCCGAACTCGCCGAGATGGGCGAGGAACTCCAGGCCCTTTCCCGGCGCTGGCGGGAGCGCGGCAGGGCCGCCGGGGCGGCCGGCGACACCGAGGGCCGCGAGCACGTCTCCGTGCACGTCTACGGCTTTCCGTTCCGGCCCTGACCCCGGCCGTTCCCGACTCCCTGGAGCCAGCCATGGCCACCGCAGAGACCGCCCCGTCCGAACCCGCCACCACGCCGGCCCATCGCGACGGCAATGTGCTGCGCTGGCTCGCCGCGCACACCGTTTCCCTCGTCGGCGACAGCGTGTACTTCGTCGCCCTCGGCTGGTCCGCCCAGCAGGCCGCGGGCCCCGCCGAGGTCGGTCTCGTCATGGCCGCGGGGGCAGTGCCGCGGGCGCTGCTCATGCTCGGCGGGGGCGTGCTGGCCGACCGGTTCGACCCCCGCCGGGTCGTTCTCGGCAGCGACGCGCTGCGCTGCCTCCTCATTCTCTCGGTGGCCGCCGGCATCGCGCTGACCGCGCCGGCCCTGTGGATCCTGGTCGCGGTGGCGCTCGTCTTCGGCGCCCTGGACGCGCTGTTCGTACCCGCGATCGGGGCCCTCCCGCCGCGGATCACCAGCCCGGGCCAGCTGGCCCGGGTCACCGGCATGCGCTCCCTGTCGATGCGCCTCAGCCAGATCGCGGGCCCGCCGATCGGCGGCCTGGCCATGGGGTTCGGAGGCACGGCGGCCACCTTCGCCGTCGCCGGCCTGCTCTTCGCGCTCTCCCTGCCGCTCCTGCTGACGGTACGGATACGGCCCCTCGGCGCGCGCGGCCACGAACGGCCGGAACCCGGCACGGTGGGGCAGGACCTCCTCGACGGCCTGCGCTACCTCGCCCGCCACCGCCTCATCGGCCCGCTCGTCGCCGCCGGCGCCGTCTGCGAGCTGGGCCTCACCGGCACCCTCAACGTCGGCATGGTGCTCCTCAACGCCGAGCGCGGCTGGGGGGCTTCGGGCTACGGCTGGATCATCGGCAGCTTCGGCGCGGGGGCGGCGGCCGGCGCCACGCTGCTCGCCGTCGCCGGCCGGCTGCCCCGGGCGGGGCT
This sequence comes from Streptomyces sp. NPDC059255, assembly GCF_042752355.1. Classification (NCBI taxonomy): domain Bacteria; kingdom Bacillati; phylum Actinomycetota; class Actinomycetes; order Kitasatosporales; family Streptomycetaceae; genus Streptomyces; species Streptomyces sp. NPDC059255. Next base: position 53,091 of record NZ_JBHYZP010000046.1, read on the forward strand.
GGTGCTGGCCGGGACGCTCTTCGCGGCCGGCGTGGGCGCGGCCACCCTCGCGCTGGTGCCGGCGCTCTGGACCGCCGCGGCGCTGGCCGCGGTCACCGGACTGAGCGCGGGCGTCTTCGGCGGCCTGAGCACCACCCTCGTACAGACCGCCGCGGACCCCGCCTTCCTCGGCCGGGTCACCTCCGTCGTCATGCTCACCATGGTCGGCCTCGCGCCGCTCAGCTATCCGCTGGTCGGCGCCGCCGTCGGAGCCTGGGGCGCCGCCCCGGTGTTCCTCGGCTGCGGGACCTTCGCCTGCCTGGGGGTGGCCATCGTCCTGGCCTGTGACGCGGTACGGCGTGCCGAACTGCCCCGGCAGGATCCGGACATCAGCCCCTGACCCGTCCGGCCGGTCTCTACGGAGCAGTCCTTACGGACCAGTCTTTACGGACCAACTCTTTACGGATCAGCGCCCGGCGCGGGCCCTCGGCGGCGCGGCAGCGGTCACAGGCGGACCGCCTTCAGGGCCATGTGCAGCAGCAGGCGGTCCTCGCCCTCGGCCAGGTCCAGGCCCGTGAGCTGTTCGATCCGGGAGAGCCGGTAGTAGAGCGTCTGCCGGTGGATGCCGAGCGCCGAGGCCGTACGCCCCGCCTGTCCCGCGTGGTCGAGGAAGACCTCGGCGGTGTGCGCCAGTTCGGCGTGGACGGGGTGCAGCAGCTCCACCACCGCCGGGTCGGGCGCCGTGGGCAGCGCGGTCAGCAGCCGGTACGCGCCCAGCGCCGCCCACCGCGCCACCGGGCCGAGCCGGGGCTGGGCCACCGAGGCGCGGGCCGCCGCCACCGCCTCGCGCCACGCCGCCGGCAGCTCCGTCAGCCCCCGGCGCGGGGCGCAGATCCCGGCGCCCGCGGCCGGCCCCGCCGTGGCGCGCAGCCGCGCCGCCGCCGTCAGGACGGCCGCCTCCGCGTCCGGCGAGCGCAGCCGTACGAGGAGGGCCAGTGCCCCGTCGCCGTCCCGCCCCGTACGGGGCGCCTCCGCCGCGCGGACCGGGGGGAGGGGGAGGGTGCAGAGCGCCGCTGTCCCCGGTACCGCCCGTACCGGCGGCTCCTCGGCGCCCCACGGCGCCACGCAGAGCAGGACGTGTGTCCCGTCGGCACTGGGGCCGAGCGCCGTGCGCAGCGCGGCCGACGCCATCTCCCGCTGCCAGCCGGACTCCGCCGTGAGGACGGCCCGCAGCTCCCTGGCCAGGTCCGTGCCCGCCTTCGCCTCGTCGGCGAGGAGTTCGCCGATCCGGGACGTCACCTCCATGGCCGCCGCGAGCGTGGCCCCGCTCGGCCCCGGGCCCGCGTCGTCGAGCAGCCATACGTAGCCGAGGACCCGTCCCCGGTGGCGTACCGGCAGACAGATGCGGCCCCGGAACACCCCGGCGTCCGGCGCCGCGGGGATCCGGACGGGGCCGGACGCGTGGGTGATGCCGAAGTTCTCGAACCAGGCGCGGACCGCGGGCGTCGACCGCCGCGTCAGGATCGAACGCGTCCTGACCGGGTCCATCGCCGTGTCGTCCTCGCTGTCGTGCACCCCGAAGGCGATCAGTCCGAAGTCCCGGTTCTCCAGGGTCGCCGGGACGCCGAGCAGGGCCGAGATCTCGTCGACCAGTTCCTGGTAATCGTCCTTCACCCGGACATTCTCCCACCGCTTTCAGACATCTGTCTGAGATCCGGGCCACGGATGCGTGACAGGTGTCGATGGCAGAGGATCGGGTCGATCCCTAGGTTTCACAGTGGTTCCTCCGCCGTACCGGAACTGGCCATTTCCGCACTGCGGCCCAACCGCCGCAGTCCTGCTGCCGCGGCCTCACCGCCGCCCCGTCGTTGCACCTTGCCGCACCGTTCGATCCACCGTGGAGGTCCCTGTGCTGGGTCCCGTGATCCTTGCCGCGTCCCGCAGCGACGTCCTGCGCCGCACCCTTTCGGCCGCCCCCGTCACCAAGCCCGTGGTGAACCGTTTCATCGCCGGCGAGTCCGTCGAGGAGACCACCCCCGTCGTCCGGTCCCTCGCCGAGCAGGGCCTGGAGATCACGCTCGACGTCCTCGGCGAGGACATCACCGACCCCGCCGCGGCGCTGGCAGCCCGGGACGCGTACCTGCGGCTGATCGAGGCCCTCACCCCGCTGGAGCTCGGCGCCCGCGCCGAGATGTCGGTGAAGCTCTCCTCCTTCGGCCAGGCGCTGCCCGGCGGGTTCGACCTCGCCCTGAAGAACGTCACCGCCGTCGTCGAGGCCGCCGCCGCCATCGGCACCACGGTCACCCTGGACGCCGAGGACCACACCACCATCGACTCGACGCTCGCCATCCACGCCGAGCTGCGCGAACGCTTCCCGGAGACCGGCGCGGTCGTCCAGTCGTACCTCTTCCGTACGGAGGAGGACTGCCGGGCCCTGTCCGCGGCGGGCTCGCGCGTGCGCCTCGTCAAGGGCGCCTACAAGGAGCCCGCCTCCGTCGCCTACCAGGACAAGGCCGAGGTCGACCGCGCGTACATCCGCTGCCTGCGGATTCTGATGGACGGTTCCGGGTATCCGATGGTCGGCACCCACGACCCGCGCATCGTCACCATCGCCCAGGACCTCGCCCGCCGCGCCGGGCGCAAGCCGGACGAGTACGAGTTCCAGATGCTGTACGGCATCCGGGAGGCCGAGCAGTTCCGGCTGGCCGCGGAGGGACACCGGATGCGGGTCTACATCGCGTACGGAACGGACTGGTACGGCTATTTCATGCGCCGCCTCGCCGAGCGCCCCGCCAACCTCGCGTTCTTCCTGCGCTCACTGGCCAGCCGCGGCTGAACCGGCCCACCCCACCGAAGACCGAGTAGATTTGCAGATGAAGGAGATGCGGTCCCCATGGACGCTGTGACCCAGGTTCCCGCGCCGGTCAACGAGCCGGTGCACGGCTACGCCCCCGGCTCGCCCGAGCTGGCCCGGCTGGAGGTCAGGCTCAAGGAGCTGGCCGAGAACCCCGTCGACCTGCCGATGACCATCGGCGGCGAGAAGCGGATGGGCGGCGGCGAGCGTGTCGACGTCGTCCAGCCGCACAACCACGGGGCCGTCCTGGGGACGTTCGCCGGCGCGACCCGGCAGGACGCCCAGGACGCGGTCGACGCCGCCCTGGCCGCCGCCCCGGCCTGGCGCGCCATGTCGTTCGACGACCGCGCCGCGATCATCCTGCGCGCCGCCGAACTGCTCGCCGGACCGTGGCGCGAGAAGCTCGCCGCCGCGACGATGCTCGGCCAGTCCAAGACCGCCCAGCAGGCCGAGATCGACTGCCCCTGCGAACTGGTCGACTTCTGGCGCTTCAACGTCAAGTACGCCCGTGACCTGCTCGCCGAGCAGCCGCCCGCCAACTCCCCGGGCGTCTGGAACCGGCTCGACCACCGGCCCCTCGAAGGGTTCGTCTACGCGATCACGCCCTTCAACTTCTCGGCGATCGCCGGCAACCTGCCCACCGCGCCCGCCCTCATGGGCAACGTGGTCGTCTGGAAGCCGTCCCCGACGCAGACCCTCGCCGCGGTGCTGCTCATGGAGCTCCTGGAGGAGGCGGGGCTGCCCAAGGGCGTCATCAACCTCGTGACGGGCGACGGCATCGCCGTCTCCGACGTGGCGCTGACCCACCCCGAGCTGGCCGGCATCCACTTCACCGGCTCGACCAGGACCTTCCAGCACCTGTGGAAGACCGTCGGCGCCAACATCGAGACGTACCGCTCCTACCCGCGGATCGTCGGGGAGACCGGCGGCAAGGACTTCGTCGTCGCCCACCCGAGCGCCGACCGCGCCGTCCTCAAGACGGCGCTGACCCGCGGTTCCTTCGAGTACCAGGGCCAGAAGTGCTCCGCGTCGTCGCGCGCGTACGTCCCCGCGTCGATCTGGCACGACGGCTTCCAGGAGGAGTTCGCGGCCGAGGTCGACGGGATCGCCATGGGCGACGTCACCGACCTGACCAACTTCATCGGCGCCGTCATCGACGAGCGCGCCTTCGCCAAGAACAAGGCCGCCATCGACCGCGCCGCCGCCGACCCGAGCTGCACGATCGTCGCGGGCGGCACGTACGACGACTCCGTCGGGTACTTCGTCCGGCCCACCGTCATCGTCTGCACCGACCCCGGGAACGAGGTCTTCACGACCGAGTACTTCGGCCCGATCCTCGCGGTGCACGTCTACGACGACGCCGACTACGAGGCCGTGCTCGACCAGATGGAGTCCGTCTCGGCGTACGCCCTGACCGGCTCGGTCATCGCGGGCGACCGCGCCGCCGCGGCCCACGCGATGGAGAAGCTGCGCTACGCCGCCGGCAACTTCTACATCAACGACAAGTCGACCGGCGCCGTCGTCGGCCAGCAGCCCTTCGGCGGTGGCCGGGCCTCCGGCACCAACGACAAGGCGGGCGCGCCGCAGAACCTGATGCGCTGGACGCTGACCCGCGCCATCAAGGAGACGCTGGTCCCGCCGACGGACTACCGCTACCCCCACATGGGCTGACGCCCTCGGGTTATCGCGCCCCGTCGCCCCCTCGGATTCCGCCCTCGTACCGGTCACCACACCCCTCCGGTACGGGGGCGGCTTCATGGCCGCCGGCCCCCAGTGACGAAGGCCACCGTCTCAGATAGTAGGAAGTCCGAGTAATCGTGAAGACAGAGCGGCCTCCCTCGCTTAGCTTGGAATGAGCCGAACGTCTCGCTCCATCGAGCGAATGGCGGCCGTTGGCACGCGCCCCCACGCAGGCAACCCCTGCCGCGTTTGCCCCCGCCCCTTCCGGCACCTCGCAGATGCATCACGCGGCCCCGTCGCGTGGTTCCGCTGTCTCAAGGAGTCGATCATCATGGCCGAGACGACCGTCCGACGCGTCCGCCGCACGCCCCGCACCCCGCTCACCGGCGAGTCCGAGCGCAAGAACGCCGCCGCCGCCCTCCAGCGCGCTCTCGACCGGAGGGACAACGGCGGCGCCACCGGCCACTGACCGGGGAGCCCCCGCGGGAGCGCCGCGCCGGCCTCGGCGAGTGGTCGGCGCGGCGGCCTCAGCGGGTGATCGTGAAGTGGTCCACCCGGTGGCCCGTCTCCGCGAGCGCGGAGACCGTGAGCGCCGGGCGTGGGCCCGCCGTCACCTCCACGGCCAGGAAAGAGAACCCGGTGTAGCGCACGCGCGACCACTCCACGGTCTCCGGGGCCTTCGCGCCGCCCTTCGCCCAGTGGTACGAGGGGACGGCCTCCACATCGGCCACCTGGCCCTCGTAACTGTCCGGTACGGGGAAGTCGTACAGCGCCTTGCCCGCGCCGCCCGCCGTCACGTACACGATGCCGTCCCGCACCGAGCTGACGGACTCGCCGACCGGGACCCTGCGCCGGACTGCGCCGCCGCGCAGCGCGTCCGTCCGCTCGTACACGTGGTTGTGGCCGTTGACGACCAGATCGACCCGGTGCTTGTCGAAGAGCGGCACCCACGCGTCGCGCACCCCGCCGTCCGACGCGTGCGCGTTCGTCGTGGAGAAGGCGCAGTGGTGGAAGAAGACCACGACGAAGTCGATGTCCTCGTCCCCGCGCAGCTCGCCGAGGCGCCGGTCCAGCCAGCGCGTCTGGGCGCCGTCCGTGTACCCGGTGTTGGCGCGGATCTCGTTCGACACGTCGTTGGCGTCCAGCGCCACCACACCCACGTTGCCGTACGTGAACGAGTAGACGCCCGGCGCCCCCACCGGGTCGAGACCGCCGCCCGGCAGCGACCAGCGCGCGTTCTGCCCGCCGTAGCCGTGCGGCGAGTACCAGGCCTCCATGTCGTGGTTGCCGGTGGTGACCATCCAGGGCACCCGGGAGGCCACCGACTCCGTCTGCGCGAGGAACTGGTCCCACACCCGCGCGTCGTACGTGTCCGACGCGGACCCCTGCCCGCTGCCGTCCGCGTAGCAGATGTCTCCCGCGTGCAGGTGGAAGGCCGGATTCTGGCCCAGGATCACCTGGTCGTTGGCGAGCGCGTCGTACGAGACGCCCTGGTCGCCGAAGGCGGTGAAGACGAAGGAACCGGGGCGCGACGGGGCCGTACGGAACGTCCCGACCGTCCCGAGGTTGCGCCCGTCCGCCGGGTCGAAGCCGCTGTGGCCGACGCCGTAGTAGTACGTCGTGCCGGGGCGCAGCCGCTCCAGTGAGACATGCAGGTAGTACTGGTCCACGGCGGGCAGCTTCGCCGACAGCGACGGCGTGTGCAGCGGCCGTACCTCGGCCCTGATCTTCCGGCTCAGGTCCCAGGGCTCCGTTCCCACCCGCAGATACGGGTCCTTCACCGGCAGCGGCACCTGCCAGGACACCGACATCATCGTCCTCGGGTCCGCGCCGAAGGCGAGATGACGGCCGAAGGGGGCGACCAGCGCCCCGTCCACCCGGGCGGCGGCCGACGACGGCAGGAAGCCCGGGGCGGTCGCCGTGGCCCCCGCGTTGGCGGCGCTGGAGCCCAGCAGCCCGGCACCCGCCACGGTGGACGCCACGACGGTCCCGGTGCGCAGCACGCCGCGCCGGGAGATCCGGGACCGCAGGTACTCGTGCTGCTCCGGCATGGTCATACGGGAGGCGAGACGGTCGGGAATCCCGACGCGGGGAGTTTCCATCTGCTGACGGTGACACCGGCCGGTGGCGTATGTCTGTATTTGAGGCGTCGAAACGGCGACATCAAAGGCGCCCCTGAGACGCCCGGGTGATGTCCGATACGCAAGGTGTCCACAGAATGGACGCACCGTGTCAGCGGCTGGGACGCGGAGTAGGGTGCGGGCATGTCTCGCAGCCTCAATCTCGCAGTGATCCCCGGTGACGGCATCGGCCAGGAGGTCGTGGCTCAGGGCCTCAAGGTCCTGAGTGCGGTTCTCCCGCAGGATGTGAAGCTGGAGACCAAGGAGTACGACCTCGGCGCGCGCCGCTGGCACCGTACCGGGGAGACCCTCCCGGACACGGAGCTGGAGGCCCTGAAGGGGCACGACGCCATCCTGCTCGGCGCGATCGGCGACCCGTCCGTGCCGTCCGGCGTCCTGGAGCGCGGGCTGCTGCTCAAGCTCCGCTTCGCCTTCGACCACTACGTGAACCTGCGTCCGTCGAAGCTCTTCCCCAACACGGAGACCCCGCTGGCCGGCCGCCCGGACATCGACTTCGTCGTCGTCCGCGAGGGCACCGAGGGCCCGTACACGGGCAACGGCGGTTCGCTGCGCACCGGTACGCCCGCCGAGGTGGCCACCGAGGTGAGCCTCAACACGGCGTACGGCGTCGAGCGGGTAGTCCGCGACGCGTACGAGCGGGCCAACTCCCGTCCCCGCAAGAAGCTGACGCTGGTCCACAAGAACAACGTCCTCGTCTACGCGGGCCACATGTGGAAGAACATCTTCGACCGGGTGGGCCAGGAGTACCCCGAGGTCACCACCGACTATCTGCACGTCGACGCCGCGACGATCTTCTTCGTCACCCAGCCGGAGCGCTTCGACGTGATCGTCACCGACAACCTCTTCGGTGACATCCTCACCGACCTCGCCGCTGCCGTGACCGGCGGCATCGGCCTGGCCGCGTCCGCGAACATCAACCCGGACCGTACGTTCCCGTCCATGTTCGAGCCGGTCCACGGATCGGCCCCGGACATCGCGGGCCAGGGCAAGGCCGACCCCACGGCCACCGTGCTCTCCGTCGCCCTGCTGCTGAGGCACCTCGGCTTCGACGCCGAGGCCGTCCGGATCGAGGAGGCCGTCGCGGCCGACCTCGCCGGGCGGGACGGCACGGCGTCGCGCACCACCGACGAGATCGGCGACGCGCTCGCCGTACGCGTAGCGAGCTGACCCGCGACTGACTTCTCACGCAGCCGCCGGGTCCACCACCCGGCGGCTGCTTCGTGCTGTGCGGCCGCCGGGTACCGACATCAGTTCGCGGATCGCACTCACCCCCATTTCCCGCGCCACCCCGCCCGAGCGATAATCGCTGTGGGCCGCGGCATGCGGGAATGCTCGGACGTCCTATCAGCAGTAGCGGCGTGAGCGCGGTCCGTCACACCCACACGTGAAGGACGAGTATTCATGACCACGCCCACGACCGCGCCCGCCATCGAACTCAAGCCCTCCTCGCACCCGCTGTCCGACGCGGAGCGCGAGGCGCTGCTCGCCGACCCGGGCTTCGGCCGTCACTTCACCGACCACATGGTGACGATCCGCTGGACCGAGGGCAGGGGCTGGCACGACGCGCAGCTCGTCCCGTACGGGCCGCTCTCGATCGACCCGGCCAACATGACCCTGCACTACGCGCAGGAGATCTTCGAGGGGCTCAAGGCGTACCGGCTGCCCGACGGCTCGGTCGCCACCTTCCGCCCCGAGGCCAACGCCGCCCGCTTCCAGCGCTCGGCCCGCCGCCTCGCCATGCCGGAGCTGCCCGCCGAGACCTTCATCGCGGCGTGCGACGCGCTGGTCCAGCAGGACATGGCGTGGGTCCCCGCGCACGGCGGCGAGGAGTCGCTGTACCTGCGCCCGTTCATGTTCGCGACCGAGGTCGGCCTCGGTGTGCGCCCGGCCAACGAGTACCTGTTCCTGGTCATCGCCTCGCCCGCCGGCGCGTACTTCCCCGGCGGCGTGAAGCCGGTCTCCGTCTGGCTCTCGGAGAACTACGTCCGCGCCGTCCCCGGCGGCATCGGCGACGCCAAGACGGGCGGCAACTACGCGGCCTCCCTGCTCGCCCAGGCCGAGGCGGCCGAGAGGGGCTGCGCCCAGGTGGCCTACCTCGACGCGGTCGAGCACCGCTGGGTCGAGGAACTGGGCGGGATGAATCTGTACTTCGTGTACGGCGACCGCATCGTCACCCCGGAACTCACCGGCTCCCTGCTGGCGGGGATCACCCGGGACTCGCTCCTCACTCTTGCGAGTGACCTCGGCTACACCTCGGAGGCGGGCCGGATCTCCAAGGAGGACTGGCGCCGCGACACCGAGAACGGCACCCTCACGGAGGTCTTCGCCTGCGGTACGGCCGCGGTGATCACCCCGGTCGGCACCGTCAAGTCGGCGGGCGGCGAGTGGACGCAGTCGGGCGGTGAGCCCGGCGAGGTCACCATGAAGCTGCGCTCGGCGCTGCTCGACATCCAGCGGGGCACCGCGCCCGACCTCCACGGCTGGATGCACCGGCTCGGCTGACGTACGAGGTTGACGTACGAGGCCGACGTACGTACGTGGCTGACGTACGAGGCTGATGTACGTACGAGATTGATGTACGAGGGGCCGTGCCCGCATCCCCGCGGGCGCGGCCCCTCGGATTCCCGTACGTTCCGCCCGGTCCGACGGTTGCTCGTTCGTATCGTGAGACGGGTCTTTCCGGACGCGCGAGACATGCGAAAATCGGCCCGTGCTCTCGTTCGCCATGATTATCGGCAGCAAGCGCGCCGGTCCGCAGTGACCGCCCCGTACCACCCCGTACGGCGCGGCCATCGTGCCCCAGACCCGCGCGCAGACCTCTCGCACCCGCGAGGGGTTTTTTCGTTTTCCGGCCCCACCCCGGCCGAGAGCGAGCGGCACGCGATGATGGGGGCAAGTGGAGCCAGACCTTCCACTCGACAGGAGCAGGACACCATGACCACAGAGTCCACGGCGGCCGACGACAGTTTCCATGTCTTCGACACGACGCTGCGCGACGGGGCGCAGCGCGAGGGCATCAACCTGACCGTCGCCGACAAGCTGGCCATCGCCCGGTATCTGGACGACTTCGGCGTGGGCTTCATCGAGGGCGGCTGGCCCGGGGCCAACCCGCGCGACACCGAGTTCTTCGCCCGCGCCCAGCAGGAGATCGACTTCCGGCACGCGCAGCTCGTCGCCTTCGGCTCCACCCGCCGCCCCGGAGCCAAGGCCTCCGAGGACCCGCAGGTCAGGGCCCTGGTCGAGTCCGGCGCCCCGGTGGTGACGCTCGTCGCCAAGTCGCACGACCGCCATGTAGAGCTGGCCCTGCGCACCACGCTGGACGAGAACGTCGCGATGGTCCGCGACACCGTTTCCTACCTGCGTGAGCAGGGCCGCCGCGTCTTCGTCGACTGCGAGCACTTCTTCGACGGCTACCGCGCCAACCCCGAGTACGCCAAGTCCGTCGTGCGCGCCGCCACCGAGGCCGGCGCCGACGTGGTCGTCCTCTGCGACACCAACGGCGGCATGCTGCCCGCGCAGATCCAGGCCGTCGTCCACACCGTCCTCGCCGACACCGGCGCCCGCCTCGGCATCCACGCCCAGGACGACACCGGCTGCGCCGTCGCCAACACCCTCGCCGCCGTCGACGCGGGCGCCACCCACGTCCAGTGCACGGCCAACGGCTACGGCGAGCGCGTCGGCAACGCCAATCTCTTCCCGGTCGTCGCCGCGCTGGAGCTGAAGTACGACAAACGGGTCCTGCCCGCGGGGTCGCTCGCCGAGATGACCCGGATCTCCCACGCCATCGCCGAGATCGTCAACCTCGCGCCCTCCACCCACCAGCCGTACGTCGGTGTCTCGGCCTTCGCGCACAAGGGCGGACTCCACGCCTCCGCGATCAAGGTCGACCCCGACCTCTACCAGCACATCGCCCCCGAGCGGGTCGGCAACACCATGCGGATGCTCGTCTCCGACATGGCCGGCCGCGCCTCCGTCGAGCTGAAGGGCAAGGAACTCGGCATCGACCTCGGCGGCGACCGCGATCTGGTCGGCCGGGTCGTCGGCCGGGTCAAGGAGCAGGAGCTGAAGGGGTACACGTACGAGGCCGCCGACGCCTCCTTCGAGCTGATGCTCCGCGAGGAGGTCGAGGGCCGGCCGCGCCAGTACTTCCGCACGGAGTCCTGGCGCGCGATCGTCGAGGACCGCCCCGACGGCACGCACGCCAACGAGGCGACGGTGAAGCTGTGGGCCAAGGGCGAGCGCATCGTGGCCACCGCCGAGGGCAACGGCCCCGTCAACGCGCTCGACCTGGCCATGCGGGCCGGGCTGGAGCGGATCTACCCGCAGCTCGCCAAGTTGGAGCTGGTGGACTACAAGGTCCGCATCCTGGAGGGCCGGCACGGCACGGAGTCCACCACCCGGGTGCTGATCACCACGAGCGACGGCGCGGGCGAGTGGTCGACGGTGGGCGTCGGCGAGAACGTGATCGCCGCGTCCTGGCAGGCGCTGGAGGACGCGTACACGTACGGGCTGCTGCGCGCCGGGATCGAGCCGGCGGAGTAAGTGCGCGCGGATGGGCGGGGCGGCGGGCGCGGCGCGCAGGGCATACGGGCCTGCGCGCCGGTTCTCGCGGACGGACGCGCCCCCGCCCGGCCGCCCCTGCGGCGTGCTTCTTCTTTTGCTCCGACTTTGCCCGTCCGGTATTGCCCCGCTTCGGGTAGCGTCGATGTATGAGGTCGAGGCTGATTTCCATACTGTTCGGGCTGGTTCTCGCTCTGTCGGCCACCGCATTCCTGGTGGCGCCCGGCGCGCAGGCCGCCACCACGGGCCCCGAGACCGTGGCCGAGGCTCTCAAAAAGGGCCCGGTCTATGTGGATCCGGGGGCCAGGGACCAGCTTTCGGCGGCCCAGGCCGATGCCCTGGCGAAGAAGATCAAGGACGCCGGCAAACCGCTGTTCGTGGCGGTCCTCCCGGACACCGCGCAGTTCCCGGCGGCGAGCGTGCTCCGTACCGTACGGACCGACACGGGGGTGACCGGGCTCTACGCCATCCGTCTCGGCGACCGGTTCAACGCCGGCGCCGACCCGTCCGTCCTCTCCCGCCAGGCCGTCTCGAACCTGGTCGCCGGGGTCAAGGCGGGTGGCGCTCCCGTCGACGCCGCGACCCAGCTCTCCGACTTCGTGGACCAGGCGCTCCCGCAGACCCGCGGCCAGGCGCCGGCCTCCTGGGACGGTGGATCGGGCTCGGGCGACAGCGGGGGCAGTTCGTCCGCCGGGCTGATCGTGCTCGGCTCGGTGGTCGTGGTGGGCGGCGCGGGCGCCTACGCCGTGGTGCGCAGGAACCGCCGCAAGCAGCTGGAGCGTGAGCAGGCGGCCCTGGACAAGCTGCGGGTCGTCGTGGACGAGGACATCACCGCGTTCGGCGAGGAGCTGGACCGGCTCGACTTCCACCCCGCGGAGGCGGGCGCCGACGACGCGATGCGCGGCGACTACGAGCACTCCCTGGACGCGTACGAACGGGCGAAGTCGCTGATGGGCTCGGCCCGGCGGCCCGACGACGTCCGCGGGGTGACCCGGGCGCTGGAGGACGGCCGCTTCTCGCTGGCCACCCTGGCCGCGCGCCGGACGGGCGCCCCGCTGCCGGAGCGCCGGCTGCCGTGCTTCTTCGACCCGCGCCACGGCCCGTCGACCAAGGACGCGGAGTGGTCCCCGCCCGCGGGGGCCCGGCGTACGGTCCCGGTCTGCGCGGCGGACGCGGCGCGGCTGGCCGACGGCGAGGACCCGATGACCCGTACGGTCCAGACCGACCAGGGGCCGCGCCCGTACTGGGACGCGGGACCGGCGTACGGCCCGTGGGCCGGCGGCTACTTCGGCGGCGGGCTGCTGCCGGGGCTGCTGGTGGGCACGATGCTCGGCTCGATGATGGCGAGCCCCGCGTACGCCGCGGACTTCGGCGGCGGTGACGGCTCCGGCTTCGCCGGCGGCGACTACTCGGGCGCGGACTTCAACCCGGACGATTTCGGGGGCGGCGGTTTCGGCGGGGGAGGGGACTTCGGGGGCGGCGGCGACTTCGGAGGGGGCGGCGGGTTCGACGGCGGCTTCTGACGAGGGCCGCCGGACCCGCCCCACCTCACCCTGACCCGCCCCCCACCCGGTCGCGTACCCACCCCGTACGCATTCGGCCTGTCGTACGCACTCGGCCTCAGGCGGCCTCGGGGCCCTGCTTGATGGCGGAGATGTCGAAGTTCAGCTTCACCTTGTCGCTGACCAGCACGCCGCCGGTCTCCAGCGCCGCGTTCCAGGACAGGCCCCAGTCGGAGCGCAGGATCGTCGCACTGCCCTCGAAGCCGACGCGCTCGTTGCCGTACACGTCGGTGGCGGAGCCGTGGAACTCCAGGTCGATGGAGAGCGGCCGGGTGACGTCCTTGATCGTCAGGTCGCCGGTGACACGGTACGTCTCGGCGTCGATCTGCTCGGCGGCGGTGGAGCGGAAGGCCATCGTCGGGAACGTCTCGGCGTCGAAGAAGTCCGCGCTGCGCAGGTGGCCGTCACGGTCCGGCACGCCCGTGTCGATGCTGGCGATCGAGACGTCGATCGTCGCCGTGGAGTTCGCCGGGGCCGAGCCGTCCAGGTGGAGCGTGCCCTCGTGCTCCGTGAAGGTGCCCCGCACATTGGTCACCATGGCGTGGCGCACGGTGAAGCTGATGGTGCTGTGCGCGGGGTCGATGGTGTACGCGCCGGTCAGCGCGGCCAGGGCGGGGTCCGCCTCGACGGTGGCGGCCGGGGCGTCGCTGTCGTTCTTGCGGCCGAAGAGAGCCATGGTTCCTCCAGGTGCGGTGGCGTTCGCGGTGTTGTTTAACCTTCAACGAGTGTCACCTTAGACCTGTCTCGTTCGAAGTTCAACAACATCGCGAGATTCACACGAACGGGTGAAGAGAATCCTCTGGCGGACGCGCGTAGACATCGGGCAGGATCAGCCCCGCACCGCCGGTACCGCCCGCACCACCTGCTCCACCGCACCGCCTACGCCACGACGTCACGGTTCTCAGCAGGAGGCCATCCCCCCATGAAAATCCGCTCCGTCCTCAGCGCCCTCGCCCTGGTCCTGGGCGCGCTCTTCGCCCCCGGCTTCGGTGTGTTCAGCTCCGCCACCGACGCCCAGGCAGCCACGAAGATCACGCACGCCACGGCGACCTCGATGTTCAACTCGTCCGGCATCGGCTGGGTCTCCAGCGGCGGCTGTTCCAACCGGAACAACGCGAGCTGTACCTCGTTCGACCAGCTCAACCTGGACACGGCCAAGGGAGCGCAGACGCTGAAGAGCGCCACCGGCTGCGCCCTCACGATCACCGGAGGTACGGAGACCGGCCACGCGAGCGGCACGTACTCGCACTGGAACGGCTACAAGCTCGACTTCAGCAAGACCACGTGTGTCACCAACTACATCAAGAACACCTTCGCGTACATCGGGGTGCGCGGTGACGGCGCCCCGCAGTGGAAGTCCGGCTCCGGCAACGTCTACGCGGACGAGGGCAACCACTGGGACGTCACGTACTACAACTGCGGCGGCTGCTGAGGCTCCGCAGGCTTCCGCTCACGGCGGTGCCCCGCTCCCTCCGCCCGTCGCCGGGGGAGAGGCGGGGCACCGCCGCGCCGAGGGAAAGGACGGTCAGGAGCCGACCGAGACCGTCCAGCGGCGCGGGTTGCCGTCGTGCGCCGCGCCCGAGACGTCCGGCTGGCCCTCGGCCTGGACGTCGTCGTACGGGAACGCGTACCCGACCGGGTTGTTCTCGTGCACGATCCGGGCGAAGTGGTTGGTCACCGGGCCCCGGTAGTAGTCCGCCGCCGTGAGGCCGTTCGGCGTCTGCGTGTGCGTGAGCAGGGTCGAGCGGTTGAAGGCGGCCGCGAGCCGGGCGAGCAGGCCCTTCTTGTCGTCCGAGTCCGCGGGGTTGTTCGCGAACGGGCCGCTGTTGCAGGTGAAGATGTCCATCGAGGTCGGCTTGGCGAAGGTGTGGCCGCCGTTGAAGGTGAGCGTGTCGCCGCTGACCCGGCCGGTGAAGACGCCCCGGCCGCCCTGGAGGTCGATCGTCAGATCCGTGGAGCGGTACTTCTCCCAGACCTGGTCGGCGTAGCTCTCGAAGACACCGCCGAACCCTGCCTGGCCGGGCAGATTCTGCGGTGAGATGACCCGCAGCACCTTCCCGTCGGGGTTGCGCAGGACCAGCTTGTCCCACGGATGTCCGTCCTTCGCCGCCTGTGCGGTGAGCCCGTCGGCGATCCGCTCCAGCGCGCCCTCGGGCAGCGGGGCGACCGTGTGGGTGGCATCGCCCTCCAGGGAGATGCCGATGGGCAGGGCGGTCACCAGGTCGACATAGCTGATGTTGGAGAAGAGCTGGTCCTGGTTGAAGGTGAACTCGCAGAACGACCAGGTGCGGCCGTAGTTGGGGTCCGCCTCGGTCGCGAACGCCGGCTCCACCAGGGCGGGGCCCGGGTTGAGGAAGAAGTCCAGCTTGTCGTCGCGTACGAAGTAGACGCGGGCGCCGAACATCTGGGGCAGCCGCAGCACGACGGGGGCGCCGCCCGCCGGGTTCAGCGGGATCGCGCAGTCGACCGGGAGCGGGGTCTGCGGGGCGCCGGGCGACTCGGGACGGTGGACGCCGCCGTCGGCGCGCAGCAGCACCCAGCCGCCCGTGGCCTGGTCGTGGCCGGTCACATAGGCGTTGACCGTGCCGGGCAGCGACTTGTTCTGGAGCGCGAGTTCGCAGGTCTCCGGGGCTGCCGAGGCCTGCGGGCTGAGAGCGCTTCCCCAGACGGGGTAGGTGAGCGCCGTCGCCGCGGCGGCCGTGCCGGTCAGGAACAGTCGGCGGGATATCACGGAAGTACTCCTGATACATGGGGGTGCACGAGGGCGCGGCGGGTGGGAGGAGGCGCCCAGCGTGGCCCCCCAGCCTCGCCGTGGGTGGGGAACGAGTCAAGAGCTGGGTCTGAGAGCGCTCTCACACGGCCGCGTCGAGCCGACCGTGCGTCACACGCGGTCACCCTGACGGGAGTTGCCGCCTTGCGGCCCTCGCTCCCGCCCCGCGGTCTTGCTTCCGCCCCCGCGCGCTCGCTCCGTACGGCGCCGTCGCTGCCGCCTCGCCTTCGCTTCCGCCCCGCGCGGTCGCTCCGTACGGCGCCCTCGCTACCGCCCCCGCGGCTTTCGCCCCGCGCGGTCGCTCCGTACGGCGCCCTCGCTACCGCCCCCGCGGCTTTCGCTTACTACGGCGCCCTAGCTCCCGCCCCGCGCCACCCGCTCCCCCTTCCGGCCGCGTCCCCCGTTGAAAGCCCCCGCCGGCGGTGCTACACCAACGGGCAGCCGGTCCATACCACTTCCGCTCCGGAGGTCCCCCGTGCCGCAGCCGCCCGCCTGGACGCGCCGTACCGTGCTCACCGCCCTGGCCGCCACCGGCGCGGGCTCCCTCCCGCACGCCGCGGCACACGCCGCCGGGCCACCCGCTCCCGGCGGCGGTGCGGCCGCCGATCCGTTCGAGGAGCTGCGGCTGCGCTGGGTGGGGCTCTCCCTCGGCGAGGGCTACGACCCCGCCGCCGAGCCGTACGCCTCCCGCCTCGCCGAGACCGGCGAGCTGGCCGCCGGGTTCCGCCGGACGATGGCCCCGGCCGCCGCGTCCCTCTGGCCCGACCGGCCGTACGACCCGCCCTCCGGCATCACCCAGAGCTACAGCAGGCTCTGGACCATGACCCGCGCGTACGCCCAGCCGGGCACCGGGCTCACCGGGGACGCCGGGCTGCTCGACGCCGTACGCCAGGGGCTCGACCACCTCGCCGCGACCGTGTACCACCCCGCGACCGCCCCCTACGGCAACTGGTGGGAGTGGCAGATCGGCAGCCCCCGGCTGCTCATGGACATCACCGCCGTCCTGTACGACCGGCTCACCGACGCGCAGCGCGCCGCCGGCGCCGCCGCCGTCGACCACTTCATCCCCGACGCCCTGCTCGCCGACTACTCGGGCACCAGCACCGGCGCCAACCGCGTCGACCTCTGCCGCTCCGTCGCCCTGCGCGGCGTCCTCGGCCGGGCGCCCGACCGGATCGCGCTCGCCCGCGACGCGCTCTCGCCCGTCTTCCCGTACGTCACGAAGGGCGACGGGCTCTACGCCGACGGATCGTTCGTGCAGCACACCTGGGTCGCCTACTCCGGGACGTACGGCCAGGTCATGCTGGACGGTCTCGGCCGGCTCCTCACCCTGCTCGCCGGATCGCCCTGGGCCGTCACCGACCCGGCCCGGCAGATCGTCCTCGACAGCGTGGAGCGCGCGTACGCCCCGCTCATCTACGACGGCCTGATGATGGACAGCGTCAACGGGCGTGCCGTCAGCCGCGGTTACCTCAGGAGCGACGAGCGGCAGGTGATGCGGAGCGACCACTTCCACGGCCAGGGGGTGATCGCCGCGATCGCGCTGCTCGCGGGCGCGGCGGGCGCCGCCGAGCGCGAGCGCTGGACCGCGCTGCTCAAGGGGTGGATCGAACGGGACACGGTGTCGCCCGTCCTCACCGCCCGCCAGTTCGACGTGGCCGATCTCGCCCGGCTGCGCGCCGTCGCCGCGTCGGACGTGCCCGCCGCCCCCGAACCGACCGGCCACACCCTCTTCGCCGCGATGGACCGGGCCGTGCACCGGCGCCCCGGGTGGGCCGCCAACATCGCCATGGCCTCCGACCGGATCGCCCACTACGAGTGCGGCAACGGCGAGAACCCGCGCGGCTGGCACACCGGCGCCGGGATGCTCCTGTGGTGGTGCGCGGACCAGGGCGACCACCGGTCCACCGACCAGTACACGAACTGGT
Organism: Streptomyces sp. NPDC059255; assembly: GCF_042752355.1. NCBI lineage: Bacteria > Bacillati > Actinomycetota > Actinomycetes > Kitasatosporales > Streptomycetaceae > Streptomyces > Streptomyces sp. NPDC059255. Next base: position 70,565 of record NZ_JBHYZP010000046.1, read on the forward strand.
TCTGGCCCACGGTCGACCCGTACCGGCTGCCCGGTACGACCGTCTCCACCCGGCGGCTCCCGGACCGGGCGGGCGGCGAGTGGGGCGAGCCGAAACCCGCCGTACGGTGGGTGGGCGGCGCGACCGACGGGACGTACGCCGCCGTCGGGCAGCACCTCAAGGGGCTCGGCTCCACGCTCGAAGCCCGCAAGTCCTGGTTCTGTCTCGCGGACACCGTGGTCTGCCTCGGCGCCGGTATCAGCGCGACGGACGGGGTGCCCGTCGAGACGATCGTGGACAACCGCAATCTGGGGGAGCGGGCCGGCGCCGCCTTCACGCTCGACCCCGGCGCGCCCCGGCCCCGTTGGGCCCATCTCGCCGGCCACGGCGGCTGGGTCTTCCCCGGGGGCGCTCGGGTACGGACCCTCGCCGAGGCGCGCACCGGCGCGTGGAGCGACATCAACACCACCAGTTCACCTGAACGCCGTACCCGGCACTACCGGAGTCTCTGGCTCGACCACGGCACCGACCCGGTGGCCGCCTCGTACGCCTATCTGCTACTGCCCGGCGCCTCCCGGCGCGCCGTCACCGCCCGCGCCGCCGACCGGCACTGGCTGGAGATCCTGGCCAACACCGACGCGGCCCAGGCCGTGGCGGTCCGCTCGCTGGGCTGCGTCGCCGCGAACTTCTGGCGCCCGGGGACGGCGGGGCCGCTCACCGCGAGCGCCCCCGCGAGCCTCCTCGCCGTGGAACGGGGCCGTACCGTCACCCTGCACATCGCCGAGCCGCCCCGTACGGGGGAACCGCTGGAGATCGTCTGGGACCGGTCGCACCGCCCCGTACGCCGCGTCACGAACCACGACCCGGCCGCCGAGGTCCTCGCCACGGGCCGTACGGTACGGCTGAGGGTCACCCCGGGAACGGCCTGCGCCACCCACGTCTGCACCATGGAGGCGCACTGACCGGTGCACCGTCCGGCGCACGTCCGGGGGATCTCCGCCCAGAGGTTCCGCCTGGTGGATCCTTACAACCGGCGGGGGTGGCGCGCTGTCCGGTGCCCCCGCAACGGGCCGGGTTTCTGTCCATGCCCACCAGGAATACCGCCGGGAGACTGTGTGGAGTCGACGGCGCGCATTCCTCGGAGGTGTTCGTAGGGTTGGGACATGACCGTAGTGGACGAGACGCCGAGCGAGCCCATCGACGCCCGGGGCCGTGTGGCAGAACTGCACGCGCTGCGCGAGGAGGCCCGCCGGGGCCCCAGCGACCGCGCGACCGAGGCCCAGCGCGCCAAGGGCAAGCTCACCGCCCGCGAGCGCATCGACCTGCTGCTCGACGAGGGATCGTTCAAGGAGGTCGAGCAGCTCCGCAGGCACCGGGCGACCGGCTTCGGCCTGGAGGCGAAGAAGCCGTACACCGACGGTGTGATCACCGGCTGGGGCACGGTGGAGAGCCGCACGGTCTTCGTCTACGCCCACGACTTCCGGATCTTCGGCGGCGCCCTCGGTGAGGCCCACGCCACGAAGATCCACAAGATCATGGACATGGCCATCTCGGCCGGTGCCCCCCTGGTCTCCCTCAACGACGGCGCGGGCGCCCGCATCCAGGAGGGTGTCTCCGCGCTCGCCGGGTACGGCGGCATCTTCCAGCGCAACACCCGTGCCTCCGGTGTCATCCCGCAGATCAGCGTGATGCTCGGCCCGTGCGCGGGCGGCGCGGCCTACAGCCCCGCGCTCACGGACTTCGTCTTCATGGTCCGCGAGACCTCGCAGATGTTCATCACGGGCCCCGACGTGGTCAAGGCCGTGACCGGCGAGGAGATCACCCAGAACGGCCTGGGCGGCGCGGACGTCCACGCCGAGACCTCGGGCGTCGCGCACTTCGCGTACGACGACGAGGAGACCTGCATCGCCGAGGTCCGCTACCTCCTGTCGATGCTCCCGCAGAACAACCGCGAGAACCCGCCCACGGTCGTCTCCGAGGACCCGGCGGACCGCCGCTCCGACATCCTGCTCGACCTCGTGCCCGCCGACGGCAACCGCCCGTACGACATGCACAAGGTCATCGAGGAACTCGTCGACGACGGCGACTACCTGGAGATCCATGAGCGGTGGGCCCGCAACATCGTCTGCGCGCTCGCCCGGCTCGACGGCCAGGTCATCGGCATCGTCGCCAACCAGCCGCAGTCCCTGGCCGGGGTCCTGGACATCGAGGCATCGGAGAAAGCTGCGCGCTTTGTCCAGATGTGCGATGCTTTTAACATCCCGATCGTCACGTTGCTGGACGTGCCCGGCTTCCTCCCGGGGGTCGACCAGGAACACGGTGGAATCATCCGGCACGGCGCCAAACTGCTCTACGCCTACTGCAACGCGACCGTGCCGAGGATCTCCCTGATCCTGCGCAAGGCGTACGGAGGCGCGTACATCGTCATGGACTCCCAGTCCATCGGGGCGGACCTGACCTATGCCTGGCCGACCAACGAGATCGCGGTGATGGGCGCCGAAGGTGCCGCCAACGTCATCTTCCGCAGGCAGATCGCCGAGGCCGAGGACTCCGAGGCCATGCGCGCGCGCATGGTGAAGGAGTACAAGGCCGAGCTGATGCACCCCTACTACGCCGCGGAGCGCGGCCTCGTCGACGACGTCATCGACCCCGCGGAGACCCGTGAGGTCCTCGCGGGCGCGCTCGCGATGCTCCGTACCAAGCACGCGGACCTGCCGTCCCGCAAGCACGGCAACCCCCCGCAGTGACGCGGCGCCCCACGCGCCCCGCCGTCCCTGCCGAGACCAACGGAGACACGACTCCATGAGCGATGCCACGAACGAGTCCCTGCTGCGCGTAGAGAAGGGCCACGCCGACCCCGAGGAGCTGGCCGCGATCACCGCGATCCTGCTGGCCCGCGCCGCCGCCACGCCCGAGGCCCCGGCGCACCGCGGCCGCTCCACCGCCGGCTGGCGCCGCCTGGAGCGCACCCCCGGCTTCCGCGCCCCGCACAGCTGGCAGGGCTGACCCCCCGCCGCTCGTGAGCGGACACGACAGAGCCCCCGCACTCGGTGAGAGTGCGGGGGCTCTGCCATGCGCTTCCACAGCCGTCCGTACGTACGTCCATGGGACGGCGGTGCCCGGCGCCGTAGGGGCGCCGGGCGTCCGTGGGTCCGTGCGTCCGTGACTAACGGAGTCGTGCCATGAGGGCGTGTTCGACGAGGGTGATGAGTCCGCTTTTGGCGTCGGCGCGGTGGCGGGCGTCGGTGGTGATGATGGGGGTGTCGGG
>NZ_JBHYZP010000047.1:0-30677 GCF_042752355.1 Streptomyces sp. NPDC059255
TGTAGTCGCCCGCGTTGGTGCCGCCCGCCCAGACGGGGGGCCCGGGCCGGGGGGGGGGCCGGGCGCCCCGGGGCGCCCCCGCCCCCCCCACCCCGCCCCGCTAATTTCTGGCGGCCGCCGTGTTCCCCCCCCTTGGCCGCGTCGCCGAGACGCGGCCCCGCCAGCCACCCCGCGGTCACCGGGCCGATGGAGGTGTTGGAGACCAGGGCGGGCTTGCCGTCCTGGCCCGCCGCGACCCAGCCGCCGCCCGACGAACCGGCGGTCATGGTGCAGCCGATGCGGTACATCGTCGGATCGTCCGTCGCCAGCGACAGCCGGCCCGGCCTGCCCTCGCACTGGAAGAGCTTCTGGCCGTCGTACGGCGGCGCCGCCGGGTAGCCGGTCGCCGTCATGGCCGCGATCTCCGGGGTCGCCGGAGCATTGAACTCCACCGGCAGCGCCGAACCGACCGTCTCCTCCAGCGACCTGCCCGAACCGCCCTTCTCCGGCGTGACATGGATGACCGCGAAGTCGTACGGCGCGCCCTGACCGCCGGTCGGCCCGCCCTGGGCGATCCACTGGGAGGAGGTCTGCGCCCAGTCGGCCCACCACACGCCGTGCGGGGCGATCCGCTCCTTGGGCGCGGTCTCCAACTCGGCCATCGACAGGGCGCTGTCGTTGTACGAGGGCACGAACGCGATGTTCCGGTACCAGCCGCCGCTCTTGCCGGAGTGCACGCAGTGGCCCGCAGTCCAGACCATGTTGGACCTGCCGGGGTTCGCCGGGTCCTCGACCACCGTCGCCGAGCAGACCATCGAGCCCTCGGGCCCGTCGAAGAACAACTTGCCCGCCTGCGCGGCGTTGTCGCCGTACGGCGCGCTCACGGCCCGCGCGGTCACCGGCGCCGGCTCCGGGTCGGTGACGCCCGTGTCCCCGGAGATGTCCTGGTCGTCGACGGACTTCTCCGGCGGCTTCTCAGCGTCCCGCATCCGGTCCGGGTCCCAGAGACCCTCGATGATCGGGTTGACGAAGTCCTTGGCCTCACGCAGCCAGGTCTCGCGGTCCCAGTTCTTCCACTCACCCCCGCGCCACTTGTCCATGTCGATCCCGTGCTCCTTGAGCCGGTCCTTGAGATCGTCAGGAATCGTGATCTTGCCGTCGGAGGCGGCCGTGGCGGACTCGCTCGCCTTCGCCGCGGCCTGGTCCTCGTCGGAACCGCAGCCCGTGGCCGTCAGCGCGAGGACCGCGGCGACCGACACGGCGGCCAGAACGGGGGAGGGTCTGCGCCGCGCGCTCCTTCCCCGGCGTGCGGTAAGTGTCGGACGTATGGGTCGCATGGCGATATCCCCCTGGGACTTCTGGACAGTTCGGAACAAAGGAACAGTTGGCGCACCCGGCGACGGCGACCGGAGCCGGGACGCGCCCCACTATGCCGGTGCCGTTGGGGACGGCGTTCGGCAGGGCGGCGGTTCCCCCGGCGCAATGATCTTCCCGCTGCCCGTGATCCCCGGCGCGGCGCGTCGTTGGTACGTACGAGAGGGCCCGGCCCGCGGCGCACCGTCGAACATTCGGGGAGCCGGCGCCGTACTGACAGAGGACCGACGCTGCCCAGGGGAGGACCGATCGCTGTGACCGTGACCGAATCAGCACCGGCGGCACCGACCGTCGCCCACGCGGGCATCCTGCGGAGCCGGCCCCCGCGCGAACCATCGGCCCGCACCTACGCGCGCTCCCTGCCCATCGTCCCGGTGCGCGCCCGGGGGCTGACGATCGAGGGAGCCGACGGCCGGCGCTATCTCGACTGCCTCTCCGGCGCGGGCGCCCTCGCCCTCGGGCACAACCATCCGGTCGTGCTGGAGGCGATCAGGAAGGTCCTGGACTCCGGCGCCCCGCTGCACGTCCCCGACCTCACCACCCCCGTCGAGGACGCCTTCACCACTGAGCTGTTCGCCACGCTCCCGGCCGGGTTCGCCGCCGACACCCGGGTCCGGTTCTGCGGCCCCACGGCCGCCGACGCCGTCGGGAGCGCGCTCGCCCTCGTCCGTACCGCCACCGGCCGCGACACCGTGCTCACCTTCGGCGGAACCGACCACGACGCCTGGGCCGCGGGCGTGTCCGACGGCGGGGACGGCCCGGACGCCCCCGCCGGGATGATGCTCGAACCGGTCCAGGACGAGGGCGGGGTGATCCCCGCGCCCGACCCCTGGCTGCGCGAGATGCGCCGGAGCACGGCGGCCCGCGCCATTCCGCTCATCGCCGACGAGACCCGGACGGGTGTGGGGCGCACCGGTGCCTTCTGGGCCGTGGAGCACAGCGGGATCACCCCCGACGTGATGGTGATGTCCCAGGCGATCGGCGGCTCCCTCCCGCTCGCCGTGATTGTCCATCACGCGGATCTCGACGCCCCGCTGCCCGCCGGCCCGCCGGACCCCTTCCGGGGCAACCAGCTCGCGATGGCGGCGGGCGCGGCCACCCTCGCGTACGTACGGGAAAACCGGCTCGCCGAGCGCGCCGCCCTCCTCGGGGCGCGGATGCTGTGCGGGCTGCGGGAGTTGACGGACCGCCACCCGCGCGTCGGCGCCGTACGCGGACGTGGTCTCATGATCGGTGTGGAACTCGTCGCCCCGGCAGCCGGCGATCCTGCGCCGCCGGCCCCCGCACTCGCCGCCGCCGTCCAGCGGGAATGTCTCCGCCGCGGCCTCATCGTCGGACTCGGCGGACACCGGGCGTCCGTGGTGCGGCTGCTCCCGCCGCTCACGCTCACCGACGAGCAGGCCGACGCGGTCCTCGACCGCTTCGCCGACGCACTCGCGGCGGCCACGCGCCCCGCACCCGGAGAAGCGGCCGTGTCCCGCGGCGGGGGCGCCGGTCTCCGCGGCGGACAAGCCGGGCTCCGCCGGAAAGAATCCGGTCTGTGCCGCTGACGCCGCCGATCCCGACTCCTCACAAGGAAGCCCTCCGTGAACCACACCCCCTCACCCGACGCGCCCGAGGCCGACGGCCCTCCCACCACTGCGGAGTCGGTCACGGTGCCACGGCAGGCAGCGGGCGGACCCGACGGGCGGCTCACCGGCCCCGCGGCCACGCCGGGCCCCACCGCGGCCGACCCGGCCGTCCCGGGCGCCGACCACCTCGACCACCCCGACCCGCAGAAGGCGGCCGACGCCGCCGCCACCGAGAACCTGCTGCGCTGCTGGGTCCGCGAGACCGGACTGCCCCGCCCCGACGGCACGGTGCTCCGCATCCCGCTCGACGCCAGCGGCACCGCGCTCCTCGTCCCCGTACGCCACTGGTCCGCGACGGGCTGGCACCGCTTCGGCATGCCCTTCCTGGAAGGCGGCCCGCGGGACGCCCCCGCCGCCGAGGCCGTCACCGTGGCCGCGCTCCTCGGCCGTGAGTCGGGCCGCTACCAGGGCGCCGACCTGGTGGGCAGGGTCGCCAACTCCCTCGGCCACACCGCTGGGTTCCTCGCCGACCGGCGGGCCCGCCCCGAGGCGGACGCCGACGCCGACCCGTTCCTCACGGCGGAGCAGTCCCTGCTCCTCGGGCACCCCCTGCACCCCACGCCCAAGAGCCGCGAAGGCCTCTCCGAGACCGAGGCGCGCCTCTACTCACCGGAGTTGCGCGGCTCCTTCCCCCTCCACTGGATGGCAGTCGACCGCTCCGTACTCGCCACCGACTCCGCCTGGACCGAACAGGGCCGCGTCCTGCCCGCCGAAGCGCTCACCGCCCGGCTCCTCGGCGGTCACCCCCTCCCCGAGAACACGGTGGCCCTGCCCCTGCACCCCTGGCAGGCACGGGACCTGGCCCACCGGCCGGCTGTACGGGACCTCCTCGACGCCGGTCTGCTGCACGATCTCGGGCCCCAGGGCGCCCCCTGGCACCCCACCTCCTCCATCCGTACGGTGCACCGCCCCGGCGCCCCCGCCATGCTCAAGCTATCCCTGGGCGTACGCATCACCAACTCCCGCCGGGAGAACCTCCGCAAGGAACTCCACCGCGGCGTCGAGGTCCACCGGCTGCTGCGCAGCGGTCTCGGCAAGGAGTGGGGGGCCGCGCACCCCGGCTTCGACATCGTCCGCGACCCCGCCTGGCTCGCCGTCGACACCCCGGACGGCGATCCCGTCACCGGACTCGACGTCATGCTCCGCCACAACCCGTTCGGGCCGTCCGACGACGCGGTCTGCATCGCGGGACTCACCGCGCCGCGCCCCTACCCGGGCCGCGCCGGGATGTACTCGCGTCTGGCCGCGATCGTCACCGGCCTCGCCGACCGGACCGGCCGCCCGGAGGGCGCCGTCGCGGCCGAGTGGTTCCTGCGCTATCTGGACCAGGTCGTACGCCCCGTGCTCTGGCTCGACGGAACGGCCGGGATCGCCCTGGAGGCGCACCAGCAGAACACCCTGGTCGTCCTCGACCCGGCGGGCTGGCCCGTCGGCGGGCGCTACCGCGACAACCAGGGCTACTACTTCCGTGAGTCCCACCGCGCCGCGCTGGAGCGCAGACTCCCCGGCATCGGCTCCGTCAGCGACACCTTCGTCTCCGACGCCGTCACCGACGAACGCTTCGCCTACTACCTCGCCATCAACAACGTCTTCGGCCTGATCGGCGCGTTCGGCGCCCAGGGGCTCGCCGACGAGCGCGTCCTCATCGCGGCCTTCCGGCGCTTCCTGGCGGGCGCGACGGGCCTCGGCTCGTCCCTGCCCGACCTCCTCCTGGAGAGCGCCACGCTGCGTTGCAAGGCCAACCTGCTCACCCGGCTGCACGGCCTGGACGAACTGGTCGGCCCGGTGGACACGCAGAGCGTCTACGTCACCGTCACCAACCCCCTGCGCGACTGAAGGAACATGAAGGACCGTCAGAACTGCTGAGAGGAGAGCGCCACTGTGCCTTCCACCGAAGCGAGCACCGACACCGGAACCGGCCCCGGCTCACCCACGGGCGAGGCCACCGGGGACACCCTCGACCTGAGGCTGTCCGACGAACTCGTCGCACTGCTCGGAGAGGGCGATCCGATGGCCGTGACCCCACCGTCCGACGACGCCCGCACCGGTGATCTGCTCGACGCCCCGGAACGCTGGGGCCCCGCCACCACCCCCGCCGGGGTCTTCCAGCTCGTCCCGGTCCGGGTGGAGCGTGACCTCGCCCTGGTCAGCGGGTGGATGAACGATCCGGCAGTCGCCGCGTTCTGGGACCTCGCGGGCCCGGCAGCCATCACGGAGGCCCATCTGCGGCCCCAACTCGACGGCGACGGACGGACCATCCCCTTCCTCGGCGTGCTCGACGGCGTCCCCATGAGCTACTGGGAGCTGTACCGCGCGGACCTCGACCCCCTCGCGCGCCACTACCCGGCACGCCCCCACGACACCGGGATCCACCTGCTGCTCGGCGCTGCCGTGAACCGGGGCCGCGGGGTCGGCACCCTCCTGCTGCGGGCCGTCGCCGACCTGGTCCTCGATCACCGTCCCCGCTGCGGACGGGTCGTCGCCGAACCGGATCTGCGCAACACCCCGTCCGTCTCCGCGTTCCTCAGCGCCGGCTTCCGCTTCGCCGCCGAGGTCGAGCTGCCGGACAAACGCGCCGCGCTCATGGTCCGCGACCGCGCACTGCGCGACCTCCTGTGACAGAACCGCCGTCCCTCCGGCCCCGTACGCCCCGCCCGGCCGACCACCCCGGACCGCCCCGCTCGCTCCGTACGTCCCGTACATCCCGCACGATCCGCACGCCCGCATGTCCCGCTCGAACCCCATCGGTTCCCTCCCGAGGAGTCCTCGTGCCGACCTCCCCTGCATCCTCCGCATCGCCCGCCTCCTCCGCCACATCTGACGCCGCTACCCCTGATGCCACCACCCCCGACGCCGCCGACCCCGCCGGTTCCATAGCCACCCCGGGCGGGCCGGCCCCCGAGGGCCCTGCCGGGTCCGCCCCGCTCTTCGCCCCGCCCGAGCTGAACCCGGCGGCGTGGGAGCGCGTGGCCGGCCGCCTGCTCGCCAAGACGCTCGGGGAGTTCGCGTACGAGGAGATCATCGAGCCGGTACCCGTGGCGGAAGGGCCGACAGAGCCCGCGGCCCAGTCCGGATCCGCCGACGGCTCCGGCCCCCGTCCCGGCTCCGGCGGCTACGCCGTGACGCTCGACGCCGGCGAGACGCTCACCTTCCGCGCGGAGCGCGCCGCGTACGGCCACTGGCGGGTCGACCCCGGCTCCGTACGGTGCGACGGCCGGCCCTTCACCGACCCCCTGCGCTTCCTGCTGCTGGCGCGGCGGCTCCTCGGCCTGGACGGCACCACCCTCGGCCACCTCGTCCGGGAACTCACCACCACGCTCGCCGCCGACGCCAAGCTCGACCACACCGCGCTCAGCGCCGCGGAACTCGCCGGCCTCGACTACGCGGAACTGGAAGGACACCAGACCGGCCACCCCTGGATCGTTCTCAACAAGGGCCGCGTCGGATTCTCCGCCACCGACGCGGACCGCTGGGCGCCCGAGGGCCGCACCCCGGCCACCCTGCCCTGGATCGCCGTCAGCACCACCCTTGCCACCTATCGGGGCGTCGCCTCGCTCGCCACCCCGGACCAGCTCTACGCGCTCGAACTCGACGACGCCGTACGCGCACGCTTCGACACCGTGCTCCGGGACCGCGGCCTCGACCCCGCCGGCTACCTCTACCTGCCCGTCCACCCCTGGCAGTGGGACGAGGTGCTGATCCAGCTCTACGCGCCCGCCATAGCCCGGGGAGCGATCGTCCCGCTCCCCACCGACGGTGACCTCCGGCTGCCGCAGCAGTCGATCCGTACGTTCCTCAACGTCCGGCGGCCCGACCGGCACACGGTCAAGCTGCCGCTGTCCATCCTCAACACCCTCGTCTGGCGCGGACTGCCCACCGAGCGCACCCTCGCCGCACCCGCTGTCACCGCGTGGATGCACGGCGTGCGCGACGCCGACCCGTTCCTCCGCGACGAGTGCCGGGTCATCCTCCTCGGCGAGGTCGCCTCCGTGACCGTCGAGCATCCCCTCTACGACCACCTCCCCGAAGTCCCTTACCAGTACAAGGAACTGCTCGGTACGATCTGGCGCGAGCCCCTCCAGACCCGGCTGGCCCCGGGCGAACGCGCCCGTACGCTCGCCTCGCTCATCCATACGGATCCGCGGGGCCGCGCGTTCACCGCCGAACTGGTGGAGCGCTCCGGGCTCGCCCCGGAGGAGTGGCTGCGCCGCCTCTTCTCGGCGCTGCTCCCCGCGCTGCTGCACTTCCTCTACCGCTACGGGACGGTCTTCTCCCCGCACGGCGAGAACGCCATCGTCGTCTTCGACGACCGGGACGTGCCCGTACGGCTCGCCATGAAGGACTTCGTCGACGATGTGAACCTCAGCGCCCGGCCGCTGCCCGAGCACGACGCGATGCCCGCCGATGTGAAGGCCACGCTGCTCACGGAGGAGCCCGCCTTTCTCCCGCAGTTCATCCATTCAGGGCTTTTCATCGGCGTGTTCCGCTATCTGGCCCCGCTGTGCGCGGACCAACTCGGCGTGCCCGACGACGTGTTCTGGTCGCTCGTACGGGCGGAGATCCTGCGCTACCAGGCCCGGTTCCCCGAGCTGAAGGAGCGCTTCGAGACGTTCGACCTGCTCACACCCCGTATCGAGCGGCTCTGCCTCAACCGGAACCGGCTGCACCTCGACGGCTACCGGGACCGCTCCGACCGGCCGCACGCCGCCGTCCACGGTACGGTGCCCAACCCGCTCGCCGTCGTACGGACGAGCGAGTGAGCGTCGTTGTCGGTGGTGCCCCGTAGGGTGGTCGGGCTATGACGAAGCCATCACTCCCCGAGCTCCTCCACGCCGCCGTCAGCTCCGTCGGCGGCGTGGAACGGCCAGGCCAGGTCACCATGGCCGAGGCCGTCGCCCAAGCCATCGACGACCCTTCCCACCTGCTGGTCCAGGCCGGCACCGGCACCGGTAAGTCCCTGGGCTATCTGGTGCCCGCGCTGGCCCACGGAGAGCGGGTCGTGGTGGCCACGGCGACGCTGGCCCTCCAGCGCCAGCTCGTGGAGCGCGACCTGCCGCGGACGGTCGACGCGCTGCATCCGCTGCTGCGCCGCCGCCCCCAGTTCGCCATGCTCAAGGGCCGGTCCAACTACCTCTGTCTGCACCGGTTGCACGAGGGGGTGCCGCAGGACGACGAGGACGGCCTCTTCGACCCGTTCGAGGCGGCCGTGCCGACCAGCAAGCTCGGCCAGGACCTGCTGCGGATGCGGGACTGGGCGGACGAGACGGAGACGGGCGACCGGGACGACCTGACGCCGGGCGTCTCCGACCGGGCCTGGTCGCAGGTCTCGGTCTCGTCGCGGGAGTGCCTGGGGGCGTCGAAGTGTGCGTACGGCGCGGAGTGCTTCGCCGAGCTGGCGCGGGAGCGTGCCAAGCTCGCCGATGTCGTGGTGACCAATCACGCGCTGCTCGCGATCGACGCGATCGAGGGCGCGCCGGTCCTTCCGCAGCACGAGGTGCTGATCGTGGACGAGGCCCATGAGCTGGTCTCACGGGTCACCGGGGTGGCCACGGGGGAGCTGACCCCGGGGCAGGTCAACCGGGCCGTACGCCGCTCGGCGAAGCTGGTGAACGAGAAGGCGGCGGACGCGCTCCAGACGGCGGCCGAGACCTTCGAGCGGCTGATGGAGCTGGCGCTGCCCGGCCGTCTGGAGGAGATCCCGGAGGATCTCGGCTTCGCCCTGATGGCGCTGCGGGACGCGGCGCGCACGGTCATCTCGGCGATCGGCGCCACGCGCGACAAGTCCGTGCAGGACGAGGATGTCGTACGGAAGCAGGCGCTCGCGTCCGTGGAGTCCGTGCACGGCGTGGCGGAGCGGCTGGCGAACGGTTCGGAGTGGGACGTCGTCTGGTGCGAGCGGAACGACCGGTTCGGGGCGTCGCTGCGGGTCGCCCCGCTCTCCGTGTCGGGGCTGCTGCGGGAGAAGCTGTTCACCGACCGCTCGGTGGTGCTCACCTCCGCCACGCTCAAGCTCGGCGGTGACTTCAACGGGGTGGGCGCGTCCCTCGGCCTGGCACCGGAGGGTACGGAGGGCGAGGACGTCCCGCAGTGGAAGGGCATCGACGTCGGCTCGCCCTTCGACTACCGCAAGCAGGGCATTCTCTACGTCGCGCGCCATCTCTCCCCGCCGGGGCGGGAGGGTACGCGCGGCGACATGATGGATGAGCTGGCGGAGCTGGTGGAGGCCGCGGGCGGGCGGACGCTGGGGCTGTTCTCGTCGATGCGCGGAGCCCAGGCGGCGGCCGAGGAGCTGCGGGGGCGGCTGGACTCGCCGATCCTGCTCCAGGGCGAGGAGACACTCGGCGAGCTGATCAAGGCGTTCGCCGCTGATCCGAAGACCTGCCTCTTCGGCACCCTGTCGCTGTGGCAGGGGGTGGATGTGCCGGGCCCGAGCTCGCAGCTGGTGGTGATGGACCGGATTCCGTTCCCGCGTCCGGACGATCCGCTGATGAGCGCGCGGCAGAAGGCCGTGGAGGAGGGCGGCGGCAACGGATTCATGGCCGTGGCGGCCACGCATGCGGCGCTGCTGATGGCCCAGGGTGCGGGGCGGCTGGTCCGGGCGACCGGTGACCGCGGCGTGGTCGCTGTCCTCGATCCGAGGCTGGCCAATGCGCGATACGGCAGCTTTCTGCGGGCCTCGCTGCCGGATTTCTGGTACACCACGGACCGCAATCAGGTACGGCGGTCCCTCGCGAAGATCGACGAGGCGGCCCGGGCGGACGGACGGTAACCGCTCCTGCGCTGCTCCGGCTCCGATGTCGTGCGTTCGGCATCGCGCCTATGACGTCGTGCGTTCGACATCGCGTCTATGACATTGCGCCTGTGATGTTGCGGTACACGAGAACTCGGCGTGTACCGCAACTGGATGCCGCGCGCTCGGTCCGGCCCTTTCAGACCCGGCGCAGGACGGCGACCACCTTGCCCAGGATGGTCGCGTCGTCGCCGGGGATCGGCTGGTACGCGGCGTTGTGCGGGAGCAGCCAGACGTGGCCCTCCTCGCGGCGGAAGCGCTTCACCGTCGCCTCGCCGTCCAGCATCGCCGCCACGATGTCGCCGTTCTCCGCGACGGGCTGGCGGCGGACCGTCACCCAGTCGCCGTCGCAGATCGCGGCCTCGATCATCGAGTCACCGACGACCTTCAGCACGAACAGCTCACCGTCGCCCACCAACTGGCGGGGGAGGGGGAAGACATCCTCGACGGACTCCTCCGCGAGGATCGGTCCTCCGGCGGCGATCCGGCCGACCAGCGGGACGTACGATGCGGCGGGCTTGCCCGTCGTGTCCGTCTGCTGGGTGCTCGGCTGGTCCGACCCCCGGACCTCGTACGCCCGCGGCCGGTGCGGGTCGCGGCGCAGAAAGCCCTTGCGCTCCAGGGCCATCAGCTGGTGGGCCACCGACGAGGTGCTGGAGAGACCCACGGCCTGGCCGATCTCCCGCATCGAGGGCGGGTATCCCCGACGCTGCACGGAGTCGCGGATGACTTCGATCACCCTGCGCTGGCGGTCGGTGAGGCCCGAGCTGTCCGCCCTGATCCCTGGAGGTCGCCCGGGCATCGAACGGGTGGGCTTGGCGCCCTCCGAATTCGTGGCTGTGTCATTCACATTCATTACATGCACCGGATCGAGTCGGCCCTGGGAGCGGTCCTGGGCGGTGATGGTGGCACTGTCTGCGGTGGTGGTCACGGTGGCCCCTCTCGAAATGTTCTCCCTGGCTGGACAACGGTAGTAGCTTTCGAAAGGTTGCGCCAAACACACGTTCGAGTGAAAAATCGCGGAGTGTCTGTTGTGGGTGGCCGACTGGGTGTATGAGCAGGCTTTTCCGGGTGGGACGGCGCCGTCCGGCGGTGCGCCGTAGGGCTGATTCCGGACCTCGGCAAGGGGTCGTCCCCCGGCGTCGGCGGCGGCTCCGGGGGCTGCCTCGCGGATGCCGGCCGAGGCTCCTGCGGGTCGTCCCACGGCCGTCCGTGGGGGCCTCCGGTGCGCCCGCCCGGGGCCGCCCCAGTCTCGCATCCGGCGGCCCGCGAGACCTGGCGCCGCGCCCTTCCCGTACGCTCGTGGCCGGTCGCCGCGGCTCCGCCGTACCCGCCTCGACGCGCGACACGCGCTGGGGCCTAGGATGCGACCAAACCCCAGATCTAGTGGTTGGATTGTCTCAGCCACCCAGAAGTTGTGGTCCCGGGTCTTCGGTCCCGAGGACATCGCCTATGCTGGGGCTTGCTTCGAGGGGCTTTTCCGGGCCCTGACGGGGCTATTCAGTCGTGCTGTGAAGGAGGGGTTGGGAGCCATGCACTGTCCCTTCTGCAGGCACCCCGACAGCCGGGTCGTCGACAGCCGCACCACCGACGACGGGACGTCCATCCGACGCCGTCGCCAGTGCCCCGACTGCTCCCGCCGTTTCACGACGGTGGAGACCGCCTCGCTGATGGTGATCAAGCGCAGCGGTGTGACGGAGCCCTTCAGCCGCACCAAGGTCATCTCCGGCGTGCGCAAGGCGTGCCAGGGGCGGCCGGTCACCGAGGACGCCCTCGCCCAGCTCGGCCAGCGGGTCGAGGAAGCGGTGCGCGCCACCGGCAGCGCCGAGCTGACCACCCACGACGTGGGGCTGGCCATACTCGGCCCGTTGCAGGAACTCGACCTCGTCGCGTACCTGCGCTTCGCGTCCGTGTACCGGGCGTTCGATTCGCTCGAAGACTTCGAGGCCGCCATCGCCGAACTGCGCGAGCGGCCCCCCTCGGAGGAATGCGGCACCGGCGAGACCCTTGAGGTCCCCGTGCCCGCCACCGCCGCGGACTGACCGGCCGGCTCGATCCCGGCCGCTCCGCGGCGATCAAGACCTGTCACGGGTGCTCTGTGTGCGCCCGAGGCATCAGACACACACTCCGTGCCACGGGAAGAACATGGCACGGCAGGGCGTTTTTGTACGTATATGGGAGGCGGCATGACAGAGACGGCGAGCGGCCCGGCACGAGGTTCCCGCACCAAGGGTTCCAAGACCGGCAAGGGGCTGCGCATCGAGCGGATCCACACGACCCCCGGCGTGCATCCGTACGACGAGGTGGTCTGGGAGCGCCGTGACGTCGTCATGACCAACTGGCGCGACGGCTCGGTCAATTTCGAGCAGCGTGGCGTCGAGTTCCCCGACTTCTGGTCGTTGAACGCGGTCAACATCGTCACCAGCAAGTACTTCCGCGGGGCCGTCGGCACCCCGCAGCGCGAGACCGGGCTCAAGCAGCTCATCGACCGGATCGTGAAGACGTACCGGAAGGCCGGTGAGGAGTACCAGTACTTCGCGTCCCCCGCCGACGCCGAGATCTTCGAGCACGAGCTGGCGTACGCCCTCCTGCACCAGGTCTTCAGCTTCAACTCGCCCGTGTGGTTCAACGTCGGCACGCCCCAGCCGCAGCAGGTCTCGGCCTGCTTCATCCTGTCCGTCGACGACTCCATGGACTCGATCCTCGACTGGTACAAGGAAGAGGGGATGATCTTCAAGGGAGGATCGGGCGCCGGCCTGAACCTCTCCCGGATCCGCTCCTCCAAGGAGCTCCTCTCCTCCGGCGGCAACGCCTCGGGCCCCGTCTCCTTCATGCGCGGTGCCGACGCCTCCGCCGGGACGATCAAGTCCGGCGGCGCCACCCGGCGCGCGGCCAAGATGGTCATCCTCGACGTCGACCACCCCGACATCGAGGACTTCATCGAGACGAAGGTCAAGGAGGAGGAGAAGATCCGCGCCCTGCGCGACGCGGGCTTCGACATGGACCTGGGCGGCGACGACATCACGTCCGTCCAGTACCAGAACGCCAACAACTCGGTCCGGGTCAACGACGAGTTCATGAAGGCCGTCGAGGCCGGCGGCAAGTTCGGGCTGCGCGCCCGGATGACCGGTGACGTCATCGAAGAGGTCGAGGCGAAGTCCCTCTTCCGCAAGATGGCCGAGGCCGCCTGGGCCTGCGCCGACCCGGGCATCCAGTACGACGACACGATCAACCACTGGCACACCTGCCCCGAGTCCGGCCGGATCAACGGCTCGAACCCGTGCAGCGAGTACATGCACCTGGACAACACCTCGTGCAACCTGGCCTCGCTGAACCTGATGAAGTTCCTCAAGGACGACGGCAAGGGCAACCAGTCCTTCGAGTCCGAGCGCTTCGCCAAGGTCGTCGAGCTGGTCATCACCGCGATGGACATCTCCATCTGCTTCGCGGACTTCCCGACGCAGAAGATCGGCGAGAACACCCGGGCCTTCCGCCAGCTGGGCATCGGCTACGCCAACCTCGGCGCCCTCCTGATGGCCACGGGCCACGCGTACGACTCCGACGGCGGCCGCGCGCTGGCCGGCGCCATCACCTCGCTGATGACGGGCACGTCGTACCGCCGCTCCGCCGAGCTGGCCGCGGTCGTCGGTCCGTACGACGGCTACGCCCGCAACGCCGAGCCGCACAAGCGCGTCATGAAGCAGCACGCCGACGCCAACACCGCGGCCGTCCACGTCGACGACCTGGACAGCCCGGTCTGGGCCGCCGCCACGGAGGCGTGGCAGGACGTGCTGCGTCTCGGCGAGAAGAACGGATTCCGCAACGCCCAGGCGTCGGTCATCGCGCCCACCGGCACCATCGGTCTCGCGATGTCCTGCGACACCACGGGCCTTGAGCCCGACCTCGCGCTCGTCAAGTTCAAGAAGCTGGTCGGCGGCGGCTCGATGCAGATCGTCAACGGCACCGTGCCGCAGGCGCTGCGCCGGCTCGGCTACCCGGCGGAGCAGATCGAGGCGATCGTCGAGCACATCTCCGAGCACGGTGTGGTGGTCGACGCCCCCGGTCTGAAGACCGAGCACTACGAGGTCTTCGACTGCGCGATGGGCGAGCGCTCCATCTCCGCGATGGGCCACGTCCGCATGATGGCGGCCATCCAGCCCTGGATCAGCGGCGCGCTGTCCAAGACGGTGAACCTGCCGGAGACCGCCACCGTCGAGGACGTCGAGGAGGTCTACTTCGAGGCGTGGAAGATGGGCGTCAAGGCGCTCGCGATCTACCGCGACAACTGCAAGGTCGGTCAGCCGCTCTCCGCGAAGAAGAAGGACGAGAAGGTCGCGGAGAAGGCCGAGGAGACCATCCGCGAGGCCGTCGAGAAGGTCATCGAGTACCGCCCGGTCCGCAAGCGTCTGCCCAAGGGCCGTCCGGGCCTCACCACCTCCTTCACGGTGGGCGGCGCCGAGGGGTACATGACCGCCAACTCCTACCCGGACGACGGTCTCGGCGAGGTCTTCCTCAAGATGTCGAAGCAGGGCTCGACGCTCGCGGGCATGATGGACGCCTTCTCGATCGCCGTCTCGGTCGGTTTGCAGTACGGCGTGCCGCTGGAGACGTACGTCTCCAAGTTCACCAACATGCGGTTCGAGCCGGCCGGGATGACGGACGACCCGGACGTACGGATGGCGCAGTCGATCGTCGACTACATCTTCCGCCGTCTCGCCCTGGACTTCCTGCCCTTCGAGACCCGCTCCGCGCTCGGTATCCACTCGGCCGAGGAGCGCCAGCGCCACCTGGACACCGGTTCGTACGAGCCGGTCCTGGACCTCGACGCCGAGGGTGTCCTCGACGCCGAGAGCCTGACCGCGGCGGCTCCGTCCCTCTCGGCCATGTCGCAGCAGGCCACCTCGGCGGCGCCCAAGCCGGCCGTGGTCCCGGCGCCCAAGGAGGCGCACACCTCGGCCGAACTGGTCGAGATGCAGCTCGGCATCAGCGCCGACGCACCGCTCTGCTTCTCCTGCGGTACGAAGATGCAGCGGGCCGGGTCCTGCTACATCTGCGAGGGCTGCGGCTCCACGAGCGGCTGCAGCTGAGCAGCCACACGCTGAGCCGCCACGCGGTGACGAGGTAGTCCCGTAGCGACGAGGTGGTTCCGTAGCACTGAGGGGCGGTGGGCCGAAGCGGCCCGCCGCCCCTCGGGCGGTGCGGCGCGCTCAGCCTCTGTTCCCCCTCCTTCTCGGTCCCGACCGCCGCCCCGGACCGTCAGCCGCCGCCCATCAGGGCGCCGAACGACTGGGGGTCCGTGTCGAAGCCGCGCACGACCGGACGGAACTGCCAGGTGCCGCCGGCCTCCCGGGTGAACTCGGCGAAGGTCGCCGCCGTCGCGGCGGTCACCCCGGCGAAGTCGTGCTCCGACAGCTCCGTGTACCCCTCCGCCAGCCGGACCGAGGCGTTGGCTATGTCCCCGAACGTCCGGCGGCCGTTCTGCTGCTGGATGGCCACGCCCACGATCACGCGGCGGTAGTCCGCCCCCAGCCGGTCCAGCTCCAGGGTCATCTCCTCGTCGGAGCCGAAGCCCTGGCCCGTACGGCTCTCGCGGTCCAGCGTGATCGTCCCGTCCGGGGAGCGGCTGCCGAAGTGGACCAGATAGGCGGGTGTGTCCGGGGCGTCCGCCGTGTAGGTCGCCGCGATGAGATCCAGGTCATGGGCGGGCCGGCCCATGGGGCTGGGATCCCATTTGAGGGTGACCTCGACCTTGGACACTCCCCGGTTGAAACTGCTCACCAGTCCTCCCCCTCCTCGGAATCGGTGCGGATGTCCGGACCTGGTACACCAGGCTAGACGGCGCCACTGACAACCCGGAGCCGCATCTGGCCAGTTGACGTCACCTTGGCCGATACTCGACAGATCCGGCGGTGCGACGGGGCGGCCACCGCGTCCCGTACGGGGCGTGACCCGTGCCACGTTCCGCCCCCGTACGATGGCGCCGTGCTGGTCAAGTGGATTCGCTGCACCGTGATCGACCGTCGAGGTTTCGAACGCGGGCAGCGGAAATGGGCGGGGTTGCTCGGTGAGCCGGGGTTCCGGGGACAGGGCGGGGGATGGAGCAGGTCGCGGCCGGGTGTCGTCCATGTCTTCACGTTCTGGGAGAGCCGTGCGTTCTACGACTCGTTCATGGCGCGCTCGCACGACCGGCTCTCCGCCTCGCAGTCCGGCACGTACAAGGACATCCAGGTCAAGCTCTTCGACTACCGCTTCGACGTGAAGACCGGCTTCGAGCCCCGCTTCACCGACGCGGACGTGGTGCGCGTCGCGCACTCCCGGGTGCACGAGGAACGGGTGGAGCACTTCGCCCTCATGCAGGAGAAGGTGTGGAACCCCGCGATGGCCGGTTCGCCGGGGATGGTGCGCGGGCTCTTCGGAGAGGCGCCCGGCCATGAGTTCATCGTCCTGTCCATGTGGCAGTCGGCGGCCGAGCACGGCAAGTACCGCGTCGAGCGGGTCGAGCGGCTGACGCTGCGTGCCCAGACGGCCACCGACGTCGCGGCGCTGGCCGGGGACGTCATCGACCTGGAGCCGTCCTGGACGGTGTGAACGACGGCGTGGACGACGGCGTGGAGGAAGGGTGCCGGACAGCGTGACCGGCGGCCCGGCCGACGGTGCGCGCGGGGTGCCGGGCCCGCCCGGCTACGCCGGATGGGCGCCCGGAGTGCCGGGCGGTCGCACGGTGCGGAGCCGGGCGATCTAGGGTCGTGTCATGGCACGACCGCGGCGCATTGTCCTTGTCCGGCACGGTGAATCGGAAGGCAACGCAGATGACACGGTGTACGAGCGCGAGCCCGACCATGCCCTGAGGCTCACCGAGAAGGGCCGCAGACAGGCCGAGGAGACGGGGGTACGGCTGCGCGAGCTGTTCGGCCGTGAGCCGGTCAGCGTCTTCGTCTCGCCGTACCGCCGTACCCACGAGACCTTCGAGGCGTTCGGGCTCGACCCCGGCCAGGTGCGGATACGCGAGGAGCCCCGGCTGCGCGAGCAGGACTGGGGGAACTGGCAGGACCGCGAGGACGTACGCCTCCAGAAGGCGTACCGCGACGCGTACGGGCACTTCTTCTACCGCTTCGCCCAGGGGGAGTCCGGGGCCGACGTCTACGACCGCGTCGGGGCCTTCCTGGAGTCCCTGCACCGCAGCTTCGAGACGCCCGACTCGCCGGAGAACGTCCTGCTGGTGACCCATGGGCTGACCATGCGGCTGTTCTGCATGCGGTGGTTCCACTGGTCGGTCGCGGAGTTCGAGTCGCTGTCCAACCCCGGCAACGCGGAGTACCGGATCCTGCTGCGGGGCGCCGACGGCCGCTACACCCTGGACCGGCCGTTCGAACAGTGGCGTGTCCCAGAGCCGTACGGCCGCACGGGATAAACCCGCGCCGAACCGGCCCGTACCGGCTAAAATCCCCGCTCGATGACCTCTGATTCCGTTGATCCCGTATCCGGTCGGCGCTTCGAACGCGCCCTCGCCAGCCTGCGGGGGCTGGCCGTGGGAGACGCCCTGGGCTCCCAGTTCTTCGTACCCGCGAACTATCCGCTGCTGAAGCGCCGCGAGCTGCCGCCCGGCGACTGGCAGTGGACCGACGACACCGAGATGGCCACGTCGGTGCTGGCCGTGCTGGCCGCGCACCACCGGGTCGACCAGGACGCCCTCGCGCGCTCCTTCGCCGAGCACCACGACTTCGACCGCGGCTACGGGCCCGCCGTGAACCGGATGCTCCGGCTGATCCGGGAGGGCGGTGACTGGCGCGAACTGGCCGCCGGGCTCTTCGACGGCCAGGGCTCCTGGGGCAACGGGGCCGCGATGCGGATCGCGCCGCTCGGCGCCTGGTACGCGGACGACCCCGAGCAGGCCACGCACCAGGCCGAGATCTCCGCGTACACCACCCACCAGCACCGCGAGGCCGTGACGGGCGCCATGGCGGTGGCCGCGGCGGCCGCGCTCGCCGCCGCGCCGGGCGGGCCGCCCACGGCGGAGGCGCTGCTCGACGGGGTGGTGGCGCTGGTGCCGCGCAGCGCGGTCGGAGCGGGGCTGCGCCGGGCGCGGGACATGCTGGACTACGACGACCCGGGCACCGTCGCCGCCGTGCTCGGCAACGGGCGGCGCACCTCCGCGCACGACACCGTGCCGTTCGCCCTCTGGTCGGCGGCGCGCGGGCTCGGCGACTTCGAGCGGGCCTTCTGGACGACGGCGCGGGCCGGCGGCGACGTCGACACCAACTGCGCCATCGTCGGGGGAGTGGTCTCGGCCGCCGGGGCGACCGGGGCGCCGCCGGAGCACTGGCGGGAGCGTACGGAGGCGCTGCCGGGGTGGCTGCCGGGGGCCGCCGCGTCCTGATGGGCCGCGTCCTGGTGGGCCGCGTCCTGATGGGGTGCCTCGTGGCGGGTCGCTCCGCCACGAGGCGGCCGGGACGGGCGGTTTACGCGGCGAATGCGCCGTTCATTGTCACGGCCCTGCCACAGCCGCCCTCCCGGAGGCATGCCTCGCCGAAAGCTGTGCTTACCCTTTCGGCCACGCCGCCGTGTTGATCTTCGACCGGCGCGCGCCGATCGAGACACCGGGTGCCGCGCTCCGCTCCTCCGCGGCGAACGGGCCCGGTCGGGAGGGGGTCCCGTGACAGATTCACCGTCCAGAACCGAGCCGGCCGCGGAGCCGGACCCGTCGGCGGAAGCCGAAACCGAAGCCGAGGCGGAAGCCGGAGCAGGAGCCAAAGCCGGAGCCGGAGCAGGAGCCAAGGCAGAAGCCGAAGCCCAAGCCGAACCGCGGGACGCGGCCGAGCCGTCGTTCGCCGCGCGGACCCGCGCC
Source organism: Streptomyces sp. NPDC059255 (assembly GCF_042752355.1). NCBI lineage: Bacteria > Bacillati > Actinomycetota > Actinomycetes > Kitasatosporales > Streptomycetaceae > Streptomyces > Streptomyces sp. NPDC059255. Next base: position 18,620 of record NZ_JBHYZP010000047.1, read on the forward strand.
CACGGCGAGCACCACCAGGGCGCCGCGCCCCCGCCGGACCCGGCGCGCCAGTACCGCGAGCCGTGGCAGCAGTGGCAGCCCCGGCGCGAACCACCCGCCTGGCAGGCCGAGGTGAGGCCCGAGCCGCCCGCCCGGATCAGGACCGCCACCCTGTGGTCGTCCCTGGCGACCGCCCTGCTCAGTGCCCTGCTGCTGCGCGACGGGCTCGGCCTGAACCTGCTGTTCGTGGCCGTCCCCGCCGCTCTCGCCGCGTTCTTCGCCGCGCAGGCAGCGGGCCGGCTGCCGCGCCCCTGGACGCTGGTCTGGGCGGGCGGCGGACTCGCGCTGCTGGCCGTGCCCGCGCTGCGCGACGCGGGCCTGCCCGTCTTCCTCGCCGTCGTCTCCGCCGTGGCCCTCGGCGCGCTGGCGCTGCACGGGAGCCGCACCTGGCCGGGGGTGCTCCTCGGGCCCGCGGGACTGATCGGCGCGGTCGGCCCCGGCGCCGTCTGGGCCCTGCGCGGTCTGCGCGAGCGCGCGGGCGGAACCCGGGGCCGGGTGGTCCCCGTACTTCGCGCGCTCGCGGTCGCCGCCGTTCTGCTGATCGTGTTCGGCGCGCTCTTCGCGAGCGCCGACGCCGCGTTCGCCGAACTCCTCGGCTCCCTCACCCCCGACGTCTCCGACGCCGGGGCACCCTGGCAGCTTCTCCTCTTCGGCCTCGGCCTCCTCGGCGCCCTGGCCGCCGCGTACACCGCCGCGTCGCCGCCGCGCTGGGACCGGGTGACCGTTCGGCCGGGGAAGGCCCGGGGGCGTACGGAGTGGGCGATTCCGCTGATCGTCCTCAACCTGCTCTTCGCGGCCTTCATCGCCGTCCAGCTCGTGGTGCTCCTCGGCGGATACGACACGGTGGTGGCGGAGACCGGGCCGACGCCCGCCCAGTACGCGCGCCAAGGCTTCTGGCAGCTCCTGTGGGTCACGCTGCTCGTCCTGGTGGTGATCGTGGCGGCCCGGCGGTGGGCCCCGCGCGGCGGCGCGCGCGACGCTGCCCTGGTCCGCGCCGTACTGGGCACCCTCTGCGTGCTCACCCTCGTCGTGGTCGCCGCCGCGCTGCGCCGGATGGACCTGTACGTCGAGGCCTTCGGCCTGACCCGGCTGCGGGTCTCCGTGACGGCGGTGGAGCTGTGGCTCGGGCTGGTGATCGTCCTGATGCTGGTGGCCGGTGCCACCAAGGGCCGCTGGCTGCCGCGCGCCGTCGCCGCGAGCGCCGGGGCCGGCGTCCTCGTCTTCGGCCTGGTCTCGCCGGACGCGCTGGTCGCGGAGCGGAACGTACAGCGGTACGAGCGCACCCACAAGATCGACGTCGAGTACTTCCGCGAGCTGTCCGCCGACGCGGTACCGGCGCTGGACCGGCTCCCCGAGCCGCTGCGTTCGTGCGCCCTGCGCGGCATCGCCGACGGTCTGGGGCCCGGGGACGAGCCCTGGTACGCGACCAGCCTGGCCGAGAGCCGGGCCCGCGACCTGCTGGCGGAGCGCGGCGTACGGAGCGATGTGACCTGCCCGGAGGAGAACCGCTACCGGTGGTGAGACCGGGCGCCGCACTTGACGGGATCCGGGTCTGATGCCGCCGCGCGTCAGACCCGCGTGCCCCCGATGGCCCGCGAACTCGCTCCGTGCGGGGGCGGGCTGGGCGGGTTCGCGGTGATGTGCCCGACTCTCCGGCGCCGTACGGCCGGTACCCGGTCTGTCGCGTGGCGTGCGGGCGGCGTAACCTGGCAGGTGCCATGCCGTACGAACCACCCACGCACACCGTTGAGCGCTCGCTGCGCGCCACCACGGACGCCAGGATCATCGCCGGCGTCGACGAGGTCGGACGCGGAGCGTGGGCAGGTCCGGTCACGGTGTGCGCGGCCGTCACCGGACTGCGCAGACCCCCGGCGGGTCTCACCGACTCCAAGCTCATCACCCCCAAGCGCCGTACGGAGCTGGCCGATGAACTGGAGGCGTGGGTCACGTCGTACGCCCTCGGGCACTCCTCCCCGGAGGAGATCGACGCCCTCGGGATGACCGCGGCACTCAGGCTCGCCGCCGTACGCGCCCTGGAGGCGCTGCCGGTACGGCCCGACGCGGTGATCCTGGACGGCAAGCACGACTATCTCGGAGGACCCTGGCGGGTGCGTACGGTCATCAAGGGCGACCAGTCCTGCGTCTCTGTGGCGGCCGCCTCGGTGCTCGCCAAGGTGCGCAGGGACGCGATGATGGCCGAACTGGGCGCCGGGTCCGAGGAGTACGTACCCTTCGCGTTCGGCGCCAACGCCGGTTACCCCTCACCGGTGCACCGGGCGGCGCTGGCGGAGTGGGGGCCGACAGCGCACCACCGGCTCTCGTGGTCCTATCTCGACGCGCTGCCCCGGTGGCGGCACCTCAAGAAGGTCCGGGTCCCCGAACAGGTCGCCGCTATGGAAGGCGGGGGCCAACTCGGCTTCGATTTCTGACCGTCGACCACCCGACACCGGACCGTCCGGCGTCCGGAGCATCCGGCTCCGGCAACATCCGGCTCCGGAACATCCGGCCTCGGAACGTGAGACTTCCGGTACGGGCCCTCTCCGGGACACCCGGTGACCCGTCCGGCGAACCCCGCCCGGGTGCCTCACGGCCTCGGGCACGAATGAGCCCACCCACCGATGCTTTTCGCACCGGTGTTTGATAGACATCCAGTCATGCCTCTCATCCCTCAGGAGCCTCAGATTCACGAGAGAGCCCAGGGTCCCAGCGCCACGCCGGCCACCGGTCGCACCGCTTCGACCCCCCGTCCCGTACCCGGTCCGCGTCCCGTCCCCGGGCCGCGTTCCGCGACGACACCGAGGCCCGGACGTCCGGGTCCCGGTCCCGCGAGGCCCGCGCCGCCGGCGCAGCGCTCGCACAGCTCCGCCGGTCAGCCGAAGGCGTCCGGCACCGCCGACCCCGCCCCTTCCACCTCTTCCACCGCCCCCCAGGTCCAGGTGATCCCGGCTCCGGTGGGCGGCGTGCTGGACGCCGCCGAGGAGGCGATCGACCTGCTGCTGGACGCGGGCCGGGCGCCGGGCGACATCCTGGTGCTCACCACCGGCGAACAGCACCCGTGGGCCACCCACGAGCTGTCGTTCGGCGAGAGCGCGTACTGGGCCCAGCACGACGCCCGCGAAGACGTGTTCTTCGCGGAAGCCGCCGCTGTCTCCCGCGCCCAGTCCCGGCCCGTCGTGGTCGTCGCCGTCAACGGTGGCGATGACGCCGCCGTCGCCAAGGCGCTGCCCCTGGCCCGCTCGCGGGCCACCGCGCTGCTCGTCGTGTGCGGCGACGCCGAGCGGATCAACGCCGTGCTCGGCGCGGGCGTCTGAGCCGGGCGCCATCCGGCGCGCCCGCCGGGGGCGGTCACGCCGGTACGTTCCGACGGTGACCCGGCCGCCTCTTTCAGGAGGGTGGCCGGGCCGCTTCGGGGAGCCGTCCGCGGGGGGATCGCGCGGCGGCCGCTCCGCCTTCGGCGGGCGGCCGTTCAGCGGGCGGCGGTACGGCGCAGCGCCTCGACCGCGCCACCACCGCCCCGCAGGGGTGACATGACGGGATCGGCCGCCGTCTCCGCGAGGCTCGCCGGCGGCGAGTCCGAGCTGGGGCGACGGCCCCCGCGGCCCTCGCCCAGTACCTGCCAGCCGCCGCGTGTCAGCGTGATGTACGCGCCGCAGCGCAGCCCGTGCAGCGTGCACGCGTCGCGCAGCCCCCACATCCAGGCGCCGTCCTCCTCCGTCCAGCGCTCGTCGCCCTCACGGCAGTAGAGCAGCACGGCCGTGCGCACCGGCGTGCGCCGACGCAGATCGTGCGGGATGACCCGACGCAGGTGTGCCAGCAGCGCGTTGCGGAACTCCCAGCCGTCCACGGGCGCGGCGCGCGGCACGAACGACGCGCTGGCGGCCAGCCGTTCCTCGGGATCGAGCACGGCCACCACGGCGGTCGACGGGGTCGGCGCGTGCCGGCTGTGCAGACCGCTGACGACCTCACGGGGATTGCGCAGCAGCGGAATCCCGGCGGCGGCCCACTCGGCGGGTTCGAGCATTCTGGCGAGGTGGTTGACGGAAGCGGCCTGACCGTTGATCGAAGTGGCTGCGGACGGAGCGAATCCGAAGGTCACGTTCCTCCCTTCGCATACGCGCCCACAATGCGGGCAGGGTCGGGTGGGGACGCGCCGCGGCACAGCCCTTGCGGAGCGCGAGGAGACCGTGCGGGGGCACTTCCAATTCTCACCGGCACAGGGGCGTGCGGCAACGAGCAATTGGCGCCGCTGGTGGGAATGGAGGGATTTGACCGCTATATACCCGCGCACTCCCGCCGCGCGGCGCGCCAAGTGCTGAGGCTCCGGCTCCGGTTCAGCTCTGAACGGCGAGGACCAGCGGAAAGACACCCTCGGCCCCGGCCCTGCGGAGCAGCCGGGTGGCCACCGCGAGCGTCCACCCGCTCTCCGAGAGGTCGTCGACGAGCAGGACGGGCCCGCCGGCCGCCGCCAGCGCCGCCGCCAGCTCCGGAGGCACGGTCAGCGCCTCGTGCAGAACCCGCACCCGCTGCGCGCCGTTGGTGCGGGGGATCCGGGTGTCGGCGGCCCCCGGCGCGTACGCGACCGTACCGAGCAGCGGCATCCTGCCGATCTCCGAGATACGGGCTCCGAGCGAGTCCACCAGCCGGGGCCTGGCGCGGGAGGCGACCGTGACCACACCGACCGGCCGCGGCGGCGCGTCCTCGGCGCCCGAGGACCAGCCGCCCGGGCCCTTCGCCCAGTCGGCGAGCACACTCACCACGGCGCCCACCACGTCGTCGGGCACCGGACCGTCGGTGGCGCGCGCCGCCAGCATCGGGCGGAGCCGGTTTCCCCAGCCGATGTCGGAGAGGCGCCCCAGGGCCCGGCCCGGGAAGGACTGCTCCCCGGGCGCGATCCGTCCCTTGAGGGAGACCCCGACCGCGGCGAGGCCGGTCGGCCACATCTTGCGGGGCTCCATCTCCACTCCGGGCCTGCCCAGCTCGCCGCGGGCGGCGTCGAGCGCGGCGGCGGTCACCTTGGCCTCGAAGCGCGTCCCCGCGCAGTTGTCGCACCGTCCGCAGGCCACCGCCTCCTCGTCGTCGAGCTGACGCCGCAGGAACTCCATCCGGCACCCCGTCGCCGACGCGTAGTCACGCATCGCCTGCTGCTCGCTCCGCCGCTGCCGCGCCACCCACGCGTACCGCTCCGTGTCGTACACCCACGGCCGCCCCGTCGACGTCCAGCCGCCCTTGACCCGGTGCACCGCCCCGTCCACGTCCAGCACCTTGAGCATCGTCTCCAGCCGGGTCCGCCGCAGCTCGACCAGGGGCTCCAGGGCCGGCAGCGACAGCGGCTTGTCGGCGCGCCCCAGCACGTCGAGCGTGCGGCGGACCAGCTCCTCCGGAGGGAAGGCCACCGACGCGAAGTACTCCCAGATCGCCTCGTCCTCCTTGCCCGGCAGCAGCAGCACCTCGGCGTGGGCCACCCCGCGCCCCGCGCGCCCCACCTGCTGGTAGTAGGCGATGGGGGAGGAGGGCGAGCCGAGATGGACCACGAAGCCGAGATCGGGCTTGTCGAACCCCATGCCCAGCGCCGACGTCGCCACCAGCGCCTTCACCCGGTTCCCCAGCAGATCGTCCTCGGCCTGCTGCCGCTCCGCGTTCTCCGTACGACCGGTGTACGAGGCGACCGTGTGCCCGCACTGCCGCAGATACGCCGTGACCTCCTCCGCCGCCGCGACCGTCAGGGTGTAGATGATCCCCGATCCCGGCAGCTCGCCGAGGTGGTCGGCCAGCCACGCCAGCCGGTGCGCCGCGTCCGGCAGCCGCAGCACATGGAGGCTGAGGCTCTCCCGGTCCAGCGGCCCGCGCAGCACCAGCGCGTCCGTCCCGGCGCCCGTGCCCAACTGCTCGGCGACATCGGCGCTCACCCGGGAGTTGGCCGTGGCCGTGGTGGCGAGGACCGGGACACCGGCCGGCAGCTCCGCGAGCATGGTGCGCAACCGCCGGTAGTCGGGGCGGAAGTCATGGCCCCAGTCCGAGATGCAGTGTGCCTCGTCGACCACCAGCAGGCCCGTCGCCGCCGAGAGGCGGGGCAGCACCTGGTCGCGGAAGTCGGGGTTGTTGAGCCGCTCCGGGCTGACCAGCAGCACGTCGACCTCGCCCGCGGACACCTCGTCCTGGATCGTCTCCCACTCCTCCGCGTTGGACGAATTGATCGTCCGGGCGCGGATCCCGGCCCGCGCGGCGGCCTCCACCTGATTGCGCATCAGCGCGAGGAGCGGTGAGACGATCACGGTCGGGCCCGCGCCCCGCTGCCGCAGCAGCGACGTCGCCACGAAATACACCGCGGACTTGCCCCACCCCGTGCGCTGGACGACCAGGGCGCGGCGCCGGTCGGCGACGAGCGCCTCGATGGCCCGCCACTGGTCCTCGCGCAGCCGGGCGGCGCCGGTGGCGTCACCGACCAGGCGGGCGAGGACGGAGTCGGCGGAGGCCCGGAGCGCTGCGCGGTCTGCGTTGGTCATGGCCCCATGCAACCCGATGGGTCCGGCAAACCGCGAATGGGGCCGGCGACCTGTGGACAAGTTATCCACAGGCCCGAGCGGGATCCGGCGGAATCCGGCACGGTCGAGCCATGAACACGCACCGCGATCACCACGAACCGACCGGATCCGCCGCCGAGCAGCCGATCACCCTGCGCAGCCCCGGCGAGCTCGCCGACGCCCTGCCCTATCTCCTCGGATTCCACCCCTCCGACTCCGTCGTCATGGTCGCCCTGCACGGCGAGCGCGGACGCTTCGGCGGGCGGCTCAGGCTGGGCATCCCACGCTCGCCCGCGGAGTGGCCGCCCGTCGCCGACCAGCTCGCCGAGTGCCTGATCGAGGGCAGCGAGCGCCGCGGCTCCCGCCCCGACGCCATCGTCGCCTTCCTCTGCCAGGACCCGGGCGCCGGCGAGACGGGCCGGCAGGTGATGGAGCGGCTGCGCCCCCTCGCCCAGCGGCTGCGCACCGCGTGCGGGAGCCTCGACGTCCCCGTGCACGAGGTGCTCTGCATCTCCGACGGCCGCTTCTGGTCCTACTGCTGCCCCGACCCGCGCTGCTGTCCGCCGGAGGGGACCGGCCTCGCCCTGCCGGGTACCTCGGTGATGGCCGCGGCCGCCGCCTACGCCGGGGTCCAGGTGCGCGGCTCGCTACGGGAGATGGAGGCCCGGCTGGCGCCCTGGACCGACCCGGCCGCCGTCGCCGCGCAGGAGCGGGCGCTCGACCACGCGGGCGCCTCGCTCGTGCCCAGGATCCTGATCGAGGGGAGCCGGGAGAAGGTCGGCGCCGAGACACTGACGCTGGCCCGGTCTCTGATGGAACGGCTGGGCGAGACGCCGACCGGCGGGACTCGTGCGGACACCGAGGACGACCGGCTCATCACGGACGACGAGGCCGCGGCCGTCCTTCTCGGCCTCCAGGACCGGGTGACCCGGGACCGGGCCGCGGAGTGGATGGAGGGGCCGGACGCCGCACCCGCGTTACGGCTCTGGCGCGCGCTGTCCCGCCGCTGCGTCGGCCCGTACGCGGAACACGCCACCGCGCCGCTCACCCTGGCCGGCTGGGTCGCCTGGTCCACCGGAGACGACCCGGGCGCCCGGGTGGCCCTCGGGCTCGCCCTGCGGCTCGATCCCCGGTACGTCTTCGCCCAGTTGCTGCACCAGGCGTGCAACGAGGGGCTGGACCCCGAGACGCTCCGCCGCTGTCTGCGCGAGGAGCGGGTCGCCCGCGCGCTGCCCGGCCCGCGCGCCACGAGCCGCCGGACCAAGCCGCGGGCCGCGCGTCCGCCCGGGCCGCGGAGGGTCCCCGAGCCGAAGCGGTCGCGCCTCGACGCCGGGGCGGCGCGCGGCCGGGACGTCGCGGTACGGCGCGGCGGACAGCGCGGGACCAGGAGCGGGCGGTGACGGTGGGCGGCGGCGGTGACGGCCCGGAAGTAGTGGGCGTGAATGACGGAAGGAGTGTTTATCGTCAGGCAGACGCCTAAGATCGCGGCATGTCGCCCTACGACCCCTCGGCCTACCCGGCATTCGCCGTCACCGTCGATCTGGTGGTGCTCACCGTCCGCGGTCACGCGCTCTGCGCGCTGGTCGTGCGACGCGGAGAACCGCCCTTCCAGGGGCGGTGGGCGCTGCCCGGCGGCTTCGTCAAGGCAGACGAGGACCTCGCGGGCGCGGCGGCGCGCGAACTGGTGGAGGAGACCGGGCTCTGTGCCCACGACCCGGTCTCGCCGGCCCCCGGGAACGCCGCGCACCTCGAACAGCTCGCCACGTACGGCGATCCCGGGCGCGATCCCCGGATGCGGGTGGTCAGCGTGGCGCACCTCGCGCTCTCGCCCGACCTGCCCGCGCCCCGGGCCGGGGGCGACGCCAACAGCGCCCGCTGGGCCCCGGTCGACGCGCTGCTCGGCCAGGAGGGCGGATTCGGCCGGGAGGACGAGCAGCCCGCGCAACTCGCCTTCGATCACGCGCGGATCCTCGCGGACGGGGTGGAGCGCGCCCGCTCCAAGATCGAGTACTCCTCGCTCGCCACGGCGTTCTGCCCGTCCGAGTTCACCGTCGGCGAGCTGCGGAGGGTCTACGAGGCCGTGTGGGGCGTGGTGCTCGACCCCCGCAACTTCCACCGCAAGGTCACCGGCACCCCGGGCTTCCTGGTCCCGTCCGGGGGCACCACCACCCGTCAGGGCGGCCGGCCCGCACAGCTGTTCAGGGCCGGCGGGGCGACCGTACTCAACCCGCCGATGCTGCGCCCCGAGGTCTGACGGGTCCGTGCCGACGGTGAGATCCGGCGGGTGAGATCCGGCGTTCGGGGTCCGACGGGCGCGGGACTCGAACGGCCGCCCTTGACTGGCAAATCGGACATGTCGCGTTATCGTGCTGCGGTACCGCTGCCGTCGTGCGGTCTCACCTCCTTACGAGAGAAGCGATGCTCCAGGCCATCGGACTGACCAGTGCCCCCCGCCGAGACCTCACGCCCGCCGTGGACGATCTGACCTTCGAGGCCCGTCCCGGCTCGGTCACGGCGCTCCTCGGTGCACCCGGCGCGGGCAAGACCACCGCGCTCCGGCTGATGCTCGAACTCGAACCGGGCCGCGGCGTCACCTACTTCCGCGGACGTCCGCTCCACCGTGTCGCCCACCCGGCCCGCGAGATCGGGGTGCTCCTCGGCGACGTGCCCGGTCATCCCGCGCGCACCGTCCGCGGCCAGCTCAAGCTGGTCTGCGCCGCCGCCGGTGTGCCCGCCTCCCGCGCCGACGAACTCCTCGACGTCGTCGGGCTCGCCCCCCTGCGCGACGAACGGCTCGGCTCGCTGTCGCGCGGCACGGACCGCAGACTCGGCCTCGCCGTCGCGCTGCTGGGCGATCCGCACACCCTGCTGCTCGACGCGCCGTCCGCGGAGCTCTCGACGCGCGAGAGGAGCTGGCTGCACGGACTGCTGCGCGCCCACGCGGGGCAGGGCGGCACCGTGCTCTACACCACGGACGACCCCAAGGAGGCCGCCCGCGCCTCGGACCACGTCGTCACCCTCGACGAGGGCCGGCTCGTGGCCGACCAGGACACCGCCGCCTTCGCCCGTACCCGCCTGCGGCCCCGCGTCGCCGTCCGGACCCCGCACGCCGCCCGGCTCGCCGACGCGCTGAACCGCGAGGCCCGTGCCGGACGGCGCTCCGTCGAAGTGGTCGCCGAGGCGGGCAGCCTGCTCACCGTCTACGGCAGCAGCTGCCCGGAGATCGGGGAGACCGCCTTCCGGCACGGCGTCCTCGTCCACCGGCTCGCCGACGAGACCGGTGACATGGGCCCCACGCCCGCCCCCGCCGCTGCCTCCGTACCCGCCCTCGCCCCTGTCTCCGCTCCCGCCCCGGCTCCCGTCCCTGCCTCTGCCGGCGCCACTGCTCCCCTCCCTGCCCCTGCCTCCGCGTCGGTGCCCGGTCCCGGCGTCGCCCCGGAGGCCCGTGCGGGAACCCGGCCCGCCGCCCGTCCTGTTGCGGCCCCCCGTCCCCGTGCCGGCGACCCCGCCCGGCTTCCGCCGCCGCTGCCCGGACGTCCGGTCCGCTCCCCGCTCCGGCCCGTCCGCTACGAGCTGCGCCGCATGTTCGGCGTGCGCACCGCGCCGCTGATCATGGCCGCCGTGCTCGTCGCGTCCGTCGCCCTCGCCGTCCCCCTCGCCCGCACCGGCGGGACCCCGCTGCCCGGGCTGCTCGCCGCCTGGCCCGTGATCCTGCCGCTGCCGCCCGCCGTCCTCGGCGCCGGTCTGCTCGGCGCGCTCTCCTTCGGCGACGAGTTCCGCCACCCCACCCTCGGGAGCGCCCGCGGCACCGTCCCGCGCCGTCTCGCCCTGCTCCTCGCCAAGCTTGCCGTCACGGCCGTCGTGGCCCTCGTCCTCGCGTTCCTCGCGGTACTGGCCGACGGCGCGGCGCTACGCCTTGTGTACGGCGCCGCAGCGTTCCCCGTACCGGCCAACTGGGCTTCTCTGTCCGTGGGTTGGGCCGGCCTCGCGGTCGGCTGCGCCTGGGCCGGGCTGCTCGGCGCAGGGGTCTTCCGGATCACGATCGCGGGCATGGCCGCCGTCGTCGCCGTACCGACGCTGGTCGGTCCGCTGATCCAGAAGGCGTTCGCCGGGCCGTCCGCGCGCTCGGTCGCCGGACTCCCGGGCAGACTGCGGGACCTGGCCTGGCCGGTCTGGCCCGGCCAGGCCGACCTGTGGCTGACGGCGACGCTCAAGCTCGCTGCCCAGCCCGTCGCGGCGGCGCTCACCCTGTCGTTGTCGGCCCTGCTCTGCGCGTATCTGCTCACCGGCCTTCGCCGCAGGCCCCGTTGGTGACCACGTACGACCGGAGAGTCACCTCCTGGCCGTAACTCCCCTGATAACGCCCGCTTCTTTCCGATAAGGCGTCAATCGAAGGGCGGGCGCCGATCACCCTTTCGTGTGCTTTTCACCAAAGACCTCAAGGCGCGTGGAGGCAACGCCGACAAAGGATGCGTGAGTACCCTTGCGCACACCATGATGACCGCCGCCCGCTCCGCCGAGTCCGGCCTCGCCGAACCCGGTGAACTCGACCGCTACCCCTTCGCCGAGGCGCCCGGCGCCGACCGTATGGCCGCACCTGTCTGGGACGGCGCCGATACCGATCTGGGCCGTGTGGGACGGCGTACGACGAGCAGCCGGGGCCGCGGACTGCACGGCCAACTCGTCCAGCAGCTCGGACAGATGATCGTCTCCGGTGATCTGGGCGCCGACCGGCCGCTCGTTCCCGAGGAGATCGGCCAGCGCTTCGAGGTCTCCCGCACGGTGGTGCGGGAGTCGCTGCGCGTTCTTGAGGCGAAGGGACTCGTCAGTGCCCGGCCCAATGTCGGTACCCGGGTCCGGCCGGTCAGTGACTGGAATCTGCTCGACCCCGACATCATCGAATGGCGCGCTTTCGGGCCGCAGCGCGACGATCAGCGACGTGAGCTGAGCGAGCTGCGCTGGACGATCGAGCCCCTCGCCGCGCGGCTGGCGGCCGGCCATGGCCGGGCCGATGTGCAGCAGCGTCTCGCGGACATGGTCGGGATCATGGGGCACGCCCTCGCCCAGGGCGACGCGATCACTTTCGCGCGGGCCGACGCCGAATATCACTCCCTGCTGATCCAGCTCGCCGGCAACCGGATGCTGGAGCACCTCGCGGGCATCGTCTCCGCCGCCCTCCAGGTCTCCGGCGGCCCGGTGACCGGCTGTGACCGCCCCACGGAGGCTTCGCTCGACCACCACGCGCGGATCGTCGACGCCCTCGCCTCCGGGGACGCGCACGCCGCGGAATCGGCCATGCGCCAACTGCTCACCGTCCAGCCCGATGTGGAGCGTGTCGTACCGGCGCCGCGCGAGCACTGAGCGCTCCCCGGGGGCCAGGGCGTACGGGGAAGTACGCGTCGTGGGTGGGCGGGGCCGCGGGGCCCCGGCCCCCCCCGGGGGGGGGGGTTTACCCCAGGGGGGGCGGGTGGGGGAAATGGGGGGGGAGAGGGGGGCCG
>NZ_JBHYZP010000047.1:30687-53174 GCF_042752355.1 Streptomyces sp. NPDC059255
CCACCGGCACCCACGGCCCCGACGGCACCGCCTGAACCGACGCCACACCGGCGTGGGGGGGGGCGCCCCGGCCCCCCCGCCCCCCCCCCCCACGACGGTGGGGTGGTGAATCCCGCTTCTGGCCGCTTTGCCGTAAATGGGGTGTGACTCGGGCCACGTGGATTGGGCGTAACACTCCTGATGGCAGGGCGATGACCTAAGAGGTGACAGCCGAGGAGGGAATACGACCGCCGCGTAGGGCGCTGTATTCACCTCTGAGGTCCAGCCCGCGCCGTCGGCGACATCCCCAGTCGACGGTCGTCGGCTCCGGCCCGATCATGGGCGGGGCCGGAAGCCGTTTCCATCGTTCCGAGAGGTTGTTCGTGTCGGCCAGCACATCCCGTACGCTCCCGCCGGAGATCGCCGAGTCCGAGTCTGTGATGGCGCTCATCGAGCGGGGAAAGGCTGATGGGCAGATCGCCGGCGATGACGTGCGTCGCGCCTTCGAGGCCGACCAGATTCCGCCAACCCAGTGGAAGAATGTTCTGCGCAGCCTCAACCAGATCCTCGAGGAAGAGGGTGTGACGCTGATGGTCAGTGCCGCGGAGTCGCCCAAGCGCACCCGCAAGAGCGTCGCAGCGAAGAGCCCGGTCAAGCGCACCGCCACCAAGACTGTCGCGGCCAAGACGACCGTGACCAGGACTGTCGCGGCCACCGCCGCCCCGACGGCGGAGAGCGTCGCCGCCGACGACTCCGCCGCCCCCGCCAAGAAGGCGGCGGCGAAGAAGACCGTCGCGAAGAAGGCGACCGTCAAGAAGACCGCCGCCAAGAAGACGACGGCGAAGAAGACCACGGGCAAGAAGGACGCCGACGAGATCGTCGACGGCGAGGAGCCGACCGAGGAGATCCAGGCGGGGAAGGGCGAGGAGGAGGAGACCGAGGGCGAGAACAAGGGCTTCGTCCTCTCCGACGACGACGAGGACGACGCGCCCGCGCAGCAGGTCGCCGTCGCCGGTGCCACCGCCGACCCGGTCAAGGACTACCTCAAGCAGATCGGCAAGGTCCCGCTCCTCAACGCGGAGCAGGAGGTCGAGCTGGCCAAGCGCATCGAGGCCGGTCTCTTCGCCGAGGACAAGCTGGCCAACGCCGACAAGCTCGCGCCCAAGCTCAAGCGCGAGCTGGAGATCATCGCCGAGGACGGCCGCCGCGCCAAGAACCACCTGCTGGAGGCCAACCTCCGGCTGGTCGTCTCGCTGGCCAAGCGCTACACCGGTCGCGGCATGCTCTTCCTGGACCTGATCCAGGAGGGCAACCTCGGTCTGATCCGCGCGGTCGAGAAGTTCGACTACACCAAGGGCTACAAGTTCTCCACGTACGCCACCTGGTGGATCCGGCAGGCGATCACCCGCGCCATGGCCGACCAGGCCCGCACCATCCGTATCCCGGTGCACATGGTCGAGGTCATCAACAAGCTCGCGCGTGTGCAGCGCCAGATGCTCCAGGACCTGGGCCGCGAGCCCACCCCGGAGGAGCTGGCCAAGGAGCTCGACATGACCCCCGAGAAGGTCATCGAGGTCCAGAAGTACGGCCGCGAGCCGATCTCCCTGCACACCCCGCTGGGCGAGGACGGCGACAGCGAGTTCGGTGACCTCATCGAGGACTCCGAGGCGGTCGTCCCGGCCGACGCCGTGAGCTTCACGCTCCTCCAGGAGCAGCTCCACTCGGTGCTCGACACGCTCTCCGAGCGGGAGGCGGGCGTGGTCTCCATGCGCTTCGGCCTCACCGACGGCCAGCCCAAGACGCTGGACGAGATCGGCAAGGTCTACGGGGTGACGCGTGAGCGCATCCGCCAGATCGAGTCCAAGACGATGTCGAAGCTGCGCCACCCGTCCCGGTCGCAGGTGCTGCGCGATTACCTCGACTAGTACGACCTAGATTCGACCTAATCCGACCTGGTCCGCCTGTCCGCTTGGTCGGCCCCTCGCGGCTGGGCCCCTTACCCGGACCCTGGCGTGACGCGCCAGAGGGCGTGCGAAGCACGGACGAAGACCCGGATGCCACCGAGCATCCGGGTCTTCGTCCTGTGCGCGGGGGTGCGGGACCCGTCCGGGTGACTGACTCTGGGTAGATCATTGTCCACCGGAGAGTCAGGAGCCTGTATGCGTCGTTTCCTTGCCCGCGTGCTGACCGGAGGTCTGGCCGTGGCCGCCGCGGGGGCCCTCGCGGCGCTCGGCGCGCCCGCTTCCGCCACCGCCGGCAGCGTGATCATCGGAGGGCAGCAGGTCCGGGCCGAGGACAATCCCTGGGTCGTCGCCCTCTCCAGCCGTGACCGGTTCGGGGGTACGCGGGCGGGCCAGTTCTGCGGGGGCGTGGTGGTGGCCCCGACGAAAGTGCTCACCGCCGCCCACTGCATGGGCCGGGACGTGCTCGGCACCTCCCCGGACTCCGTAAGGGACCTGCGGGTGATCGCCGGGCGTGCGGGGCTGCGCGGCACGGGCGGCCAGGAGGTGCCCGTACGCTCCGTCCTGGTCGACCCGGCGTACGACGCGGGGACGAACGCGGCGGACCTCGCGGTGCTGACCCTGTCGCGGGCCCTGCCCGCGGCCTACGCGATCCGGCCTGCGGAGCGGAGGGATCCGGCCACCGCGCCGGGTACCGCCGCCGCGGTCTTCGGCTGGGGCGACACGACGGGCGGCGGCGCATACGCGAGCGCGCTGCGCTCGGCGCCCGTGAGGGTCCTCGCGGACCGGGAGTGCGAGCGGGCCTATCCGGGCGGCTCAGGGAGCCCTGGGGGCCGTTACGAGGCCACCACGATGCTCTGCGCGGGTGACCCCGCGGGAGGGCACGACGCGTGCCAGGGCGACAGCGGCGGGCCGCTGGTGGCGGAGGGGCGGCTCATCGGGCTCGTCTCCTGGGGCAGCGGCTGCGGACGGGCGGGGAGCCCCGGGGTCTACACCCGGGTCAGCACGGCCGTGGGCCCGGTCGCCGACGCCCTCGCGACCCGAGGGGCCGGCTGACGGAAGGCGGGCGGAAGGGGCCGAAAGGTAGGCGGAAGGGGCCGGAAGGCGGGCTGGAGACAGGAGCCCGGGCGGAGGCACGAGAACGGGCGGCCACCCCGCGCTGCTGCGGGGTGGCCGCCCATCGGCCGGTCAGCTGTCCGGCCCTTGGCTCGTCGTGTGGATGCGAGGTGTCAGCGTTCCTCTTCACCACCGCCGGCCGGTACGGCCGTCAGTCGGTCGGTCTCATCCTGTATTTCCGCGGCGATCTTCTTGAGTTCCGGCTCGAACTTGCGTCCGTGGTGGGCGCAGAAGAGCAGTTCACCACCGCTCGACAGAAGGACGCGCAGATAGGCCTGGGCGCCGCACCGGTCGCAGCGGTCAGCCGCCGTCAGGGGGCTCGCGGGGGTCAGAACAGTAGTCACGTCGCCTCTTCTCTAGCTCGACGAGCTGTCGTACCAGGGTCAACATCCAACCAGGCCGAAAACGTTCCCGCTCGCGGCTTTTCCTCGAAAAATTCTTCCGTCGTGGCTGGATGCTGGCGGTTGGCGGCGAATGAGCCGTATTGCATCGCTGGGCTTCGCACTACGGGTTTCGCGTTGCTTGCAGATTGTGGTCAGGGTCTGTGTCCTGCCCCGGCCGGCTTGCCGGTTGTTGATGAGGACGTGCCCGGAGCCTAAATGGTTCATGCCTGGAAGGGAACGTGATGTGTGCTTCACTCCCACGAGGGATCGAACACGCATGCGACCTTGGACTAGCATGAGAAATTCGCGAGGGTGGCGTGACAACGGCTCTACCAGGGCTCTGTACCCTCTGACCGGTGACAGACGCCGGGCCTTTACCCCACGGGGCCACATCTCAAATTCAGCGAGGAGCGAACCCGCGTGACCGCCGATACGTCCGTGCCGTCCACAGCGCTGCTGACAGCAGACCGTGACGGCTCCAACTACACCGCGCGGCACCTGCTCGTCCTTGAAGGACTCGAAGCGGTCCGCAAGCGCCCCGGAATGTACATCGGGTCGACCGACAGCCGCGGCCTCATGCACTGCCTCTGGGAAATCATCGACAACTCCGTCGACGAGGCCCTCGGCGGATACTGCGACCACATTGACGTGATCCTCCACGAGGACGGCTCGGTCGAGGTCAAGGACAACGGCCGGGGCATCCCCGTCGACGTCGAGCCCAAGACGGGGCTCTCCGGCATCGAGGTCGTGATGACCAAGCTGCACGCGGGCGGCAAGTTCGGCGGCGGCTCGTACGCCGCGTCGGGCGGTCTGCACGGCGTGGGCGCCTCCGTCGTCAACGCGCTCTCCGCCCGTCTCGACGTCGAGGTGGACCGCAACGGCTCCACCCACGCGATCAGTTTCCGGCGCGGTGTCCCCGGAATGTTCACCGAGCAGGGCCCCGACAGCCCCTTCGACCCCGCGAACGGGCTGCGCAAGGCGAAGCGGGTGCCCAAGACCCGTATCGGCACCCGCGTGCGCTACTGGGCCGACCGGCAGATCTTCCTCAAGGACGCCAAGCTCTCCCTGGAGACGCTGCACCAGCGCGCCCGCCAGACCGCCTTCCTGGTCCCCGGGCTGACCATCGTCGTCAGGGACGAGCGGGGCGTCGGCGAGAGCGAGGGCGGCCCGGTCGAGGACACCTTCCGCTTCGACGGCGGCATCAGCGAGTTCTGCGAGTACCTGGCGCAGGACAAGGCCGTCTGCGATGTGCTGCGCCTCACCGGCCAGGGCACCTTCAAGGAGACCGTGCCGGTCCTGGACGACCGGGGCCACATGACCCCCACCGAGGTCACCCGCGAGCTGGGCGTCGACGTCGCCCTGCGCTGGGGCACCGGGTACGACACCACGGTCAAGTCCTTCGTCAACATCATCGCCACCCCCAAGGGCGGCACCCATGTGAGCGGGTTCGAGCGCTCGCTGACCAGGACGGTCAACGAGGTGCTGCGTTCGGCCAAGATGCTGCGCGTCGCCGAGGACGACATCATCAAGGACGACGCCCTGGAAGGGCTCACCGCCGTGGTCACCGTGCGGCTCGCGGAGCCGCAGTTCGAGGGCCAGACCAAGGAGGTCCTCGGCACCTCCGCGGCCAACCGGATCGTCGCCAATGTCATCGCCAAGGAGCTCAAGGAGTTCCTGACGTCGACGAAGCGCGACGCGAAGGCACAGGCCCGCGCCGTCCTGGAGAAGGCGGTCGCCGCCGCCCGCACCCGGATCGCGGCCCGCCAGCACAAGGACGCGCAGCGCAGGAAGACGGCGCTGGAGTCCTCCTCGCTGCCGGCCAAGCTCGCCGACTGCCGCAGCGACGACGTGGACCGCAGCGAGCTGTTCATCGTGGAAGGGGACTCCGCGCTCGGCACGGCGAAGCTCGCCAGGAACAGCGAGTTCCAGGCGCTGCTCCCGATCCGGGGCAAGATCCTCAACGTCCAGAAGGCGTCCGTCACGGACATGCTCAAGAACGCCGAGTGCGGAGCGATCATCCAGGTCATAGGGGCGGGCTCGGGCCGGACCTTCGACATCGACGCCGCCCGCTACGGCAAGATCGTGCTCCTCGTCGACGCCGATGTCGACGGCGCCCATATCCGCATCCTGCTGCTCACGCTCTTCCAGCGGTACATGCGGCCGATGGTGGAGGCGGGCCGCGTCTACGCCGCCGTACCGCCGCTGCACCGGATCGAGCTGGTCCAGCCCAAGAAGGGCCAGGACAAGTACGTGTACACGTACTCGGACAACGAGCTGCGCCAGACACTGCTGGAGTACCAGCGGAAGAACATCCGGTTCAAGGACTCCATCCAGCGCTACAAGGGCCTCGGTGAGATGGACGCCGACCAGCTCGCGGAGACGACGATGGACCCGCGCCACCGCACCCTGCGGCGGATCAACATCGGCGACCTGGAGTCGTCCGAGCAGATCTTCGACCTGCTGATGGGCAACGAGGTCGCGCCCCGCAAGGAGTTCATCACCAGCTCCGCCGCGACCCTGGACCGCTCGCGCATCGACGCCTGACCGGCGCCGCTCGGGACGCCGCCCGGGAAACGGCCTCCACCCACGGGTGGAGGCCGTGCCTCCACCCGTGATCAACCCCCGAGCCGATGCTGTGACCTGGGCTTTCTCCGTAACGTCGAGGGCGTTGAACTTCCTCGTCCCCGGAGGCCCCCGATGCCGTCCCTGTCGTCCCTGAGCGACGTGCTCCTGATCGCCGCCGTGGTCGTTCTGGTGGTGGCACGCCAGTTCAGGGCCCAGCGGGTGGCCGCGGGCGGGCGCCGCCCGTACGTGCTGCCGGCCGTGCTGGTCCTCCTCGCCCTGCGCCAGCCCGGACTGCTCGGCGCGCACGACCGGCCGCTGTCCCTGGCGCTGCTCGGCGTCGAGCTGGTGGTGGGCGTGGTGATGGGGGCCGGCTGGGCCTGGACCAGCCGGCTCTGGACCGAGCCGGACGGCACGGTCTGGTCGAAGGGCACCCGGGCCACCCTCGCCGTCTGGGGCGCCGGTATCGCCGTACGCCTCGGGCTGATGGGCGCCGGCGCCCTGCTGGGGGTCCACCAGGGCAGCGGCGCGCTGATGCTCTCGCTCGCCGCGTCCGTGCTGGTCCGCCAGGCGACCCTGACCTGGCGGGTCCGTACCGCCGCCGCGGCGGCCGGAGGCGACGGGTCCCGGGGCGAGGGTACGTCGTCCGGCGGGGGAGCGCCGTACGGTGGCGGCGTGGCCTCCGCGCCGTGGAAGGACCGTGTGTGACGACCGACGCCTGGACGAAATGGCCCTCGCGGGAGGCGCTCTCCCGTGAGGGCCTGACCGATGCCCGCCGGTGGCTGGCCCGTTCCGTACGCGCCGTGCTGCTGGCCGGGCTCCTGTGGTCCACTTTCAGCCAGCGCCATGTCGCCGGCTGGGCGGCGGTCGTCGCCGTCGCCGCGCTCGGGGCCGTGGGCTTCTGCGGCTGGGCCTTCTACCGCACCACGCTGCGCCACGACCTCTGGCCCTCCCTCGGCCTGCTGGTGGTGCTGATGGGCGCGGCCCTCGCGGCGCAGGGCTCCGGGTTCGCCATCGCGGCCACCGTGCTCTGGTGCGCCTGCGCCGTCACCGGCATGGAACGGCTGCCGCTCGCCGCCGCCCTGCCCGTCACGCTCGTCGCGCTCGGCGGCTACACGGCCCTCCATCACGACGCGTGGCTGAACCTCGCGCTCACCACCGGTGGTCTGCTGCTCGGCGGCTACGTCCTGCGGCTCGATGCGGAGGCCCGCGGCACCGCGCAGCGGCTGCTCGCGCAGGAGCGGGCCGCCCGCGCCGCGGAGGCCGAGTCCGCCGCCCTCGCGGAGCGGGCCAGGATCGCCCGGGACATCCACGACGTCCTGGCGCACAGCCTCTCCGCGCAGCTCGTGCACCTGGAGGCGGCGCGGCTGCGGATCGACCAGGAACCGCCCGGCCCGTTCCGTGACCAGATCCTGGAACGGGTCGTCGCCGCGCGCTCCATGGCCCGCGAAGGGCTGGCCGAGACCCGGCAGGCGCTCTCCGCGCTCCGCGGCGAGATGGCGCCCCTCGGGGAGTACCTCCGCGAGCTGGCCGCGCTGGACGGCGCCGAGGTCGAGATCGCGGGGGAGCCGAGAGCGCTGCGCGCCGAGGCGTCCCAGACGGTGCGCCGGGTCGCCCAGGAGGCGCTGACCAACGTACGCAAGCACGCGCCCGGCGCACGGGTGCGGATCCTGCTGACGTACGGCACGGACGACGTGACCCTGGACGTACGGAACTACGGTGGCCGGGGCCGGGAGGCGGACCCGGGCGGCCTGCGGGCGTCCGGCTCCGGATACGGTCTGCTGGGGATGCGGGAGCGTGCCGAACTGCTCGGCGGCACACTGGAGACCGGCCATGAGGGCCCCGGGAAGGAAGACCCCGGGAAGTCCGGCTCCGAAGAGTCGGGCGGCTCCGGGAAGTCCGGCGGCCCCGGGAAGTCCGGCGGCTTCGAGGAGAGAGGCTTCAGCGTGCGTCTGCGAGTGCCCGCATGACGGCCCGGGTGATCGTGGCCGACGACCAGTCCGTGGTGCGCGAGGGCATCGTCATGCTGCTGGGGCTGCTGCCCGGCATCGAGGTCGTCGGCGCGGCGCGGGACGGCGAGGAGGCCGTGGCCCTGGTCGCCGAACTCGCCCCCGACGTGGTCCTGATGGACCTGCGGATGCCGCACTGCGACGGGGTGGAGGCCACCCGCCGGATCCGTACCGAGCACCCGGGTACCCAGGTCGTCGTCCTCACGACGTACGCCGACGACGACTCGCTGTTCGCCGCGCTCCAGGCCGGCGCCCGCGGCTATCTCACCAAGGACGCGCAGGGCGAGGAGATCGTCCGGGCCGTCGACGACGTGCTGGCCGGGCAGGCGGGTCTCGCCCCCGCCGTGCAGCGCAGGCTGCTGGAGCACGTCACGGCCCCGCCCGCCGTGGCGCCGTCCCCCGCCGAGCTGCCCGACGGACTGACGGCACGGGAGGCCGAGGTGCTCACGCTGGTCGCCGAGGGCCTCTCCAACAAGGAGATCGCCGGGCGGCTGCATATCGGCTCGGCCACGGTGAAGACCCACATCAACAACCTCTTCGCCAAGACCGGGGTACGCGACCGCGCTCAGGCCGTGCGATACGCCTATCAACGCGGACTCATCCCGCCACCCGGGACAACCATCACCTGATGGGGTGAAAACGGCGGAGAGACCGGCGGTCGGTCGCCGTGCTCCGACCATCCTTGCCTACGCGCGCCGAAACGGTTCGCTGACAAGGAGAGTTGACCGGTGGAGAAGCAGGAAGGGCGCGACGCCGCAGCGGTGCGGCTCGACGACCCGTGGTACGACGCGCTGGCCTCGGACTGGGGCGACCCGGACGGTACGGGGACCGACCCGGCGGCCGGGGGCGCGCCTCCCGGAGCCGGGGCCCGTCCGGGGCCCGGGGGCGAGGCCGCAGGGGGCCGGCCCGTCGGCGACATCTACCGGGAGGTGCAGCGCGGCGCGGCCTTCCGGGAAGTACGCGGCCGGTACCGGAGGTTCGTCGTCCCGGCCACGCTCGCCTTCTTCGTCTGGTACGTCGCGTACGTCGTCGCGGCGACCGCGGCGCCGGGGCTGATGGCCCGGCCGGTGGCCGGCGCGGTGAACGTGGCGATGGCCGCGGGCCTCGGGCAGTTCCTCTCCACCTTCCTCCTCACCTGGGCGTACACCCGCCACGCCCGGCTGCACCGGGACCGCGCGGCGCTCGAACTGCGCTGGGCGGTCTTCGACCGGGAGCGCGCGGGGGAGGCCGGGACGAGCGGGGCGTCCGGGACCAATGGGGCGAGCAGGGCAGCCGGGGCGAGCGGGAGGGACGGGCGATGAGCGGTGACCACCAGACCCTGGCCCTGCTGCTGTTCAGCGCGTTCGTCGCGGTCACCCTCGGGATCACCACCTGGGTGAGCCGCCACCGCCACGGCACCGCCGAGGAGTTCTACGCGGGCGGCCGGCTCTTCTCGCCCATGGAGAACGGGTTCGCGATAGCCGGCGACTACATGTCCGCCGCCTCGTTCCTCGGTATCTCGGGGCTGATCGCCCTCTTCGGCTACGACGGCATGCTCTACTCGGTGGGCTTCCTCGTCGCCTGGCTGGTCGTGCTCTTCCTCGTCGCCGAACTCGTCCGTAACTGCGGCCGGTTCACCCTCGCCGACGTCGTCGCGTCCAGGATGGCCGAACGGCCCGTCCGGATCGCGGCCGGCACCTCCTCCGTCACCGTCTCCGTGCTCTACCTCGTGGCGCAGATGGTCGGCGCGGGGAGCCTGGTCGCGCTGCTCCTCGGCGGTACGGGCGGCGCCGTGCGGACCTGGACCGTGGTCGGTGTGGGCGCGCTGATGGTCGTCTACGTCACGCTCGGCGGGATGCGCGCCACGACCTGGATCCAGATCGTCAAGGCGGTCCTGCTCATGGCCGGCGCCGGTGCGCTGACCGTCCTGGTCCTGGTCCGCTTCCACGGGGACGTCAACGCCCTGCTGACCACGGCCGCCGCCCACAGCGGCCACGGCGGCGACTTCCTCGTCCCCGGGCTGAAGTACGGCGGCGACTGGACCGCGCGCCTCGACTTCATCAGCCTGGGGCTCGCCCTGGTCCTCGGCACCGCGGGGCTGCCGCACATCCTGTCGCGCTTCTACACCGTGCCGACCGCGCGGGCCGCCCGGCGCTCCGTGGTCTGGTCCATCGGCCTCATCGGCTGCTTCTACCTGATGACGATCGTGCTCGGCCTCGGCGCGGCGGCCCTCGTCGGCTCGGACGCGGTCCGCGCCTCCGGCGCCGCGGGGAACACCGCGGTACCGCTGCTGGCGCTCGAACTCGGCGGCGGCGCCGGTTCGACGGGCGGTACGGTCCTGTTCGCCGTGGTCGCCGCCGTCGCCTTCGCCACCATCCTCGCCGTCGTCGCGGGCATCACGCTCGCCTCCTCGGCCTCCGTCGCCCATGACCTGTACGCCTCCCTGCGGCGCCGGCGTCGCGGTGCGCCCCCACGCGGCGAAGTCGCGGTGGCCCGGGTCGCGGCGGCCGGTACGGGGGCCGTGGCCATCGCGCTCAGCCTGCTCGCGCGGGAGCTGAACGTCGCCTTCCTGGTGGGGCTCGCCTTCGCGGTCGCCGCCTCCGCCAATCTGCCGGTGCTGCTCTACTCGCTGTTCTGGCGCAACTTCACCACGCGCGGCGCGGTCTGGTCCGTCTACGGCGGGCTGATCCCGGCGCTCCTGCTGGTGGCGCTCTCGCCGGTGGTGTCGGGGAGCCCCGGGGCCGTCTTCCCGGGGGTCGACTTCCAGGTGTTCCCGCTGGAGAACCCGGGGCTGGTCTCGATCCCGCTGGGCTTCCTGGGCGGGTGGATCGGCACCGTCACCTCCAGCGAGCCGCCGGACCCGGCCCGGCACGCGGAGACCGAGGTCAGGTCCCTGACCGGCGCGGGAGCGGTCTGACGGGACCCGGTCCCGGCGCCGTCGACGGCCGCACGGGACCCGGTTCCGGTCCAGCCGCCGCCGTCAGACGCTCGCCGCCCACGCGTAGCGGTGCTCCGGGCGCCCCGTCTCGCCGTACCGCAGCGTCAGCCGGACCCGGCCCGACCGCTCCAGCAGCTTGAGATAGCGCTGGGCGGTCTGCCGGCTCATGCCCGCGTGCTCCGCGATCTCCTGCGCCGAGAGCGGCCCCTCGGCCTTCATCAGCACCTGGCGGATCAGCTCGGCGGTGGTGGGGGAGTGGCCTTTCGGGAGGGACGGGGCGGTCGCCGCGGAGAGCGCCCCGAACATCCGGTCCACCTCCGACTGCTCCGCCTCACCGCCGTTCTCCAGGGTGCGGCGGAGCGTCGCGTACGCCTCCAGCTTGGCCCGCAGCCCGGCGAAATTGAACGGTTTGACCAGATACTGGAGCGCCCCGTGGCGCATCGCCGCCTGGACGGTGGCGACATCGCGCGCCGCCGTCACCATGATCACGTCGGTCTGGTGGCCGAGCCGCCGCAGCTCCCGGACCACCGCGAGCCCGTTCTCGTCCGGCAGGTAGTGATCGAGCAGGATCAGATCGACGGAGTGCTCGGAGATCCTGGTCAGCGCGTCGGCGGCGGAGTGGGCCTGGGCGACGACCCGGAAGCCGGCCACCTTGGCCACATAGGCCGTGTTGATGCGCGCGACGCGGACGTCGTCGTCCACGACCAGTACGTCGATCATCGTCTCTCCCCTGCGGTGGCCTGCTCCTGTGACGTGTCCACCGCCGTATCGGGTCCCCCGGGCGCCGTACCGGGCCCCACGAGCCCCTCCGGGCCTGTCCCGGTCAGCTCTCCGGCCTCGGTCAGCGCCTCCGGGAGGACGACCGTGAACTCCGCGCCGCCGTCCGCCGCCGCGCCCACCCGGGCGCTGCCGCCCTGCCGCTCCGCGAGCCTGCGGACCAGGGCGAGGCCGAGCCCGCGCCTGCCGTGGGCCGGCGGCTTCTTGGTCGACCAGCCCTCCGTGAAGACGAGGTCGCGCCGGTCCTCCGGGATGCCGGGGCCGCTGTCGGAGACCACCACCACGACGGTACGGCCCTCGGCGCGCAGCTCCACCCCGATGCGCGGCTCCGCGGAACCCACCGCCGCGTCCAGCGCGTTGTCGACCAGGTTGCCCACGATCGTGACCAGCCCCTGCGGGTCCACCAGCCGGTCGGGCAGCAGCGTGGCCGGGGCCAGCCGCAGCGAGACGCCGCGCTCGGCGGCGACCGTCGCCTTCCCGACCAGCAGGGCCGCGGGGAGAGGGTCGTGGATCCGTTCGGTGATCTGCTCGGCGGTCGCCCGGTGCACGCCGACCACCTCGGTGACGAACTCCACCGCCTCCTCGTGCAGCTCCAGCTCCAGCAGCCCGAGCAGCGTGTGCATCCGGTTCGCGTGCTCGTGGTCCTGGGCGCGCAGGGCGTCGATCAGCCCGCGGGTGGCGTCCAGCTCCCGGCCGAGCCGCTCCAGCTCGGTGCGGTCGCGCAGGGTGACGACGGCGCCCCCGTCGTCGGTGGGCATCCGGTTGGCGACCAGGACGCGGCTGCCCCGTACCGCGAGCAGGTCCTCGCCCCGTACGCGGCCGGTCAGCACCTCGGTGGTCCGGCCGTCGCCCAGCACCTCGGCGAGCGGCCGGCCCGTCGCGTCGGGACCGAGCCCCAGCAGCCGCTGCGCCTCATCGTTCATCAGCCGGATGCGGCCCGACCCGTCCAGCGCGACGACGCCCTCGCGCAGGCTGTGCAGCATGGCCTCGCGCTCGGTGAGCAGGGCCGAGATGTCGGAGAAGGCCAGGTCGTGGGTCTGGCGCTGGAGTCGCCGGGAGATCAGGTACGCGGCGAGCGCCCCGGCGGCCAGGGCGCCGCCCGCGTACGCGAGGAGCCCCGGGATCGCGGCGAGCAGCCGGTCGCGGACGCTGTCGTACGCGATGCCGACCGAGACGGCGCCGACGATCGTGCCGTGGCTGTCGCGCAGCGCCACCTTGCCCCGGGCGGAGCGGCCGAGCGTGCCGTTGTCGAGCTCCATGACGTCCTTGCCCGCGAGGGCGTCGCTGGGGTCGGTGGAGACGACCTTGCCGATCTCGTCGAGGTCGGTGTGCGACCAGCGCACCCCGCGCTTGTCCATGATCACCACGTACTCGGCGCCGGTGGCCCGTCTGATCCGCTCGGCCTCGGCCTGCACCGGCCCGCCGGCCGTCGGGCGGGTGGCCACCAGGTCCTCGGCGACCGGCACGGAGGCGGTGGTCTCGGCGATGGCGAGCGCGCGGCGCATCGCCTGGTCGTCCAGCTCGGCGCTGAAGGGGGCCAGGAAGAGGCCGGTGGCCAGCACGGTGACACCCGCGGCGATGGCGAGCTGCATCAGCAGCACCTGGGAGAAGACCCGGCGTGGCCAGCCGAATCGCCGTCGTCTGCCCCCGGTGCTCGGTCGGGCGCTCATGTACACGAACGGTAGAGGGCGCGGCGCGCTTTCCGAAATTTCGGCGGATTCGGCACCCGTGGGGTGGCCCGCAGCGCCCGTACCGCGCCCCGTGGCGCCCCTATCCTGGTGCGGGCGCCGGACCTCATGATCATCTGCCCGGCGGCCCGCTCCAGGACCCGACGACGCAGCACGGAGGCGCGACGCGTGAGCAGGAAGCAGATCCCGGTGGTCGTTCTCGCGGGCTTTCTGGGGTCGGGGAAGACGACCCTGCTCAACCATCTGCTGCGGCGCCGCGCCGGCAACCGGATCGCGGTGGTCGTCAACGACTTCGGGGCCATCGAGATCGACGCCATGACGGTCGCGGGACAGGTCGGTTCGACGGTCTCGCTCGGCAACGGCTGTCTGTGCTGCGCGGTCGACGCGAGCGAACTCGACGGCTATCTGGAGCGGCTGACCCGCCCGTCCGCGCGGATCGACCTGATCGTCATCGAGGCGAGCGGACTGGCCGAGCCGCAGGAACTCGTCCGCATGATCCTCGCCGGGGACAACCCGCACACGGTGTACGGGGGGCTGGTCGAGGTGGTGGACGCCGCCGAGTTCGACGCGACCCGCCGGCGCCATCCGGAGATCGACCGCCATCTCGCGATCGCCGATCTGGTGGTCCTCAACAAGACCGACCGGGTGGCGGAGGCGGACCACGCGCGGATCCTCGACGTCTTGGGGACGCTGGGCCCGGGGACACCGGTGGTCTCCGCGTCGTACGGCCGGATCGACCCGCAGCTGCTCTTCGACCCGGCCGTCCGGCCCGCCGAGGAGGAGAAGGCGCGCCAGCTCTCCTTCGAGGACCTGCGCTTCGAGGACCCGCACGGCGACGAGGACCACGCGGGCCACGGCGCGGCGGACGACACGGGCCACGGCGCGGGGCACGACACGGGCCACGGCGCGGGGCACGAGGGGCATCTGCACACGGCGTACGAGAGCGTGTCGTTCACCGCGACCGCCCCGATGCGCCCGCGCCGGCTGATGGCGTTCCTGGACTCCCGGCCCCCGGGGCTCTACCGGATCAAGGGGTACGTCGACTTCGGCGCGGGCGATCCGGACCACCGGTACGGGGTGCACGCGGTCGGCCGCTTCCTGCGCTTCCACCCGGAGCCCTGGGCGCGGGGGACGGAACGCGTCACCCAGCTCGTCCTCATCGGCTCGGGCATCGACGGGGACGCGCTGCTCAAGGAGCTGGCGGCGTGCCAGGAGACCCCGGCGGAGGCGGCCGGGGCACCGGTGGAGCAGCGTGACATGTGGGGCGTCCTGCGCTACGTACCGGACCCGTCCGAGGCCGAGAGCGCTTCGGGGGCCGGGTCCGCGGACCCGGCCCCCGAGAGCGGCTGGTAGGGCAGCGGCGACCGCCGTCAGTGCGCGGGCCCGGCCAGTACGTCGACCGCGGTCGTGAAGGGCGTGCCCGAACCGTCCCTGCGGGGGTCGGGCTCCGGCAGCCCGACCGGTGTGCCGTTCTTCTGCGCCGCGCGCGCCGGGCTCGCCCCCGCCCAGGCCAGGACCAGCATGTCCTCGCCCTTCAGGAACCGGTGGCAGCGCACTCCGCCCGTCGCCCTGCCCTTGCGCGGGTACTGGTCGAACGGCGTGAGCTTCGCCGTACGCACGGAGTCGTCCAGCGTGCCGTGCGATCCGGTGACCGTGAAGACCACCGCGTCCGCCGCCGGGTCGACCGCGGTGAACGAGATCACCGCGGCGTCGTCGGTGAGCTTGACGCCCGCCATGCCGCCCGCGGCCCGCCCCTGCGGCCGTACCTGCCCCGCCGGATAGCGCAGCAGCTGGGCGTCGGAGGTGATGAAGACGAGGTCCTCCTCGCCGGTACGCAGCTCGGCGCCGCCGATGACTCGGTCGCCCTCCTTGAGGGAGATGACCTCCAACTCGTCCTTGTTGGACGGGTAGTCCGGGACGACCCGCTTGACGACGCCCTGGAGCGTGCCGAGCGCGAGCCCCGGGGACGACTCGTCCAGCGTCGTCAGGCAGACCAGCTCCTCGCCGTCCTCCAGCGCCAGGAACTCCGCGACCGGCGCCCCGCCCGACAGGTTCGGCGTCGCGGCGGTGTCCGGGAGCCGCGGCAGGTCGATCACGGAGAGCCGCAGCAGCCGTCCCGCCGAGGTCACCGCGCCGACGTCGCCGCGTGCCGTCGCCGGCACGGCCGAGACGATCACGTCGTGCTTGACGCGCCGGCCCTCGCCCGCGTCCAGCGGCTGGCCGTTGGCCGTACGGGCCAGCAGCCCGGTGGAGGAGAGCAGCACGCGGCACGGGTCGTCGGCGACCTCCAGCGGCACCGAGGCCACCGAGGCGCCGGACTCCAGCAGCACCGTGCGGCGCGGGGTGCCGAACTTCTTGGCCACCGCGGCCAGTTCCGAGGAGACCAGCTTGCGCAGCTCGGCGTCCGAGTCCAGGATGCCCGTCAGCTCGTCGATCTCACCGTTGAGCCGGTCGCGCTCGCCCTCCAGCTCGATCCGGTCGAACCGGGTGAGCCGGCGCAGCGGCGTGTCCAGGATGTACTGCGTCTGGATCTCGCTGAGCGAGAAGCGCTCGATCAGCCGCTCCTTGGCCTGTGCCGAGTTGTCGCTCGACCTGATCAGCCGGATGACCTCGTCGATGTCGACGAGCGCGGTGAGCAGTCCCTCGACCAGATGAAGCCGGTCACGCCGCTTCGTCCTGCGGAACTCGCTGCGCCGGCGCACCACCGTGAACCGGTGGTCCAGATAGACCTCCAGCAGTTCCTTGAAGCCGAGCGTCAGCGGCTGGCCGTCCACCAGCGCCACATTGTTGATGCCGAAGGACTCCTCCAGCGGCGTGAGCTTGTAGAGCTGCTCCAGGACCGCTTCCGGCACGAAGCCGTTCTTGATCTCGATGACCAGGCGCAGGCCGTGCGAGCGGTCCGTGAGGTCCTTGACGTCGGCGATGCCCTGGAGCTTCTTCGCGGAGACCAGGTCCTTGATCTTCGCGATGACCTTCTCGGGGCCGACCGTGAAGGGCAGTTCCGTGACGACGATGCCCTTGCGGCGGGCGGTGACGTCCTCCACCGTCGCCGTCGACCGGATCTTGAAGGTGCCCCGGCCCTTCTCGTACGCGTCCTTGATGCCCGTCAGCCCGACGATCCGGCCGCCGGTCGGCAGGTCGGGACCGGGCACGAAACGCATCAGCGTCTCCAGGTCGGCGGCGGGGTGCTTGATGAGGTGACGGGCCGCCGCCACGACCTCGCCCAGGTTGTGCGGCGGCATGTTCGTCGCCATGCCGACCGCGATGCCGGTGGCCCCGTTGACCAGCAGGTTGGGGTACGCGGCCGGAAGTGTGACCGGTTCGCGCTCCTGACCGTCGTAATTCGGCTCGAAATCGACGGTGTCCTCGTCGATCGACTCGGTCATGAGCGACGTCGCGTCGGCCATCCGCGCCTCGGTGTACCGCATGGCGGCCGGCGGGTCGTCGTTCCCGAGGGAGCCGAAGTTGCCGTGGCCGTCCACCAGCGGCAGCCGCATAGAGAACGGCTGCGCCATGCGGACCATGGCGTCGTAGATGGACGCGTCCCCGTGCGGGTGGAGCTTGCCCATCACCTCACCGACGACGCGCGCGCACTTCACGTAACCGCGGTCGGGGCGCAGGCCCATCTCGTTCATCTGGTACACGATGCGGCGGTGTACCGGCTTCATGCCGTCCCGGGCGTCGGGCAGGGCCCGGGAGTAGATCACCGAGTACGCGTACTCAAGGAAGGAGCCCTGCATTTCATCGACCACGTCGATGTCGAGGATCTTCTCCTCGAAGTCCTCCGGCGGCGGGGTCTTGGTGCTGCGGCGGGCCATCGCGGCTGCGGCTCCTTCACAAGTTCTGTACGGCAACTTCTGGAACTGACGCGGACCATTGTGGACCGCGCCACTGACAACGCCGACCTCGACCCGTCGTTGGGACGGGAAGGGGCGCGTGTCGGAAGGGTGCCAGATCCCGGACCTGTTACGGGAACTTCGCCAGGTGTCGGCACGCTTGCATACAGTGGCAGGACTTCTCCATATCGCGATCGAAGGGACGTACATGCCCATGGGTCACACGGCCACAGCGCAGGCCGGCTCCGGCGGCCTGACAGCGACTGAGCACCGCCTGGCCAACGGCCTCCGCGTGGTGCTCTCCGAGGACCACCTGACCCCGGTCGCCGCGGTCTGCCTCTGGTACGACGTCGGCTCGCGCCACGAAGTCAAGGGCCGTACCGGCCTTGCCCACCTTTTCGAGCACCTGATGTTCCAGGGCTCGGCGCAGGTGTCCGGGAACGGCCACTTCGAGCTGGTGCAGGGGGCCGGCGGTTCCCTCAACGGCACCACCAGCTTCGAGCGCACCAACTACTTCGAGACCATGCCCGCCCACCAGCTCGAACTGGCGCTCTGGCTGGAAGCCGACCGGATGGGCTCCTTGCTCGCCGCGCTCGACGAGGAGTCCATGGAGAACCAGCGGGACGTCGTCAAGAACGAGCGCCGCCAGCGGTACGACAATGTGCCATACGGTACGGCCTTCGAACGACTGACCGCGCTCTCCTACCCCGAGGGCCACCCGTACCACCACACGCCGATCGGCTCGATGGCCGACCTGGACGCGGCCACCCTGGAGGACGCCCGCGCGTTCTTCCGTACGAACTACGCGCCGAACAACGCGGTGCTCTCCGTCGTCGGCGACATCGACCCCGAGCGCACCCTCGCCTGGATCGAGAAGTACTTCGGCTCCATCCCCTCCCACGACGGCAAGCAGCCGCCGCGCGACGGCACCCTCCCCGACACCATCGGCGAGCAGCTGCGCGAGGAGATCCTGGAGGAGGTCCCGGCCCGCGCGCTGATGGCCGCCTACCGGCTGCCGCACGACGGCGACCGCGCGTGCGACGCCGCCGACCTGGCGCTCACAGTCCTCGGCGGCGGCGAGTCCTCCCGCCTCCACAACCGGCTGGTACGGCGCGACCAGACCGCCGTCGCCGCGGGCTTCGGGCTGCTGCGGCTGGCGGGCGCCCCCTCGCTCGGCTGGCTGGACGTGAAGACGTCCGGCGGCGTCGAGGTCCCGGAGATCGAGACCGCCGTCGACGAGGAGCTGGCCCGGTTCGCCGCCGAGGGCCCCACCGCCGAGGAGATGGAGCGGGCCCAGGCCCAGCTCGAACGCGAATGGCTGGACCGGCTCGGCACGGTCGCGGGCCGCGCCGACGAACTGTGCCGGTTCGCCGTCCTGTTCGGCGACCCCCAGCTCGCGCTGAGCGCCGTCGACCGCGTCCTGGACATCACCGCGGACGAGGTCAGGGACGTCGCCGCGGCGCGACTGCGCCCCGACAACCGGGCGGTGCTGGTGTACGAACCGGTCACCCCCGACGACGTGGCGGACGCCGCCGACACCGCCGAGACCGACGAGCACGAGGGGACGGACCAGTGACCGACGCTGCCGTGACCATGGAGTTCCACCCGCGGCCGACCGCGGGCGAGGCCAAGCCCTGGGCCTTCCCGGCCCCCGGGCGCGCCATGCTCGACAACGGGCTGACGGTGCTGCGCTGCGACCGCCCGGGACAGCAGGTGGTGGCCGTCGAGATCAATCTCGACGCCCCGCTGGACGCCGAGCCCGAAGGACTCGACGGCATCGCCACGATCATGGCGCGGGCGCTCTCCGAGGGCACCGACAAGCACAGCGCCGAGGAGTTCGCCGCCGAGCTGGAGCGCTGCGGCGCCACCCTCGACGCGCACGCGGACCACCCGGGCCTGCGGGTCTCCCTGGAGGTCCCCGTCTCCCGGCTGCTCAAGGCGCTCGGTCTGCTCGCCGAGGCGCTGCGCGCCCCCGCCTTCGCCGACAGCGAGGTCGAACGGCTCGTACGGAACCGGCTCGACGAGATCCCGCACGAGACCGCCAACCCGGGCCGGCGTGCCGCCAAGCAGCTCTCCAAGGAGCTGTTCCCGGCCGCGCTGCGCATGTCCCGGCCGCGCCAGGGCACCGAGGAGACCGTGGCACGCATCGACGCCGCGGGCGTCCGCGCCTTCTACGAGGCGCACGTACGCCCCGCCACGGCCACCGCGGTCGTCGTCGGCGACCTCGCGGGCGTCGACCTGGACGGGATCCTCGCGGACACCCTCGGCGCCTGGACGGGCGACACGGCGGCGCCCCGGCCCGTACCGGCGATCACCGCCGACGACACCGGCCGCGTGGTCATCGTGGACCGCCCCGGCGCCGTCCAGACGCAGCTCCTGATCGGCCGGATCGGTGCCGACCGGCACGACCGTGTCTGGCCCGCGCAGGTGCTCGGCACGTACTGCCTGGGCGGCACGCTCACCTCCCGGCTCGACCGCGTCCTGCGCGAGGAGAAGGGCTACACCTACGGCGTACGCGCCTTCGGCCAGGTGCTGCGCTCCTCGGCGCCGTCCTCCCCGGACGGGGCGACGGGCGCCGCGATGCTCGCCATCAGCGGCTCCGTGGACACCGCGTCCACAGGACCGGCGCTCGACGACCTCTGGACGGTGCTGCGCACCCTCGCCGCCGAGGGGCTCACGGACGCCGAACGAGACGTGGCCGTGCAGAACCTGGTGGGCGTCGCGCCGCTCAAGTACGAGACGGCCGCCTCCGTCGCCGGCACGCTCGCCGACCAGGTCGAGCAGCACCTTCCGGACGACTTCCAGGCACAGCTCTACGCCCGGCTGGCCGAGACGGGCACGGTCGAGGCGACGGCCGCCGTCGTCAACGCCTTCCCGGTGGACCGGCTCGTCACCGTTCTGGTCGGCGACGCGGCGCAGATCAAGGAGCCGGTCGAGGCTCTGGGAATCGGTGAAGTGACGGTTGTCACAGGCTGATTCGTCTTGTGAAGGAACCCCGGCGACCGAGGTCGCCGGGGTTCTGCTTTATGTCCGCTTTGATGGAGAGAATGCCTGTCTGCCCTGTGGTGTGCGCTACAAAAAACCTTGTCTGTTTGGTTATTGAAAGACGGGCCGCTTAGCGTCGGTCCGGCTGTTCGCCGTTGCGCCGCATCCGTGGCACCGGGCAGCCATCGCCGAGTCCCCGTCAGATGCTGTGCCGCAGCCGGTGCAGCGGGGGAGCCGGGGACCCACGTCCCTGGGGTGAATCGGACGGCCTTCGCGGGCACACCGCGCGCGGAGGGGTCCGTAGGAGACCTTCCTGCTCCGAACCCGTCAGCTAACCCGGTAGGCGAGAGGGAAGGAAAGGACCAGCCACTCCATGGCGTTCACCCGTGCCACCGGGAAGCACCGCGCCCCGAACCGCATCACCTGCAAGGGCGCGAGCGCCGCCGGGTTCGCGACGCTGACCGCGACCGGCGTCATCGGCTCCCTCGCCTCCCCGGCCCTCGCCGCGGGCACCGGCGCCGAGGCGGTCTCGGAGACCGGCCTGACCCAGGTCATCGCCATCGGCGACGCCGTCGCCGGCGCGGTCGACGACCAGGCCGAGGCCCAGCGCCACGCAGCCGAGAAGGCCGAGCGGCTGAAGGCCGAGGCCAAGGCGCGCGCCGCCGCCAAGGCCGAGGCGGAGCGCAAGGCGGAGGCCCGCGCGAAGGAGCTGCGCGAGGAGCGGGAGCGTGCCGCACGGGCCGAGGAGCGCAAGCGGCTGAACACCTTCCAGCTCCCCGTCGCCGGCTCCTACGTCACCACCGGTTACCACACCGGCGGCTCCCTCTGGTCCTCCGGCAGCCACTCGGGCGTCGACTTCCGCGCCGCGTCCGGCACGCCGGTCGTGGCGGTCGGCACGGGCACCGTCGTCGAGGCCGGCTGGGGCGGCTCGTACGGCAACAACATCGTCCTCAGGATGGCGGACGGCACCTACACCCAGTACGGCCACCTCTCCTCGATCGGCGTCTCCGTCGGCCAGAGCGTCGCCGCGGGCGAGCGGATCGGGCTCTCGGGCGC
Source organism: Streptomyces sp. NPDC059255 (assembly GCF_042752355.1). NCBI lineage: Bacteria > Bacillati > Actinomycetota > Actinomycetes > Kitasatosporales > Streptomycetaceae > Streptomyces > Streptomyces sp. NPDC059255. The sequence goes on from NZ_JBHYZP010000047.1 coordinate 51,957, forward strand.
CACCGGCAACGTCACGGGGCCGCACCTCCACTTCGAGGCCAGGACGAGCGCCGACTACGGCTCCGACATGGACCCGGTCGCCTACCTGCGCGCGCACGGCGTCGGGGTCTGACCGCTTTCCGTCCCCCCTCTCGCGTACCTCTCCGGGCCCGTCCGCACACGTCCCTCCGTCGCTCCCGGTCCCTCCCGCGTGCGGCTCTCCGCCTCCGCGCTGGCCAAAAGATATCCATGGATTCCGGGCACCCATCGGAAATTCGCGTTGGTTGCAATAGAGTCACGGAACAGGCGTCAATCGGCAGCGTTTCGCGCGGATTAAGGCGGAGGTTCGGACATGCGCATTCCGGCGCATTCGGTATGCACGGCTATTCGCGACGACATCGTCTCCGGACTGTTCGAGCGGGGCAGCCGGCTCACCGAGGAGCAGCTCGCGCGGCGCTACGGCGTCTCCCGCGTCCCGGTGCGCGAGGCGCTGCGCACGCTGGAGTCGGAAGGCTTCGTGACCACGCGCCGCCATGTCGGCGCGTGTGTGGCCGAACCCACGGAGCAGGAGGCCGCGGACCTGCTGGAGGTACGGCTGCTGCTGGAGCCGCTGGGAGCGGCGCGCGCCGCCCAGCGCCGCACGGAGGCCCACCTCAAGGTCCTCCGCGGCCTGGTCAGACTGGGCCAGGAGCGGGCCCGCAGGGGCCAGGGCGAGGATCTGCGCGCGCTGGGCGCCTGGTTCCACGAGACGCTCGCCCAGGCGTCCGGCAGCCCCGCGCTCACCTCGCTGCTCACCCAGCTGCGCCACAAGATCGCCTGGATGTACGTGGTCGAGCAGCCCAGTCACCCGGTGGAGTCCTGGGCGGAGCACGGCGCGATCGTGGACGCGGTGGCGCGCGGCGACGGCGAACGCGCGCGGGCGCTCACCACCCTGCACACGGAGCGCACCGTGGTGGTGCACCGGCTGCGCCGTCCCGACCGGGGGCGCGACCGGGAAAAGGTGAGGGCTTCGCAACATGCCGTAAACATCGCGAGCGCACGGCATTAACAATCGCGCCGTATACAAAGAGAAAGAAATAGGTGCGGCCTATTTTCTGCTGCCCGCGCGCAGCCGCCCGTACGAAAAGACGCCGCACCGAAATATGTGGCGCCGAAAGACTGCACCGAAAGACGGACCAAAAGACGGAGCGGTGGGGCGGCCGAATAGGCGGCCCCACCCACCCGAGGGGTCAAAAAAAA
>NZ_JBHYZP010000047.1:53184-68320 GCF_042752355.1 Streptomyces sp. NPDC059255
TACCCCCCCCCAAACCCCCCCCCACACCCGGCCGGGGGGCCCCCCCTACCCCGCCCCCCCACCGCTCCGTCGTGGAAATACGCTCCGGGATCAGACCGTCTCGGGAAGCTCGTCGAGCCCCTCGGCGACCAGCTTCGCCAGCCGGTCCAGGGCGGCGTCCGCGCCCTCGGCGTCGGAGGAGAGCACGATCTCCTCGCCGCCCTGCGCGCCCAGTCCGAGCACCGCGAGCATCGACGCGGCGTTGACGGGGCTGCCGTCGGCCTTCGCGATGGTCACGGGGACGCCGGCGGCCGTGGCGGCGCGGACGAAGATGGAGGCGGGACGGGCGTGCAGCCCCTCGGCCCAGCCGACATTGACGCGGCGCTCAGCCATGGTGTTGCCCTTCAAGTCGCAAAAAGTCTCAAAACAGATGTCTGGACCAAGAGTCTCATGGGGCGCGGAACCGATCCCCGTCACCCCCGATCACCGGTCACGGGCACCGACCGCGCCGTAGGCTTTGGACATGGAGCACCCGCGGGACCACGCGTATCCAGGGCACTGGGAGGCGGACGTGGTGCTGCGCGACGGCGCCACCGCCCGGATCCGGCCCATCACCACGGAGGACGCGGAGCGGCTGGTCAGCTTCTACGAACAGGTTTCCGACGAGTCCAAGTACTACCGCTTCTTCGCCCCCTACCCGCGCCTCTCCGACCGCGACGTCCACCGCTTCACGCACCACGACTACGTGGACCGGGTGGGGCTCGCCGCGACCGTGGGCGGCGAGTTCATCGCGACCGTACGGTACGACCGCACCGACGAGCGCGGACTGCCCGCCTCCGCCCCCGCCGACGAGGCCGAGGTCGCCTTCCTCGTCCAGGACGCGCACCAGGGCCGCGGCGTCGCCTCCGCCCTCCTGGAGCACATCGGCGCCGTCGCCCGCGAGCGGGGCATCCGCCGGTTCGCCGCCGAGGTGCTGCCCGCCAACAGCAAGATGATCAAGGTGTTCCGGGATGCCGGGTACACCCAGCGGCGCAGCTTCGAGGACGGCTCCGTACGGCTCACCCTCGACCTCGAACCCACCGCCGAGTCCCTGGCCGTCCAGCGGGGCCGTGAGCAGCGCGCCGAGGCCCGCTCCGTGCAGCGCCTGCTGACCCCCGGCTCGGTCGCCGTCGTCGGGACCGGCCGCGCCCCCGGAGGCGTCGGCCGCACCGTGCTCCGCAATCTGCGCGACGCCGGGTTCACGGGTCGGCTGTACGCGGTGAACAGCGCGTTCCCCGAGTCCACGGAGAGGCTCGACGGCGTCCCCGCCGTACGCTCGGTCACCCGAATCGGTGAACCCGTCGACCTCGCCGTCCTCGCCGTCCCCGCCGAGCGGGTGCCCGAAGCGGTCGAGGACTGCGGCCGCTCCGGTGTCCAGGGCCTGGTGGTCCTCTCCGCCGGGTACGCGGAGAGCGGCGCCGAGGGCCGCGAGCGCCAGCGCGCACTGGTCCGGCTGGCCCGCTCGTACGGCATGCGCATCATCGGCCCCAACGCCTTCGGGATCATCAACACCGCCGACGCGGTACGGCTGAACGCCTCCCTCGCGCCGCAGCCGCCCGCGCGCGGCCGGATCGGCCTGTTCACCCAGTCCGGCGCGATCGGCATCGCGCTCCTCGCCGGGCTGCACCGGCGCGGTGCGGGGCTGTCGTCCTTCATCTCGGCGGGCAACCGCGCGGACGTCTCGGGCAACGACATCCTCCAGTACTGGTTCGAGGACCCGGACACCGACGTGGCGCTCCTCTACCTCGAATCGATCGGCAACCCGCGCAAGTTCACCCGGCTCGCCCGGCGCACGGCGGCGGTGAAGCCGGTCGTCGTCGTGAAGGGCGCCCGCCACAGCGGCAGCGCGCCGCCGGGGCACACCGTCCCGGTGACCCGCATCCCGGACGCCACCGTCTCGGCGCTGCTGCGGCAGGCCGGGGTGATCCGCGTCGACACGGTCACCGAACTCGTCGACGCGGGGCTGCTGCTCGCCTCCCAGCCGCTGCCCGCGGGCCCGCGCGTCGCGATCCTCGGCAACTCCGAGTCGCTCGGCCTCCTCACGTACGACGCCTGCCTCACGGAGGGGCTGCGCCCCCTGCCGCCCCAGGACCTCACCACCTCCGCGGCGCCCGACGACTTCCGTACGGCGCTCACGGCGGCCCTCGCGGACCCCGGCTGCGACGCCGTCGTGGTGACCGCGATCCCGCGGGTGGGGGAGACGGGCACGACGGACCCCGCCGACGGCGGCGCGCTCGGCACGGCGCTCAGGACGGCGGCGGCGACGGCCCCGGCGAAGCCGGTCACGGTGGTCCACGTGGAGATCGGCGGACTGGCGGAGGCCCTCTCGACGGCGACGCACAGCGGCCCGGGCCGCCCCTCGCCGCCGGCGACACCGCTCCCGGCACCGACGTCCCCGGAGCCGCACCCGTCCGGCGCCCCGGGCACCCCCGCGCCCGCCGCCGTGCGCATCCCCGCCTACCCCGCCGCCGAGCGCGCCGTCCGGGCGCTGGCCGAGGCCGTACGGTACGCGCGGTGGCGGCGCCAGGCGGCCGAACCCGGGAAGGTTCCCGAGTTCCTGGACGACACCATCGACGAGAGCGGGGCCGCCGCGCTCATCGGCAGGCTCCTCGGCGCCGCCCCCGACACCCGCCGCCTCTCCCCGGCCCCCGGCGACGCCCACGAACTCCTCGCCCTGTACGGCATCCCCGTACGGCCCGCCCTGCCCGCGCCGGGGCCCGACGAGGCCGTCGCCGCCGCCGCGCGGCTCGGCTACCCCGTCGCCCTGAAGACGACCGCCCCGCATCTGCGCCACCGCGCCGACCTCGGCGGCGTACGGCTCGACCTCGCCGACGAGGCACAACTGCGGCTCGCCCACCGCGAGCTGACCGAGCGGCTCGGCACCGCCGTCGAGCTGCGGCCCGTCGTCCAGGCCATGGCACCCCGCGGCGTGGACACCGTCGTACGGGCCGCCATCGACGCCGCCGCGGGCTCCGTGCTCTCCTTCGGGCTGGCCGGCGCCCCCTCCGAACTCCTCGGCGACCTCGCCCACCGGCTGGTGCCCGTCACCGACCGCGACGCCGCCGAACTGATCCGGTCGATCCGGACAGCACCCCTCCTCTTCGGCTGGCGCGGCTCGGCCCCCGTCGACACCCCCGCCCTGGAGGAGCTGCTGCTACGGGTCTCCCGGCTCGTCGACGACCACCCCGAGGTCGTCTCCGTCACCCTGGAACCCGTCGTCGTCGCCACCCACGGACTCTCCGTGCTCGGCGCCACCGTCCGCCTCGCGACGCCGCCCGCCCGCGACGATCTCGGTCCACGCACACTCCCCAGCCACTACTAGTACAGATCTCCGCCTCATCGGCCCCTGCTCAGCGGTTTCCGCCGGGACAGGGCGTCTCCGGCAGCCATCCGGCCCCCGTAGGATGAGCTCATGGCGAAGACCGGTACGACGACCCAGGGGCTGCGCACGGCGATCGAGCGCAGCGGCTACTACCCGGCTCTCGTGGCCGAGGCGGTGGAGGCCGCTGTCGGTGGCGAGCCGATCTCGTCGTACCTGGTGCACCAGGAGACCACCTTCGACGCCAACGAGGTACGGCGGCATGTCACCGTCCTCGTGCTGACCGCCCACCGCTTCATCGTCAGCCACACCGACGAGCAGGCCGCCGACTCCAGCTCCCCGACGCCGTACGCCACCACCTCCACCGAGTCGGTCCGGATCGACCGCATCTCCTCCGTCGTGGTCAGCCGCGTCGTCGCCAACCCGGAGTCGTACAAGCCCGGCACCCTGCCGCGCGAGGTCGTCCTCACCATCGGCTGGGGCGCCGTCTCCCGTATCGACCTGGAGCCGGCCGCCTGCGGCGACCCCAACTGCGAGGCGGACCACGGCTACACGGGCAGCTCCACCGCCGACGACCTGAGCCTGCGGGTCAGCGACGCGGGCGACGGCCCGGACACCGTGCGGCAGACGCTCGCGTTCGCGCAGGCACTCTCCGAAGCCACCGCGGCCACGGCGGCCACCGCGGCGACCGGCCGCTGATGGCCGCCGAGTCCCTCTGGCAGGACCCCGTCCCGCTCGCCCTCTCCAGCGCGCCGCTGCCGCAGTACGGCAGCGGCTCGCTCGCGGATCTGCTGCCCACACTCGCCGCGGGCCAGGGCGTACCGGATCTGACCGCTACCATCCCGGAACTGACCCCCGCGGACCGGAACTGCGTCTTTCTGATCGACGGCCTCGGCTGGGAGCAGCTCAGGGCGCACCCGGACGAAGCGCCGTACATGACATCGCTGCTCGCCACCTCGCGCGGCTCCACCGGGCGTCCCCTCACCACCGGCTTCCCCGCCACCACCGCGACCTCCCTCGCCTCCGTCGGCACGGGGCTGCCGCCCTCCGCGCACGGCCTGCCCGGGTACACCGTCCGCGATCCGGCGACCGGAGCGCTGATGAACCAGCTCCGCTGGAAGCCGTGGACCGCGCCGCACGTCTGGCAGCCGTACCCCACCGTCTTCGCCCGGGCCGAGGCGGCGGGCGTGCACACCGCGCAGGTCTCCTCCCCGACCTTCCAGCACACCCCGCTCACCAAGGTCGCGCTGAGCGGCGGCTCCTTCTTCGGCCGGCTCTCCGGCGAGGACCGGATGGACCTGGCCGCCGAACAACTTGCCGCGGGTGACCGGTCGCTGGTCTACACGTACTACAGCGAGGTCGACGGCAAGGGTCACCGCTTCGGGGTCGACTCCGACGCCTGGCGCGGCCAGTTGATGTACGTCGACCGGCTCGTCCAGCGCCTCGCCGAACAGCTCCCGCCCCGTACCGCGCTCTACGTCACCGCCGACCACGGCATGATCGACATCCCCTTCGACGAGGAGTCGCGCATCGACTTCGACGAGGACTGGGAGCTGAGCGCCGGGGTCGCCCTGCTGGGCGGCGAGGGCCGGGCCCGCCATGTCTACGCCGTCCCGGGCGCCGCCGCCGATGTCCTCACCGTCTGGCGCGAGGTCCTCGGCGAGCGGTTCTGGGTGGCGAGCCGCGACGAGGCGGTCGCGGAGGGGTGGTTCGGGCCGCCGGGCGCGATGGACGAGCGGGTGTACGACCGGATCGGCGATGTCGTCGCCGCGGCCCACGACGACGTGGTGATCACCGCCTCCGTCCAGGAGCCGCACGAGTCGGCGATGGTGGGGATGCACGGCTCGATGACCCCCGTCGAGCAACTGGTCCCGCTCCTCGAAGTACGCTCGTAACCGCTCGTACGCCCGTACGATGCCCATCGACCGCGGCGCGGCCCCCGCCGCCCCCGGCAGCCGAAGACCCGAAAGGCCGTCACCCCCTCATGCCAGAGCTGGTGTTCTTCTCCGGAACGATGGACTGCGGAAAGAGCACCCTCGCGCTGCAGATTGCGCACAACCGGTCGGCGAGGGGGTTGCAGGGTCTGAACTTCACTCGGGATGACCGTGCGGGGGAGGGAAAGCTCTCTTCACGGCTCGGGCTGGTGACCGAGGCGGTCGAGGCCGTGCAGGGCATGGATCTGTATGCCTACGTCGTCGACCGGGTCTCGCAGGGCGGCAGGGTCGACTACTTGATCGTGGACGAGGCACAGTTCCTGGAGCCAGTACAGATCGATCAATTGGCGCGAGTCGTGGATGACTTGGGCCTGGATGTCTTCTCCTTCGGTATCACCACCGACTTCCGCACGAAGCTCTTCCCTGGCTCGCGGCGGCTGATCGAGCTGGCGGACCGCCTTGAGACGCTGCAGGTGGAGGCGATGTGCTGGTGCGGGGCGCGTGCTACGCACAATGCCCGCACGGTGGACGGCAAGATGGTGGTGGAAGGTGAGCAGGTTGTTGTCGGTGACGTGAGCAGCCCCGCTGCGGAGGTCGGCTACGAGGTGTTGTGCCGACGACACCATCGTCGCCGTATGACGGCCGGCTCTGTCCGCGCCGGCGCGCTCTCACCGGACGTCCTGCCGGTGGCCTCCGGCTGAGGTTGTCGGCCGAGTCGGCCTGGTTGCGGTGGTCTGCAGAGCCTCTCGGTCTCCGCCTGCACCCGGATCACCTGCTTCCAGCCGCTGCTGAACACCGTGGCCGATCTGGCCGGGGTGATTGTCACCACCAACGCGATGCACACCAAGCGCAATCACGCCGACTCCCGTTTCGGCCGTGAAGCCCACTGCATCGCGGTCGCCCAAGGCGACCAGGAGAAGCTCCGCAAGCAACTCAATTCCTTTCCCTGTGACGGCTTCGCCGGAACCTCCGAGCAGGATGCTGTCCTTGATTTCCTGGTATGCGGTGAAGATCCTCTCGACGACCTTCTGTCAACTGAATCCGTTGAACGAAACCGTCCGGAACGGACCGACTCGCCCACCGATGTCATCGGCCCGGCCGGCACCGCCGCCACGGTTGCCGAACGGTCGCTCTCTTCCTGTGCCGACCCTCGATCGGGCAGCGAGATCAAAAACCTGCTCGCTTATGTGTTCGATGCGATACTCTCTGCATGTCGGGGCTACCTGACTGTCACTTTATGGGGGAAAAGTGAAGACTGTTGTGCGTTTTGCGAGCATATGTGCCGCCCTGCTCTCGGTGACGATGACCGCACCTGCTGCGTCGGCGGCCGACCAGGCCGAGCCGAAGGGCAACACGCCGATCGAGACCATGCACGTCAAGGGTGTCAAGGTCGACAAGCAGGCGACAGACGAAGCCAAGCGGATCATCGCGGCCACCCCGGAGGTCGCTGCGGCTGCTGCCAACGTATGCGGATCTGGCTACACCATTTCTGTCGGGGCCGCCCGTTACGGCACCTACGGCACCACCTACACCTGGACCAACGGCAAGACAACAGGTGACAGTTACTACGACAAGCCGATCTGTGCTGTGTTCTTCAACGACACCGGCGTCGCGCACTCCATGGGCATCCGTCTGTCGACCAACTACACCTCCATCCCCGACGTCCAGGACTTCGGCACGTACAGCTCCTACGCCGGGCCCGTCTATCAGAGCAAGGGCTACTGCGGCCGGGCGTACTCCTACATGAAGGTTGGAAGCACGGTGAGGGTCGACAACTACCTCACCGTAGGTGCCTGCAACTGATGACTGCTGATCGATCTGGCGAGAGACTGCTGCACGGATAGGTGGCAGTCGGGTTACATGCCGCGAGGGTGGCGAGTTCGGGAACCCTTGCGCCCTTGAATCCTGGACGCGGGTTATGCGGCTTGTGCCGGCGTATACCTGACGACTCCACGTATGCCGAACGGATGTCGATACAGCGAAATACCTGATGTTATGGGTCATCAGGTATGCGACGGCCTTACGCGGCAACCCCGGAGAAGCAGGAGCGCATGTCGATGCGGACTGTCCGGATGGGTGCCGGTGGGATTCGGTAAGCCGGAAAGGGATTTGTTCACTCTCGCGGGAATGCCGCTGCGCGGCAGATCCTTCGAGGACGCCACCCCGGACAACCCGGTCTCGATCGCGCATGCCGGGGTCACCTTGCACTGTTCGCTTCATCCGGTCCGACGCGCCGCCGTGAAGGCTGCCCACTCGTTCGTTGTGACCGGTTCGAGCTCGCCAATTCCCCGCACGTGTCGAAGAGTCGAAGGAACGGATTTCCGCCATGGCTGACGAAATGGTTCTGCAGGCCCAAAAGTGGGTCAATGCGACGTACAGGAGTGTCGCCGGCTACAACGCCGTGACAGAGGACGGGAAGACCGGATGGAACACCATGTACTCCCTGACTCGTGCGTTGCAGCACGAACTCGGGATCACGGCTCTCTCCAACGCCTTCGGTCCCACCACGTTGTCGACGTTGACGGCCAGGGGGCCCATCAAGGTCGGTGAGTCGAACAAGAACATAGTCAAGATCATCCAGTGTGGCCTTTTCTGTAAGGGTTACCACGCCGGGGCCATCGACGGGGAGATGTCGAACTCCACTCTGTCGGGATTCAAGACGATGATGTACGACATCGGGATTTCGGCGGAAGAGATCGATAATGCTCTGCCGGCCAAGGTCTTCAAGGCCTTGCTCACCATGGATGCCTACATCTTCCTGTCCGGCGGGCTGGAGCAGATCCGCCTCATGCAGCAGTGGCTCAATTCCCTCTACTGGAAGAAGTCAACCTTCTTCATCGGCCCGTGCGACGGGTTCTTCTCCCGCGACGTGCAGCAGGCCCTGATGAAGGGGATCCAGTACGAGTCGGGAATTCCGGAGGACTCGGCCAATGGCGTCTTCGGTCCCGCCACGGAAGCAAGCCTGCGGGCCCATACACTCACCGAAGGTGACTCCGGTAAATGGGTGCAGCTGTTCTCCGCGGCCTGTGTGGCGAACGGTCCGTCGAACACGAGTGGCGACATTGCCAGCTTCAGCTACGAGTTCGGCCCGAAGCTCGAGAGCTGGGTGAGGAAGTTCCAGAGCTTCTCCGCGATCAGCGTGACAGGTAAGGCCGACTTCGACACCTGGGCGCAGTTGCTGGTTTCCTACGGAAACCCCGACAGGGCGGCCAACTGTTGTGACACCCGCTTCACCATCACCTCCTCCCGGGCGAAGGCGCTCCACGCTGCTGGCTACCGCGCGGTAGGCCGCTATCTCGACGAGCCGGCCGAGGGCACTCTGAACAAGGAGATACAGCCCGGAGAGCTGGACGCCATATTCTCTGCCGGTCTGAACGTCATCCCGCTGTGGCAGTACGATGCGCGGAAGCTCGCGGACTTCTCATACCCCAACGGCTACTTGCACGGGCGCAAGGCGCACGAACGGGCTGAAGGCTACGGATTCAACCGGAGCACGGTGATCTACTTCGCGGTCGACTACGACGCCACGCAAGCGGAGATGGACAAGATCGTCGACTATTTCACCGGCGTGAACGACGCCCTGAAGAGTAACGGCAGCAAGTACATCACCGGCGTGTATGGTTCGCGGAACGTGTGCGCAAGCGTGTCCGGAGGCGCGTATGTGCCGTACGCGTACGTCTCGGGCATGTCCTACGGATTCTCCGGCAACCTCGGATTCCCCCTCCCGCAGAACTGGACGTTCAACCAGATCAAGGAGTTCGACTTCTCCGCTGGTTCGGACACCTTCGCGCTGGACCGGGTGACACACCGCCCCGGCTCGGACTTCGGTCAAAACTCGGTCAATCAGCCGGGAAGTGCATCGGTCGATGCGTTCATCGCATATGTCCAGAAAGTGTACGACGCTGCCGTCGAGTACGGAAAGGGTAACGCGAACGAACTGTCCCTGCAGTTCATGCGCTGGGACAAGTACACCGACTCCCGCTGGGGAGCGCTGTTCGGTGATGTGGACAACGCGTTCATCCAATTCGCTGTCGACCGGGGGCTCGGCCGCGCGAGGGAGCAGGCATACAGCGACCCGTCGATGGGTGTCACCATCAGCCCGGACCACCTGATCGCCAGTGCCGCAGGCTATTTCCTCAAGGGGAACGCCGGAGTCGGCAAGGCGAATCGTGCCGAGCTCGCCAGTTGGGGTGGTGACCTGCTCACGTTCTACGGCGAATGGAGCCGTTCGGACAACGCATCCCCGCTGGACTTCTGTCGCAAGACACTGGCCAGGCCCGACGTGGCGTCCACGTTCTCGCTCAGCGACCTGATCGAGGACATCGACGGGTTCACGGTCGCGACCCAGTTGAAGGCCGGCGGCACGGACATCGTCACCGAACTCAGGAAAATTCTGCTTGGTGGGGGACACCTGACGCGTTTCAGTGACTTCAAGGCGGCCAGGTTCGGCACCACCACCGACGGCGTCACGAAGACGGCGAAGGCGTTTCTCGAGGACCAGATCGACGACACTCTGCTGTCAAAAACGCGTGCGCTGTTGATCCAGAGGAACTGTCCGCTGTTCAAGGAGCCCTGGAACGAGTCCGACTCCGTGATGGACGAGTTCTACCGGGGATTCGCCGAAGTTCTGCAGCGTCTCATCGGCCAGGAAGTGACCCGCTGAAGCAGGTGTCTCGGCCGGCGGGCTGTACCCGTTGGCCAGATTCTCGAGGAAGTGAACTTTCGCTAGGGTATGCGCATTCTTCATCGCACCCAGGATGACGCCGGACGCCCGTGCCCGTCGAAATCAGCAGGTTGGGTAACTTGCCCGGCCCTGGGGAAACGCTTGGCGCGGGAGGCAGGAAGAACCATGCGGCACTGTGTGTCCACGAAACCGGATCAGGAGGAGGGAACACAATGCCGACTCCTTTGATGGGCCTGCTCCTGCTCGTGAGCGTGGTGGCTGTGCCGGCGTGCATCCTGGCGATCGTTCTCATGCTGAGGAATCCACCCCGTTCGCTGTCCAAGATCTGCGCGATTCTCGCTCTGATCCTCGGTTTCTCGGCCACGGCCGTGTACTGCTACGGCTGGTTCACCGTCACCCTGGGGGGTCCGTTCCCGGAGCTGTGCGAGGACAGGAACGCGTCCGGAGCTCAGTTGGCGAGCCTGCAGCAGGACTACTGGCCCCTCCGCAACGCCTGCATCTATTCCGACGGCTCGACGGTGGAACACGTTTCCATGTCGATCAACCTGTTCGTCTACGTGCCGGCTGGTCTTGCCGTCGTCCTGATCTGTGCCGCCGTGTTCCTGCACCGGCGGGCACGACACATTCCCGAAGGGGCCTCATGACCATCGAATTCTCACGTCGCGTCATACTCAAGCAGCTCACCGGCGTCGCTGCCGGAGCCGCACTGGTCTCCGGCGGAGGCGCACTGCTCGCTCCCGCCACCGCCGTCGCCGCGGACACCACGTGGCGTAGATCGACCTCGGCGAACGGCTGGAGCATCCCGAACGCCCGCTCTTCGGTCACCGGCACCTGCGACATTCAGGGAACCGGGCTGACCGTCGTCCTGCGCGAAGGAGACACCGCAACGGTCCTGGCCTACCTGGCACAGCGCTTCCACTACGACGTCGCCCGGCTGGAGAGCGAGCGCGGCGAGATCGTAGGGTATCGCGCCGATCGCGAGGTCAGAGCGGACTTCGAGTCCAACCACCTGTCAGGAACCGCACTGGCGCTGTATCCGGAAATCTACCCGCTGGGAGTCACGGGGAACTTTTTCCCGTACCAGGTCACGGCGATCCGGGACATCCTCGCGGAACTCGGAGGTGTGGTGAAGTGGGGCGGTGACATGAAGCCTGCCATGGAATCCATGTTCTTCATCGACGTGCCGCCGGAGTCGCAGCAACTCAAGCAGGTCGCAGCGACGCTCAGAGAATGGCAGATCACTCCGAGCAAGGGCGCCGGGACGCAGAACGTCGAGGACCCCAAGCGCATCAAGGCGTCGAAGGCTCTGGCGAAGAGCCAGAAGGGCTAGAGCGCGTATCGAGTCGTCAATCTGCCGGGACTTTCCCCTGCAGGGTGACGTGTTCCGTTAGATCGTCTTCTGTGACGCAGATGCAACTGTCAGATGCGGAGTGAGAGTTCAGCGGGCCGTATCTGCCGATAGGCAGGTACGGCCCGTACCTGTACCCGGAGAGGCTGCGGCGGCGACTGGATCCCATATGGCGTACTGATCGGTACCACATCGTGGACGATGAGGGATGTGACGTCTCTGACTGGGGGACCGGGAGACGCGCGTGGAGAGTTCGGCCGACCTGGTGTGGGGCCGCCTCGACGAGGAACTGCGTGTGTGGTGGTGGGTTGGGGGCCCCTATGGGTTTGGTCAAGCTGATGGGGCGGGTTGAGGGTTGCAGAAGGTGCCGTCGTGGGAGCATCGCGAACAGCACGTCGGCTCGTCGTCTCGCGAGGCGGAGGAGGGCTTGGGTGTGGTGCTTTCCCTGCGCGATCTTCTTGTCGTGGTAGGCCCGGGAGACCGGGTCGGCCAGGGCCGCGAACGCGGACAGGAAGAAGGCCCGTTCGAGCTGTTTGTTTCCGCGGCGGGACGAGGGTGGTTTTCCAGCAGTTCCTCGATCCGGGTGGCCAGGAGTTTGCGCTGGTCAAGCACCGCTTGGAGCGAGTTGGCGAGGCTGGGGACGATCAGAGCGGCAGCATCGGTGCCCGGGACGACGACGGTCTGTTCGTCCAAGGCGGTGAAGATGTCCTCGATGAGCCGTTCGGCCATCCGCGGCGCTTCAGGGCGGATCAAGGTCACGAGTCGACGGCGTCCGGCTCTGCGGATCTGAGCCGGGGAGCCGAACTGGTCGAGGAGCTTGAGCACCGCCGGGTGCTGCATTCGCGGGCCCAGGACTCGTTCCAGAACCGGGTGGATCTGCGTGAGCAGGCCCCGCAGCCGGTTGCTGATCCGGGTTGCTTCCCCGGCCAGGTCGTCATCGAAGCCGACGATCATCTCCAGCTCGGCGATGGTCTCGTCCTCAAGGTCGACCGAGCGGAGGGTATGGGGCATGACCCTGGCGGCGTCCGCGATGACGAAGGCGTCGCGGGCGTCGGTCTTGGCCTCTCCGGGATGGAAGTCCGTGATCCGTCGCAACGTCAGGCCGGGCAGACAGGCGACCGGGCAGCCCATGTCCCGGGCCACCGTCAGCGGCAGAGCCCCGATCTAGGCCGGCTGATCGACCACCACCAGCACGGCGCCGTGCTTGGCCTGCAACTTGCCGAAGACCTCGCGGAGCCTGGGCTCACTGTTGGGTAACCGCTGCACCCTCGCTCTGCAGATCGAGCACAACCGCTCGGCGCGCGGGCTCCAGGGCGTGATCTTCACCCGTGACGACCGGGCCGGCGGGGGCAAGCTCTCCTCCCGGCTCGGTCTGGTCACCGACGCTGTCGAGGCCGCGGACGACTTCGACTTCTACGCCTACCTCGTGGACCGGCTCTCCCAAGGCGGCCGGTGCGACTACGTCATCGCCGACGAGGCGCAGTTCCTCGCCCCGGCCCAGATCGACCAGCTCGCCCGGGTCGTGGACGACCTGGAGCTGGACGTCTTCACCTTCGGCATCACCACCGACTTCCGCTCCAAGCTCTTCCCCGGCTCGCAGCGGCTCGTGGAGCTCGCCGACCGGGTCGAGGTGCTCCAGGTCGAGGCGCTCTGCTGGTGCGGCGCGCGCGCCACGCACAACGCGCGGACGGTCGGCGGCGCCATGGTGGTCGAGGGCGCCCAGGTCGTCGTCGGGGATGTCCACCGGGGCGGCGACGAGGCCGGTTACGAGGTGCTGTGCCGGCGCCACCACCGGCGCCGGATGACCGCGGCGACCGCGCGGGCCGCCACGCTCTCCCCGGACGTCCTGCCGATCCCGGCGGGCTGACGGGCGGTGGCGGCCGCCATCACGCCGGCACCGCCTCCCGCGGCCGGTCTCAGCGGTCGGCCGACCGTACGATCGTGAAGACCGCGCCCTCCGGGTCCGCGACCGTCGCGTGCCGTCCGTTCGCGCCCTCGCGCGGCTGCTGGAGCACCTGCCCGCCCAGCTCCGTGACCAGCCGCGCGGCTGTGTCGGTGTCCGCCACCTCGAAGTACGTCATCCAGTGCGCGCCCCGGTCCCGGGTGAGCCCCCGGCCCACCCCGTGCAGCGAGGCGACGGGGCGCCCGCGCAGACGCAGGGTCAGGAAGTCGAAGTCGGCCGAGACGACCGCCTCCACGTCGTAGCCGAACAGCGCCTTGTAGAAGGTGTCGACCGAGGATGTCTCGCGGGTGATCAGCTCGTTCCAGACGGGCGTGCCGTGCGCCCCGGCCACCGCCGTCCCCGTGTGAGCCGCCGCCTGCCAGATCCCGAAGACCGCGCCCGCCGGGTCGGCGGCGATGGCCATCCGGCCCGCCGCCGCCGCGTCCAGCGGGCCGACGCCGACCGTTCCGCCGCAGCTCCTGATCGTCTCGGCCGTCAGATCCGCGTTGTCCGTGGCCAGATACGTCAGCCAGGCGATGGGAAGATGCCGGTCGGGCGGCAACTGACCGATCCCCGCGATCTCCTTGCCGTCGAGCAGCCCGCGGACGTACGGTCCCAGCTGCTGCGGCCCGGGCTCGAACTCCCAGCCGAACAGCGCTCCGTAGAACTCCTCCGTCGCGGCAAGTCCGTGCACCATCAGACTCACCCAGCAGGGTGTTCCTGGTGTGCGCCGGGTCGCTGCCTCGGTCATCGTCACTCTCTCCTCGGACCGTCGTGGTGGCCGTGCGGGGCGTGCCGATGCTCGCACCCACCGGCGCGCGGCGCCGCCCGGCCGCGCCGCACTTGGCGGGATCTCGATTCGTTGTTTACCGGCGTTCACCAGCTTTTACCGGCTGTTTCACAGGCCGTTACATCGCGTGGTCCGCCGACGCTCCCGCCGTGGGGGGCCGTACGCGAGGATGGTCGCCATGACAGCCATCATCACCGCAGCCGAACTCACCGGCGAGTCGGCGGGCCCGCGCCCGCCCGTACTGCTCGACGTCCGCTACCGACTCGGCGGGCCGCCGGGACGGCCGGAGTACGAGGCGGGGCATCTGCCCGGCGCCGTATACGTCGACCTCGACGCGGAACTGGCGGGCCCGCCGGGCGCGGGCGGCCGGCATCCGCTGCCCGACCTGGCGGTCTTCGGTGCGGCGATGCGCCGTGCGGGGGTCGGCGCGGACACGCCCGTGGTCACGTACGACGGGGGGCTGGGGTGGGCGGCGGCCCGCGCCTGGTGGCTGCTGCGCTGGACGGGCC
This sequence comes from Streptomyces sp. NPDC059255, assembly GCF_042752355.1. Taxonomy (NCBI): domain Bacteria; kingdom Bacillati; phylum Actinomycetota; class Actinomycetes; order Kitasatosporales; family Streptomycetaceae; genus Streptomyces; species Streptomyces sp. NPDC059255. Next base: position 67,729 of record NZ_JBHYZP010000047.1, read on the forward strand.
ACGGCGATGTCCGGGTCCTGGACGGCGGTCTGGCCGGCTGGACGGGCCCGCTCTCCACCGAGATCCCGGACCCGGCGGAGGGCGACTTCCGTCCCGAGCCGGGCGGGCTCCCGCTGCTGGACGCGGACGGCGCGGCGGCCCTCGCCCGGGAGGGGCTGCTGCTGGACGCCCGCGCGGCCGAGCGCTACCGCGGCGACGTCGAGCCGATCGACCGGATCGGCGGCCACATCCCCGGCGCGGTCTCGGCTCCCACCGCGGAGAACATGGCCGAAAACGGCACCTTCCGCCCGGCGCCGGAACTCGCGGCCCGCTTCGCGGCCCTGGGGGCCACGGGCCGGGACGTCGGCGTCTACTGCGGCTCCGGCGTCTCCGCCGCCCAGCAGGTGCTGGCCCTGGAACTGGCGGGCATCCGCGCGGCACTCTACGCGGGCTCGTGGTCGGAGTGGTCGGAGGACCCCGCCCGCCCGGTCGCCAAGGGCCCGGACCCCCGGTAACGGCCGGGAGCGTCGGGCACCGGGGGAGCGCCTGCGGAGCGTCCGGGAGCATGTGAGAAGCACCCGAGGGGTCGGTGCTCACCGCACGCGGTGAGCAC
>NZ_JBHYZP010000048.1:0-55912 GCF_042752355.1 Streptomyces sp. NPDC059255
CCAGCTTCAGCCAGTCACTGCGATGACCAGCGGCGGGTTCTCCCTCCCGCTCGATTCCTCAGCGCCTCGTGGCGCACACCCGGTGTCATCGATGATCAGTACCCCACCCGGACCGAGACGCTCGGCGACGTAGTCCCGCACGTCATCGCGAACGGCATCGGCGTCCCAGCGGGCACCATTCAACAGGTGCTGCAAGCCCGCCGGATCACGGTGGCCGGCCCATTCGGCCAGCTGCCACCCATTCTTCCGCCCGACCGGCGCCAGCAGCCCTCGCACGTAGTCACGCATCCGCCACCGCAGATCCACCCGCCCGAACCGACCACCCACACGAGCGAAAACCGACTCCAACTCAGCCTTCCAGCCTTCGACTTCAGATATCACGGTCATACCCGAACAACGACAACCAGCAGCTCAGGACACGAAATCTCACTGGAGTATTAGACCGTGTCCTATGTGGTGATCGCTCGTTGAGCTGCACATGGGGCGGGATACGTGGAGTTGGATTGTTCCGGACGGACTGTGGGAGATCGCGAAGCCGTTGATCCCGCCGTCGAAGGTGCGTGCGCAGGGTGGCGGGACGCAGGACACGCCTGATGAGACGCTGTTCGCGGCGATCGTCTACGTGCTGGTGAGCGGCTGTGCCTGGCGGGCTCTGCCGCCGTGCTTCGGGATCTCGAAGTCCACCGCTCACCGCCGCTTCGTGATCTGGTCCAGAGCCGGCCTCTGGGGTCGGTTGCACGAGGCCGTCGTCGACCGCATCCACGAGTGCGGCCTGCTCGACCTCTCCCGCGTGGTCCTCGACTCCGCGCACGTACGGGCGAAAAAAGGGGCGAACTCATAGGTCCGAGCCCCGTGGACTGGGGCAAGCCCGGTTCCAAGATGCACATCCTGTCGGACGCGGCCGGACTGCCCCTGGTCGTCGGCCTCTCCGCCGCCAACACCCACGACAGCCAGGGACTGAAACCCATGGTGGCCGGTCTCCACACGAGACACGACCCCGGCAACGGCTGGCATTATCAGCCCGGCAAGCTGCACGCGGACAAGGCATACGACATCCCTGAACTGCGAAAATGGCTTCGCCGTAAACGCATCGGCGTGCGCATCGCCCGCAAAGGCATCGAATCCAGCGAACGATTAGGGCGTCGTCGTTGGGTGATCGAGCGGACCATGTCGTGGCTGACCGGCTACCGCAGACTCAACCACCGCTACGAACGCCAATCCCGCAACTACCTGGCCTTCCTCGGCCTCGCCGCCGCCCTCTGCTGCTACAAACGACTCATCCGCCTCACCACATAGGACACGGTTTTAGAAGCCCATTTTCGGCCATGCCCCATGCTGGCGGGCTCGGACAGTGGAGTCGATCGACACCAGCCGGTCGACCTCACCGGCCCCGCCTCCCTCGCATGGCTTCCTGGAGCATCCGCCCAAAGATGCCATTCCTGTCTCATCGGCAGAAGCGGGTGCGCAGGATAGCCCAGGGTCCGTGCCTCTCTGGCACGTCCAGCCAGGCCGTGTCCGTCCGGGGAAGGCTCCGACGATCCCGTTGTGCCCCCGCTCCGACCCAGACAGCTAATGACGGACGAACTCCCAGTTGACTTACAGCAGTTCACTGCCGTAGTCCACCACGCGAGATCGTTGGACGACAGGCCCTACGGGCCGGTCCCCTCCTGCTGGCTCAGCAGCAGGGTCACGTGTGCGGCCAGCCCGTCCGCCGTCGGGTAGTTCCACAAGACGGTGACTGGCAGCCTGAGTTCGAATGCCTTCTCTAGGCGTGCGAAGACGATCGTGGACATGACCGAGTCGAGGCCCAGGTCAGTAAGCGGTCGACGGCGATCCAGTTCCTCCGCGGAAAGCTTCATTTCCCGCGCCAGGCATGTCACGACCTCTTCAGTGACGCGTGCGGCGAGGGCATCCCCCGACATCGACTGCCACGTTTCCCGGGAGAGCGTCCCGGTGGTGGCGGGCTCATGCGCGTCGGCTAGCCCCTTGTCCGCCGCGGCTCCGAGCTGCTCGAAGTTGTGGAGAGCCCCGAACCGCGCACCCAGCAGCCAGGCACGAAGGTGCCCTTCCTCATCACTGATCGTTATGTCGACGGTGTTCGTCGCCGGGTCGACCAGCTGGATGTCGACGTAGGAGGTTTCGGGAGCGTCGTCGGCCACGCGCACTTCGCGGATATGGGCGGGCATACGGACAGTCGGGGGGCCACCGAAGATGACCGGCGCGACGCCAAGCGCCGCGTCCAGCAGCGGGGCCCAGGTTACCTGATCTCCAGGCACCACCGGGGCGTGGATTCGGGCACGGAGGGATCCTTCGGCAGTCATGAGTTCCTTCACGGACCATGGCCATGCGATACCTTCAACGCCGATGGCATCCAAGCGGCCCATGACGATGGACGGGTCTACGGCTTCCAGGTCCCGCGACACCGTGAATGCGAACAAGCCTGGGGGGAACGGCGCGGCGCTTTGGCCCATCGTCGAGGAAGTGGTGTGCAAGAGCCAGTCGTGTGGATTGTGTACGCCCCCAATCGTCCGGGTGCTCAAGCGTAGGGTCTGGCCCTCCTCTACGATCTGGACTTCACGCGGTGTGCCGAGTGCGATCGGGAACTTCAAAGCCACGTCGAACAGCGCTTTGCTGCCGTCGTGGCCGGGGACGGCCTCAAGGAATGTATGGATGATGGAGGAGGCCGGGACGATCGACGTGCCGTGCAGCGCATGGCCACCAGGGAAGGGACGGTTGGCATCATCAAGGCGGGTGTTCCACACCCGTATTGGGGAATGCGTCGCCAGGTCGAGGGGCGGTCCGAGCAAGGTGTGACCAGTCACGTCGTGCCCCTGGGCCAGCACGGCGGCCGCCGGCAACTGTGCGTCCAGCCAGTGGCGGCGGTGCTGCCAGGCGATCACTGGAAGTTCTGCCAGTTGCTTCGTCGGGTAAATCCGGGTCCAGTCAAGGCTTTCGCCATGGACATGCAGGGCGCTTAGATTGGCGAGGAGCGTGCGCAGTTCAGGCTTGTTCCTGCGCAGAGAGTGTCCAACGTGAGCGCCCGTTGCCTTGAGCTGGGCGAGAGTCTCACTGATTGACTGGGCGACGACTGGGTGCGGGGATACCTCCAGGAAACGCAGGTAGCCGTCTTCGACGGCAGCTGTGATGGCCTTGGCTAGCCGAACCGGACCGCGGAGGTTGGCCGCCCAGTAGTCCGCATCTCGCAATGCCTTCGTACGCGCGTCCTCCAATGCCGTGGTGTACAAGCGGGTATGGGGAACTCGTGGGGTCAGTTCGCGCAGGCTCTGCCTGAGGTCGCCAATAAGTTGATCCATGTGGGAGCTGTGGAAGGCAACATTGGAATTGACCGGTTGAGTCAGTACACCTTCGCCAGCCAAATCCTGGACAAGTCCCGCGACAGCCTCGGGGTCACCAGACACCACGGTGGAGGAGGGGGAGGATTCGATCGCAGCGCAGAGCAACGGGTTGTCGCCGACCCGGGCCGCGACCTCTTCGAAGGGAAGGGCGACCATCGCCATGCGACCCTTCCCATCGACACGCTGCAGTAGGGCAGATCGGCGTGCACTCAGCCTGGCGCCGTCTTCGACGCTGAGGGCTCCGGCGACTACCGCCGCAGCAATCTCGCCTACGGAGTGCCCGACGACGGCGGCTGGCTGATGACCATAGGAGCGCCAGACGTCGGCCAGGCCGAGCTGGACCGCGAAGATCATGGACTGGGCGCGGTCCACTCTGTCGAAAGCACCACCCTCTACGATCGCCTGGCGTGGGGAGAAACCGAGCTCTTCGGTGAAGACGGGTTCCAGTCCGTCGATCGCCGCGGCGAACTCCACACTGCTATGGATAAGTTCGGCGGCCATTCCAGCCCACTGAGAGCCGTGTCCGGAGAAAACCCAGAGAGTCCCCTTGTTCGTCTCTCCGATCGCCTTCCCCTCGAAGGCCCCGTCCGAAAGTCCGTCCGTGCCCGCAGCCAGGTCGCGCAGCCCGGCTACCAACTCGGCTCGGCCGGCTGCCACAAGAACCGCTCGGTGCTCCAGGTGGGTGCGGCGCAGGGCGAGGGTGGCACCAACCGCCGTCAGCGGAGTGTCAGGGTGGCGCTCGAGCCAGGCCGTCAGCTTCTTGGCGTACGCGAAAATACCCGCACGAGATCGGTAGGAGAGCGGGTATACGGTCGGAACGTCTGATTCCTGCCGCCAGGCGCCCCCTTTTCTCCCCCTGTTCGGGGATATTTCTGCTGTTTCGAGCAGGTTCTCTTCCAGGACTACATGGCAAATCGTGCCACCATACCCATAGCCCGACACGCCTGTCCGGCGCGGCTGCTCTCCCTTAGACCATGCCCGATGTCGGGTCACCAGCCGAAGCCCCCACTCCTCCCACGGTATGACCGGATTCGGCTCGCTTGCCAGTATGGTCGCTGCCATCTCGGCCTTGCTGAGCATAAGAGTCGCCTTGATGATGCCCGCGACACCCGACGCCGGTTCGGCATGCCCGATGTTCGACTTCACCGAGCCAATCCAGCAGGGATCCTCCTTAGAGCGCTTCTGGCCGAACACATCATGTAGAGCCGAAGCTTCCATCGGGTCACCCAGGCGCGTGCCTGTCCCATGGGCCTCGATGTAATCCGCGGTCGCCGGATCTAGGCCGGCGCGCTCCCAGGCCAGGCGAAGAAGATTGCGCTGTGCTTCCGGATTGGGAGCCATGATCCCGCTGGTGTACCCGTCCTGCGCCACCGCAGAACCCTTGATCACAGCTACGACCCGGTCCCCGTCCCGGCGCGCCTCCGAAAGCCGCTTGAGCACCAGTACCCCGCAGCCCTCAGCGCGTCCGTACCCGTCCGCTTCTGCATCAAACGGCTTGCTGCGACCATCTGAGGAGAGCGCTCCCGCCGCTTCCAACGTCAGCGTGTACGCAGGCGACAGAATTATGTTGACGCCGCCAGCCAGCGCCAATGACGTCTCGCCATTGAGAAGAGCCTGACAGGCCAGATGTACCGCTACCAGGGAGGCGGAGCATGCGGAGTCGAGCACAAAGCTGGGACCATGCAGGTCCAGAGAATGGGATACACGGTTTGCGATGCCGGTCAGTTGGGCACCGATGCCGGTCCACGGTTCAATACGGGGCAGATCCTCCAGCAGCCGCCTGCCATAGTCGTCCGAACAGGTTCCGATGTACACACCCGCGTCGGACCCACCCACGGAGCCAGGCGCGATACCGGCGTGCTCCAAAGCTTCCCATACGATTTCTAGAACCAGACGTTGTTGCGGATCCATGAACTCGGCCTCGCGTGGGGCGATACCGAAAAACTCCGCGTCGAATCCGTCGACGTCCCCCAGAAAGTTGCCTGGCCGCTCGGCTCGACGCAGCGCTTCAGTGAACTCCGGGTTGATCTTCGTGTACGAGCGCCAGCGGTCTTCCGGCGTTGGCCCGACCGCGACCTTCCCCTGGGAGATGAACTGCCAGAACGATTCTGGCGAATCAATTCCGCCAGGAAATCGGCATCCAATGCCAATGATGGCGACTGATTCTTGGTCAAGCATGAGTGCCATTCCATTCAATCACGATATTCTTACGCAACCTATAAGTACTGAAGGGCATTCCGCAGGTGCAGCTGCGCGGCGGGCATAACTGGCCCGTGCTCGATAGAGGCCGTAGTGGTGGAACTACTAAGGGCCGGCACGGACGCGGTGCGCTGAAGGGCTTGAACCGCAGCAACTGGGATACATCGCCGGCGAAGCGCAGGTGACCCGGCATGTTGCGGCTGGGAGTGGAGCTGCCGAAGCGGTCGTCCAGATCGGCGATGGCCAGTCTGCGGTTCGCAACGGTGCAACTCGCTGAGGCGCTTCCATCCCCTCGGCCGCCACGTTGTACCGAAGTCCCGTGCAGCACGAGCAGCCGGTCCCGCGACTCCGTGAGCCCGTCGATGCCTCTCTGCCGACGATCACCCCGGCAGAGCTCAGCCGAACCGGTCGCCGCCATGAGCCCTGCCGTTCGGAGGAACCTGCACAAACAGAGCAAACGACGCTGACTTGATCGATAGATTCCACCCAAAAGCCGCTCAGCACTTGCAGAGTTCGGATGCCGATGCCTGGCGGCTCGATGCGGACGTTGTCGTTGGACTCCGTCATCATCAGGTCGTACCGATTGCGCAGATCGCCTTGCCCTTTACCATCAACCGCCCGTTCGAGTGCTCCATTAGCAGGGAACCCATAGCAATGCGGTAACGCTCATCCAAGTCGGAATGTCGAAACCTCTTCTCCCTGAGGCGGAGGGGCACCGCTGTCGGGTAGTAATGTACGGGCTCAATCGTGCTCAGCGTGGGCGTCAGCATGGTAATTCACCGATCAGGTGCTACCGCGCCGCAGCAGGCGATACATGACCGTCGACGCTAAGTGCCGTTAACTTGCTTGTCAACCCGTTGAGTTGGCCCTATGGATCCACGCCCCCTTCTCCACCTCGCATGGCTGTGCCGTACTGGCGTGCTGCTTGTTTCGTTCCAATGCCCAACAGCGGCTGCCCGGGATGTACTGGCGGGCGAAGTCCAACGGGCGCCGGCAGCTGCGTGTGTTCGCAGGAACATCGGTACTGGAGAAGACCGCGCCGATGGGCTGACGGCGACTGCGGCGAGGGTGTCGTGATGGGTTTCGACGCCGATGACGCCGTCGACTCGTTCTGCGATCACCGCCGCGCGGCCCTTCAGGGGCTGGACGACCGTGGTCGGTGCCGGCCTGGCTGGAGTCACGCGCGGCATGGCTGTGATGAGTCGCGTCGAAATGGCGAACAAACGACGGAGGGTGCCATGGCGCCCGGCGACTCCACTTTGCATCCTTGATTCTCCGAAGCCGAGGGTGCACGAGAGCGCATACAACGTTGTTGAGCAAACACCATTGGGTACAGCCGACCCTGGCGCTTGAGACTCTTCGACAGGCTCACAGGTGCATGGCAGGACGCACGAGCCCGCGACCTTCAGACGATGTCCGTCACTGCACTCGCAGCAGTCTTCCGGGAGCACCAGGCGCTGCCCTCCCAGTGACTTCCCACTCTCCGCCAGCACCTTCTCTGAGGTACGCCAGAGGAGTAGTTGCAACGCGTTCCGTAGACGAGTGGTCTTCCCGTATCAGGCAACGTTCATGGCAGAGGAGCATCAGAGCGGCATTCAGCGAGACCGAGGTGCCGAGCAGCAGAAACATGACCAGTGTCTGAGTGTTCACTCAGGCCTTTGCTCTGGTGGGTGGGATCAACTGTCCGCGGTTGACCCCACCTACCAGAGCAATGGCGCGAGGAGAGGACTCTATTCGGGCACGCCAGCCGAGTGTCCCGCTCGCTTGACTATGCTTGAATGTCGACTCCTTCAGCCCCCTCGATCCTGCGGGCACAGGTACCCTGCGTCCCTGGCCGCGCACTTCATCACGGACGGACCGTGGCAGCAGGAAGGAACTGGACACCGGGGCTTCCACCTTGCTCGTGGACACCGGTTGTCATGCAGCGATGGCCAGCGTAGTTGATCTCTGTTCGAATGCGACCGGCGCGAGGTAGCCGATCGTGGAGTGCCTGCGCTGGTGGTTGTAGAAGCCGAGCCAGCCGAAGACTGCGAGGCGGGCGGCTCGTGCGGTCGGCCAGCCACGCCGGCCTGGAAGGATCTCCCGCTTGAGCGAGGCGAAGAACGACTCCGCGGAGGTGCCGACCGCTCCCATAGATCGGAAGATCCCGGCGTGGTGGCAGGCGTCGGCGAACCTCTTCGACCCGTACTGAGCCCCGTGATCGCTGTGGAAGATGACGCCGTCCACCCGGCCGCCGCGAGTGCGGACGGCCGCGTTGAGCGCGTCGTTGACGAGTTCGGCTTGCATGTGATCGGCCATCGACCAGCCCAGCAGGCGACGGGAGAGCACGTCGATGACGGTAGCCAGGTACAGGAACTTCCCGCCGTCGATCGGCAGGTAGGTGATGTCGCCGACCCAGGCCCGGTCGGGGGCGGATGCGGTGAAGTTGCGCCGCAGCAGATCGGGCACCGCCTGGGCGGCGGAGTCCGGGACCATGGTGCGGTGTTGCCGCTTCAACCTCTGTCCCTGGATACCGTGTTGGCGCATGAGGCGCTCGACGCGCTTGCGGTTCACCATCGCACCGCCCTCACGGAGCTCGGCGGTGATCCGCTTGGCACCGAACGTCTTCCCGGACTCCGTATGGATCTCGCGTATCCGCCGGGTGAGCGCGGCGTCGGCGGCCTTCTTCGCGGCCCGCGCCGGGGCGGTCTTCAGCCACCGGTAGAACCCGGACCGGGACAGATTCAGCACGGTGCAGAGCCGCTTCACGCCAAAGGCGTCGCGATGGTCGGCAACGAACGTGAAACGGCTCGCCAGTTCGTCTCGCCCGCCGCCCGGCGCAGGATGTCACGTTCCATCTCCAGCTCGCGGACCTGCTTACGCAAGGCAGCGATCTCCGCGTCCTTGGTGGACTCCGCGAGCGCCTCGTTCTCCGCGGTCTTGATCCACTGCCGCAGCGTCTCGTGGTTCACGCCGAGCTCGGCGGCGGTGCGCAAGACGGGCCGGACGACAAACGGGCCAGCGCCACCGCGTCCGCCCGGAACTCCGCCGAGTACTTCTAGGTCCCCACACGGGACTCCTCTCCCTGGACTCAAGATCCAGTGTCGAGGTGTCCACGATCAAGGTAGAGGGCCCGTTTCGGGTTCCACCCGCTGCTGTGCTTCCTGGCCAACACCGGCGAGGCGCTGTCCGAGCGGCTGCGGCCAGGCAACGTTGGCGCCAACACCGCCACCGACCACATCGCGGTGTTCGACCAGGCACTCGCGCAGATCCCCGACGCCCACCGGCACGGCACCGACATCCTGGTCCGCACCGACAGCGCCGGATCCGCGAAAGCCTTCCTCGCTCACGTCCATGATACGGGGAAACGAGGGATCCGTACCTTCTTCTCGGTTGGATACGCCATCACCGAGCCGGTCTGCCGCGCTATCCGGGCCATGCCCGAGGACCTCTGGCATCCCGCCCTGGACCAGGACGGAATACTGCGTGACGGCGCCGAGGTCGCCGAGCTGACCGGCGTGATTGATCTGGACGGCTACCCGGCCGACACCCGCATCATCGTGCGCCGCAAGCGGCCACACCTCGGAGCCCAGCTGTCCCTGTTCGACCAGGACGAGGGCATGCGACATCAGGTGTTCCTCACCGACACCCCATACTCCGGGGGCGGATCCGCCCAGTTCCTGGAGATCCGCCACCGCGGGCACGCATGCGTCGGGGACCGCATCCGTTGTGGCAAGAGCACCGGCTTCGGCCGCTTCCCCTCCTGCGACTTCGGCGTCAATACCGTCTGGCTCGAACTCAGCCTCACGGCGATCGACCTGCTGGCCTGGACCCGTTTCCTGCTGCTGGACAGGGAACTGGCCACCGCCGAGCCGAAGAAGCTCCGATATCGGCTGCTGCACGTCGCCGCCCGCCTCACCCGCGGCGGTCGGCGTCTGCGCTTGCGGATATCGGCGACCTGGCCCTGGAGACACGAACTGGCCACGGCCTTCCATCACCTCGCGGCACTGCCCCGCCCCGCTGACTGACCAGCAACCCCCCGACCGCCCACGACCCGAAAGACCTTGGAGAACCCGACCACGCGCCGAGACTCCGCCATGCCCAGGCAACGAAATCAGCCGGTTCCTGACGGACGCGAGGCGGAGCCAGAACCGCTGCCGGTCGAGGTGGGCCGGATGAACCCCCGCCTGGATGGACGGGTGTATCTCCCACCGAGCGGCGGCCCGTACGGCCAGGGCCCGGAGACGGGAGGTGCAACGGTGCGCAGGCGTCCATCACAGACCCGTACGAGTCAGCACACCTACGGCAGACGGCGGAAGGTCGAGAAGAGCCCAGTACACGGCTGGGTACCAGGTACGGGCCCAGAGGGCCCCGACGCTGAGTACCGCAGCAATTGAATGAACAGCCCCAGCCTCGCGGAACGTTCATCACGCACACGGGAACGATCTCCGGCGAGCCACAGAGACGCTGATCAGTCCCATAGGTGAACCCCCTGTCAGATCGCCCCTCGCACAACGGGCACCGCAGGCGCAGTCACTCACTGTCCGACCCGTACGAAGCTCCCATCCTCAGCTTCGACGCGACGGAATAACCACAGGCCGAGTTCCATTGCTACTCCTGTAGCGATCACGGGAGGGGACGCTGGTGACCGATCTGAAGCTGTTCCGGCTGGACACCGATGGCCGGGATGTCGAGCTTCGGGGCTCCACGGTGGCACTGGAGGTGGAACTCCAGCGTCGTATCGAGGCGGGGCTGAAGTCCATGCTCGGCATCCGTCTTCTGGCTTCCGAGTACCCGACGGGGCCGTGGCACCGGGGTCGGATCGACACGCTCGGTCTTGACGAGAACAACACCCCTGTGGTTATCGAGTTCAAGAAGGGCTCCGACAGCGGGGTGCTGTCGCAGGCCGTCTCCTATCTGTCCTGGCTGGAGTCGGCGCACCACGAGTTCGAGGCGCTCGTGCGGAAGGTGCTGGGCGCGGAGGCCGCCGAGTCGATCGACTGGCGTCGACCGCGGATGGTCTGCATCGCGGCCGGCTTCTCTCACCACGACCGCGTGGCGAGCGGATCGACCTGGTGCGCTACCGCATCTTCGAGGGCAATCTGCTGGGCCTGTTGCTCGTGGACTCCTCACCCGGCTCGGCGAACGCTGCTTCGTCTCGGCGAAACCGGGAACGGGAGACGGCGGCCGTCAGCGTGCCGTCAGTCCCGGTGCCTTCCGCAGCGTCGGGCGCGGGTCTCGTCCCGGCGTGCCTGCGGGACCTGTACTCAGAGTTGGACGACGCACTCACGGCGTGGGGCGAGGTCGAGGTGGCGCCGCTCAGGCACTACATCGCTTACCGGCGGCTGGCGAACGTCGCCTCCGTGATCTTCCGTCCGAAGCACGAGGCGATCCTCGTCTACCTCAGACTCGCCCCGGAGACCGTCGCATTGGAGGAGGGCTTCACCCGGGACATGCGCGGCATCGGACACCTCGGAACCGGGGACCTGGAGGTCCGCCTCGCCTCGGCGGCCGACCTGGAGAAGGCTGCCCCTCTCATCCGGCGTGCGTTCGAGGCGGCGTGACGCAGACAGAAGGGCGGCTGGTGCATCGGTTACTCGATGCGCCAGCCGCCCTTTGGCGTCTGTGGTTCCCGGGCCCCGGGCTCTGCGCTCTCGTGATCACTCTTCCGGTCCCGCCAGGACGAAGTCGTGCTGCGTCAGTTCCGCGCGGAGCCGCTGCTCCGCCACGTCGGCGTAGTGCGAGGACAGCTCGACCCCTACGAACCGGCGTCCCTCGCGGAGGGCCGCGATCCCCGTGGAACCGCTGCCGGTGAAGGGGTCGAGGACGGTCCCGTCCTCAGGGCAGATCTGCACGAGCTGCTGCATGATCTCGACCGGCTTCTGCGTGATGTGCACCCGGTCCTTGCGCGGCTGCGAGGCGATGAAGTGGCCCGGCAGGTACAGGTCCCGGTCCTTGGCCAGGCTTCCCTTGACGCCCCAGGTGATGAATTCGGCCGACTGCTTGAACCCTCCCTTGCGAGGCCGGCTGGCGGGCTTGATCCACGGGATCGTGCCGCTCCAGGTCCAGCCCGCCATCTGCAGGGCGTCGGACGTGGTCGGCTCCTGGCGCCAGTCCGAGAAGACGATGGCGACCGAGTGCTCGGTAGAGGCCCGGTATGCCTCGGTGAGCAGCGCGGTCAGCCAGCTCCGATAGCTCCTCTGGTCGCGGTTCTCTCCGGGGAAGTTCTGGAGGTCGTGTGCCGAGTTGCTGGTGACGTACTTGGCTCGTGCGGTACGACCGGTGCGGTCTGAGCTGGTACGTCCGCCGGAGTTGTACGGCGGGTCGGTGATCACGGCGTTGACGCTCTCGTCCGGCAGGGTCTTCAGTACGGTGAGGGCATCGCCTCGGTGCAGCGTGTAGCTCATGTGCGGGGCCTCTTTCAGGGCACGGCGGGGACTGGACCCGTTCCGGATGTCGCTCAACAGCGGTCGCGTCGAGCGGGGTTGCGCCGGAGGTTAGCCGCGAAATCCGGCCGCGCCTAACAACCGTGTCGCTGGCCGAGGCCGCTGCCGAGGGCCGTTTGGTGCGGCCGGATTCCCGGTCTACTGTCTCGCCATATCACCGGGGCAGAGCAGCGCTCCACCCCTGATGACCTGTGCTTATCCGTGCTGCTTCGTCCAAATGAGCAGCGCGATAGGCACATTGGCGCCCCGTCCGAACAACCGTGAGGAGACCCGGTGTACCGCCTGAGATTAGGAGCGCGGCTGGCTGCCGCGCTTGACCCAAGACCGTTGTCCAGGAGCTACCAACTCCTCTGAACCGGGCCCGCCCTGAGAGGCGGATTCACCTCGGCGCGGTGCCGACGGCTTTGCACGAGAAGTCGGCACCGCGCCTCCTACGAACCACGAGGAGCCGCTGCGATGCAGCATGCCCTGACACCCCCGCGCCCCGACCCAACACCGCTGTCCGGCGGGCACCGCCGTACCGGTGAACGGCAGCGGCGATGAAGAAGACCACCGGAGCCGTCTTCGGTCTCTTCGCGTCCGGCCCGCTTCTGCTGGCCGTGCCCATCCTCGCCGTCGGTGCCGGGACGGCTTCAGCTTCCTGCTCAACCGACGGTACACAGTCTGTGGATACCGCCGCCGTCGCCTCGCAGGTGAAGGCCATCCTGGACGGCGGCGAGAAGGGCTCGGTCTCCGTGCCTGGCTTGGACGCCCCGGCCGACCAGGTGCCCAACGCCAAGACGATCCAGGCCACCGGGGTCGCGATGCACATTCCGGCGCGGGGGCAGGTCGTCGCCCTGGCGACCGCCCTGCAGGAGAGCGGCCTGCGGAACCTGACCTACGGTGACCGCGACAGCCTGGGCTTGTTCCAACAGCGTCCCTCGCAGGGGTGGGGCACGGCGAACGAGATTCTCGATCCGGTCCACGCCTCGACCAAGTTCTACGAGGGGCTGCGGAAGGTCTCGGGCTGGGAGTCCCTGTCCATCACCCAGGCCGCTCAGGCCGTACAGAGGTCCGGGTTCCCGGAGGCGTACGCCAAGTGGGAGCCGCTGGCCACCGCCTTGCAGAAGGCCATCGCGCCCCTGCTGCCGAAGTCCGACGGCGCGGCGCCGAGCCCGTCTCCGTCTGGCTCTGCTGACACCGAAACCGCTCCGTCGGACACTGCGGGCGGTTGTACGGCCGGCGGGGACGGAACCGACTTCGGAATCATCCCTCCGGGCGCGGTACCGGACGGGTACAAGATCCCGGCCGATGCGCCGGCGAAGGTCCAGACGGCGATTCGCTGGGCGCTCGGCCAGCTCAAGACGCCGTACCAGTGGGGCGGGAGCTGCACCGACTCCCACGGACCCGACCCCATGGGCCGGTGCGACTGCTCCTCCCTGATGCAGCAGGCGTACAAGGCCGCCGGGGTCACCTTGACGCGGACGACGTACACCCAGGTCAAGGAGGGCAAGGCGGCTTCGGCCGATGCCCTCAAGCCAGGTGATCTCGTCTTCACCGAAGGAACGGCCGACGTCCCTGAGCACGTCGGCATGTTCATCGGCCAGGGCCTGATCGTCCACGCCCCGCGCACCGGTGACGTGGTCCGTATCGCGACCCGCGCGTCGTGGAAGTCGCAGATTCTCGCGGTCCGCCGAGTCGTCTGACCGGCGCTTCTCCTTTCCCCCTTCTTCTTGCACCGCCCGCTCCGCCCTCTCGGGCTTCAACGTGCATTAAATCGAACTGGAGTTCGTAATGTTTCTCGCCGACAAGGTCATCCAGCTCGCCTACGATCCCGGGATCAAGCCGAACGAGGGCGGCCTGCCGGGCCTCGCGGTCCTCAAGCAGGTGATCGGCTCCGTCAACCTCTTCGGCATCATCGCCGTGGTGGGCGCGCTCGCCGTCAGCGCGGGCGTGTGGGCGTGGGGCCACCACTCCGGTGGCCACCAGGCCGAGGCCAACGGCAAGAAGGGTGTACTGGTCAGCGCTGGTGCGGCCCTCCTGCTGGGCGCCGCGAACGGCGTGGTCGCGTTCTTCAGCACGCTCGGGACGCAGGTCCACTGATGCCCTCCCACTCCTCGAACCCCGGCGGCGCATCTCGCGTGCGCCGCCGGGCGCTGCTCGGCACCGCCGTACTGATGGTGCTCGTCGCCCTCGCCGGCCTGGCTGCCTACCTCACCCGCGATGGCAGGGGCTCCTCGGAAGCCGATGCTCCACCCGCGAGTTCGCCCTCGGCTTCCTCGCCGAGCGCCTCCCCGTCCGGGTCTCCCCCGCCGAGGTCAGACCCTTGGTCCCTCCCGGCTCCACCGGACACCCACGACCCGATCGCGTTCGGGAAGGCCGCCGCCGACGCCCTGTGGTCCTACGACACCCGCGCGTACTCCCAGGCGGAGCTGCGGACCGCTCTGCACGGGTGGCTGACCGCCGAGGTCAAGTACGCCGATCCTGACTCGGTCGACGCGGTCGTTCCTTCCGCCGCTCTGTGGAAGGAAATGGCCGCCAACGATCAGTTCGCCACCGCCAAGGTCAACGAGGGCCACTTCCCCGACTCGTTCACCCAGGCCCTCCAGGCGAATCCCGGAACGATCACGCAGGCGTACGTCTACGCCGTGACCGTCTCCGGGAAACAGTCGATCGCCTGGAAGGGCTCGCCTGCCGGTGGTGCGGAGAACCGCGTCACCACCCTCGCGGTCCAGTGCCGCCCCTCCCGCCCCTGCGCCCTGGCCGGTGTCATGCCGTCCGTCGCGCCCTGACCGTTCCATCCAGAAAGGAGGTATCGCCATGGCTGTCTGCGACCTACCGCTCATGGACCAGGTGTGCGGTGCTGTCGATTTCGCCACCAACCCCGGCGGGGCCGTCACCGACGGCATCGGAGCATGGATCGCGAAGTCCGCAGGCGAACTGGCCGCCACCGCTGCGGATCTCGCCGCGAAGGCCGTCAACGAGACCACCGCCATCGATCTCAACGCCGGATGGTTCAGGGACAACTACGAACTGCTGCTGCCCATCGGGCTCGCACTGACCGTCGGCACGTTCTGCATCCAGTTGATGTTCGCGGCCTGGCGGCGGGACGAACGCGCCCTGGCCCAGGCCGCGATCGGCACCATGACCGGCGTCCTGTTCAGCTTCTGCGCCATCGCCTTCACTTCCGTCGCCATCACCGTGGTCGACGCCTTGTCCGACGGGCTGTTCCAGGCGGCCAACAGTTCGGTGGAGGACGCGATCCGCCGCGTCATCAAGGTCACCGAACTGGGGGCGATGTACGGCCTGGGCTGGGGCGTCCCAGCCTTGGTCGCCCTAGGATGCGCGATCGGCGCGTTCCTGTACTGGGGCGTCATGGTCGCCCGCAAGGTCGGCGTCCTGATCATGGTCTCCCTCGCCGTCTTCGCCGGAGCCGGCGGCGGCTGGGAAGTCGCCAAACGCTGGCGCCGAGGCTGGATCGAGGCCACCGCCACTCTGGTCGTCTCCAAACTCCTGATGACCATCGTCTTCCTCATCGGCGTTTCGGCGATGGGCAAGTCCGATGCCACCGACGGCATGGCCGCGCTGTCCGACGCGATGGCGGGCATCGTCGTGATGATCCTGGTCCTGCTCTGCCCGTACGCGACGTACAAGTTCGTCCACTGGGCGAGCGACGGAGGCGGGCACGACGACGTGCACCGTACCGGCGTCGCCGGCATGGCGGTCGCCGCAGGTGCCGCGAAGACCGCGGGCAGTCTGGCGATGCAGGCCAGTACCGGTACCCCTGCACCGCAGGGGCCGAGCCAGGTCCCCGGCGCGGGCAGCGACGGTGTCGCCTCCGGCATCAACCCCACCGGCGGCAACCTCAGCAAGGAAGGCATCGACGCCGGACCGCCCAAGCAGCAGACCAGCTTCCGGTACGGCGAGGACCCGAACGCCTCCGGCGACAAGGGCCGGGCCCTGATCCAGCGCCCCGGCATCCCGCCGCTCATCACCCGACCCGGTGAGGGCGAATCGGGGGGCGTCGAAGGAGAAGCGGGCGGCCAGTTCGTTGCCGCTCCGGCTGGGGGCAACAGCATGAACCGCGCTGGCGCCGCGCCACCGGCGGCCCCCGCCGCAGCACCGCCGTCCTCCACGGGGCCTTCGGCAACCGGTTCCCCGACGCCGAAGAACTGGGTGCATCCCAGCCAGCCGCCTTCGGGTTCCTGACCCATCACCTCCGGGGGCGGGCTGCACCCGCAGCCCGCCCCCAACGCCCCGCACCACCGATCACCAGAAACGGAGCCCCATGACCTCCAGAAGAACGCCCCGCGCCCCGCCCCCGCCCGCTCCCACCGTCTGGAACCACCATGTCCAACAAGCACCAGGCCGAAGCCACCACGGCCACCGTGAAGTTCCCGCACCGCTCGCGGCGCGGCATCCTGCTCGGCCTGACCGCCTCGCAGCTGATCGTCGTCAGCCTCACCGGCCTGCTCCTGCTCGCCGTGATCCTCACCCGCGGCGTGGTCGGCGCCCTCGAACTCATCCCGGTCTGGGCCACCATCGCCCTCCTCGTCTTCGTCCGCCACCGGAGCCGCGCCCTGGCCGACTGGGCTCCGATCGTCACTCGGTACACCCTGCGCCGAATGCGGGGCCAGTTGGTCTGGCTCACCCGGCCTTCCCGCCGCCCGATCCGCGAAGGTCTGCTCCACCTGCCCGGCACGGCGGCGAGCCTGCGCGTGGTCACCGCGCCCGACCGCCGGTACGGAGCGGTCCACAACCCCCACACCGGCACCCTGACCGCCGTGGTCAAGGTCTCCTCGCGCGCCTACGCGCTGCTCGACCCGGGCACCCAGAACGCCAACGTGAACGGATGGGGTCGCGCGCTGGCCGCGCTCGCCCGCACGGGCCAGGTCGCCCGGATCCAGGTGATCGAGCGCACCGTCCCGGACTCGGGTGACGCGCTGCGCCGGTACTGGGAGGAGCACGGCCAGCCCCATGCCCCCATGGCGGGTGCGATCTACAGCGAGCTGATCCAGAGCGCCGGCCCGGCGGCGGCGCCGCACGAGGCGTACGTCGCGGTGTCCCTGGACGCCAAGGCCGCACGGCGGCTGATCAACCAGGCCGGAGGCGGCCTCACCGGGTCCTTCAGCGTCCTTGCACAGCTGACCTCGACCTTCGATCAGGCCGCGCGAACCGCAGGGCTCAACCCCACCGGCTGGCTCACCGCCCGCGAGATCGCGACCGTCGTGCGAACCGCGTACGACCCCAAGGCCCTCGCGACGCTTGACCGCTGGTCCACAGCAGGGCATCCCGAGGCCGAGCCCGCTGCTGCCGGTCCGGTCGTGGTCGTCGAGAAGGCTGACCACATCGCGACCGACTCGGCCGTCCACGCCACGTACTGGGTGGAGAACTGGCCCCGCACCGAAACCTCGGCCGGCTTCCTGCACCAGCTCCTGTTCACCGCCGGGGTCCGGCGCACCCTCTCGCTCTCCTACGAGCCGAAGGGGCTGGACGCAGCCCTGCGCGACGTCCAGCGGAAGAAGTCCAGCGTGATCGCCGATGCCGCCGAGCGAGCCCGGCGGGGCCAGGTCGACTCCGAGGCGGACTCGATCGAGTACCAGGACATCAAGTCCCGGGAGCGCCAGCTCATCGCGGGCCACGCGGATGTCGCCCTGACCGGCCTGCTGACGGTTTCGGCCGACTCGGAGGACGAACTCCGCTCCGCCTGCGCCGTCGTGGAGACCGCGGCCGTCGGAGCCCAGCTCGACCTCCGGCCGCTCACCTGGCAGCAGGCCGAAGCGTTCACCGTCGCCGCCATGCCGCTCGCCCTCGCCGCCTGATGCCGGCCCTCCCTCCCCCCGAAAGAGCACCCCCATGTCCCGCACCGCCAGCCCGCCCGCGCAGGACTTCGTGCCCTTCGCCACTGCCGCGCTCGACTTCCACCGCGCGCTCAACATTCCGGGCGGCCCCCTCGTCACCGCCCGCGCCGAGCTTGACGCCCTGCACGCCCACCTCGTATCGCTGCACGGCCTGCTCGACGCCCACGCCGCCCGCACCGGCCAGCTCGTGCCGGTCGAAGGCGACCAGCTCCGGGCCACCCGCACCCGGATCTGGCAGGCAGCCGACCACGTCCACGCCGCGTACCACGCGGCACCCCGGCCGGACTCCGGCGAGGTGCCCGAACGCGAGGCATGCCAGGCCGGCCTTCCCGAGGGTGCACCAGAACTGACCATCTGCCAGCGCCACCAGCGCACCGCGCACCTGGTGCGCCGCCGCACCACCCCGGCCGACCTGCACTCCCCATTCACGGGTCTCGTCCGCCGCTGACCCGCCTTCCATCTGGAGAAACGTTCATGCCCCGTACCCGCGCCAGCGCCTCCCACCTGTTCGTCCCCCGCAAGGCATCACGCGCCGAGCAGCGTGCCGCCCGCGCAGGCTTCGCCGAAGCCCGCCGCCAGGCCCGCCGCGCCGGAGCACCGCCGAAGCACCGCGCCGAGGAGCACCTCGCCCCGGAGCTGCGTCCGACGTATCCGCCCTCCGGACGCCCCGGCTCCTCCTCGGCTCGGGGCGGCAAGCTCAGCCTCCCCTCCCACCGCATGACCACGGCCACCGTCAGCGGCGCCTATCCGTTTCTCGCCGAAGGCGGCCTGGGTGCCGAAGGAATCTTCATCGGACGTGACGTACACGCGGAGGCCGCGTTCTGCTACGACCCGTTCTCGCTGTACAGCAGCGGACGGATCGAGGGCTTCACGAACCCGAACGCCGTCCTTGCCGGGATCATCGGCATGGGCAAGTCCGCGCTGGCCAAGTCGATAGCCACCCGGGCGATCGCCCATGGCTACCGGGTTTACGTGCCTTGCGATCCCAAGGGAGAGTGGACGGCCGTCGCACATGCCCTCGGCGGCTACAGCATCGCGCTCGGACCGGGGCTTCCAGGCCGGCTGAACCCCCTGGACGCTCCGGCCCGACCCTCTTCCGTGAGCGAGGGCGACTGGTCGACCGAGGTCCGAAAGCGCCGCCTCCTTCTCCTTGCCGGCCTGGCGCGCACCGTGCTGAAGCGCGACCTCCTGCCGATGGAACACACCGCCCTGGACCTCGCGCTCGACCTGGTGGTCGCCGAGGCCGACGCCAGGGGAACCGTGCCGCTGCTCGGCGAGATCGCGCACGCCCTCGGATCGCCCGAGCGCCTCGACCGGGCCCTCGGCGACCAGGCCGGACGTATGGGACCCGCCTCACAGGACCTCGCCCACGCCCTTCGCCGACTGGTGCACGGCGACCTGAGCGGCATGTTCGACGCCCCCTCGACGGTGGCCTTCGACCCGACCACCCCGATGCTGTCCATCGACCTCTCCCGCCTCGGCGGCTCCGGCGACGACACCGCCTTGGTCCTGGCCATGACCTGCGCCTCGGCGTGGATGGAGTCCGCCCTCGCCGACCCGGACGGAGGCAGGCGCTGGGTGATCTACGACGAGGCATGGCGGGTGATGCGGCACGTCGGCCTGCTGGAGCGCATGCAGTCGCAGTGGAAGCTGTCGCGTGGCCTCGGCATCGCGAACCTCATGGTCATCCACCGCCTCAGCGACCTGCTCAGCGCAGGCGATGCCGGCTCGCGAGGGCGGGTACTCGCCGAGGGCCTGCTGGCCGACTGCTCGACCCGCATCATCTACCGGCAGGAACCCGACCAGCTCACTGCTGCCGCTTCCCTGCTCGGCCTGACCGGCGTCGAGACCCAGGCCGTGTCCGCCCTGACCAAGGGCCGGGGCCTGTGGAAGGTCGCAGGCCGCAGCTTCATCACCCAGCACATCCTGCACCCCGCCGAGCGAGAGCTGTTCGACACCGATGCCCGGATGTCTGACATAGCTCAACTAGTCATTAAATAAACGGAGTTGAGACATGTCGTCGACCGTACCGCGACGGGGCGACCGAGTCCACGTAGAGGGCGCGGACTCGGGCCCGAGTCCGCGCAGCACGGCACCGGCCGACGGCTGGGCCGACCGCCTTGCCGCCGCCCGACCTGATGAGTTCGCCTCGGTGTTCCACCGGGCCCTCACGGACGACTTCGGCGCGGTGGCCCGGCTGCACCAGATGCTCGAAGCGGCGTCGGAGTGGTGTCGCACGCACGGGGTCCGGGGCAGCGCCTCCGAGTTGGACACCCTGACCGACCGCCTGACCGATCTCGGCGAAGAGCTGCACCTCGTGGGGGGGGAGAGCCTCGACCACGAGATCCACTCCCGCTCCCGTCGAACGGCAGCAGCAGCTCGCGTCTCCCCAGCCGTGGCAGTCAGCGGCCACCCCATGGGTCGGCAAGCCCCGGCCCCCGACCTCATCTCGCCCTCTGCCGTCCGCTCACAACCGCGCTCGCGGTAAGCAAAGGCGCAGGAAGAAGGATCTACCGTGCCCGAAATCTCCGCACCCAACGAAGACCAGGCAACCGCGGCACTCCCGCCGCTTCGCTTCCTGCACCGCCTGCGTCCAATCAGTCACCCCCGCGTCGCTCCCGCTGACGCTGGTAACACAGAGTTCCGGCACCACCAAACCGGCCGATCTCCAGATCCTCGTGGAACGCCAACACCTTCACCGTCCCTCGGCCGTCGGTTCGCGCCGTCGACCGCTGGGGCACCCGGTCAAGGAGAGGTCCATGCAATCTGACCAGCCTTTGGTCTCCCTCGATACCGAGGGCACTCACGTCACCGCGCACGTCAGCGATCCTCCGCTGCGCTTCGCAGCGGCATCCGTGGAACGGGAGCACGGGTACGGACACGTAACCGCCCCCCTTCGGCAGCGCGGCCTGGAGTGCACCGTCGAATACGGCCTCAGCGACTACATCGTCCACGTCGGACTGCCCGACGGCAGCGCGCTGATCATCTCGCCACCCCAGGAGCCGTCCACCGAGCATCCACCCGGCCATCCGGAGAGCTGGTTGGTGACCCGTGGGCACCCCGACGACTCCGCAGTCCACAAAGTGATCTACGACTCGGAGCCGGACGGCCCCCACGCCCGGCACGGCGGCAGTGTTCCGAGTCTGCTCGCCGCGATCGACTCGCGCCTTGATCAACTCGGCGTGACTCCCCGGGCGGACACTGCCTCGCCACGGGCGAACGCCGCTCACGCGCTCTCGCCGACCGCCCAGCGCACGATACCGGCACCACAGCCAGCCGCGTCGGCCATGCGCCCGGCGCTGCCGCCCAACCGCCCCTCGTCCGCCCCCGGTCGCTGACCGCTTCCCGCCTCGGAGTCCACCATGGCCCGCCCCACCAGAACCATCCCGACCCTCGACCGCCCCGGCCACCGAGCTTCCACGGGATGGATCTGCCATGCCCAGCCACTACGACGTGTTGCCCGACCTGGCCTTCGGCCGCCACCCCGTCTACGGCATCGTCGCCGCGAACCCGAAGAACCTCGCAGCCAGCACATGGATGCTGAAGGGCTTCGACTTCCAGCCCGTCCCAGACCAGCCGACGCTGTACACGCTGGCCAATCAGAACCGTGACGGTGAAGGTCGTACGACCCGAGCAGTCGAGCTGCTACGCAGGGCCGGCTACCGAGTCGACGTGGACGCCGCGCTCGACCCCTCTCTGGTGCACGATGCAGCACCGGTCCCCAGCCGGGGCCCCAATGGTGAACCTGATGTCGCCATCGCCGAGCACCCGCAACTCGGCATCGTCGCCGCTACCAGCGACCACTCCTCCTCACTGAGCGGTCGACTTGTCCTGGAGGAACACGGCTGGCGGCTGAACCCGGATCTGGACATCTACACGCTGCCCGCCACCGTCGACCGCAGCGAGGCCCTGGAGAAGGTCGCCAACGCCACGGTGTCGATGCACCGATCCGACCTTCAGGTCGCGGTGCAGCCGCGCCTCGCCCAGGACGTTGCGGCCCGGCGCCCTCCTGCGCCCGCGCCAGCCACACGTCACGAGCGCGGTCAGGGTCTGGCCACCCGCAAGTTCCCCGTCAGCGCCGCCGCGCTCGCCGCCAGCCCTGCCCGCGCCGGCGTCCCGGGCAGGGCTCCGGTTCCCACTCCCGCCGCGTCTGCTCCTGCGGCCCGGCCGGTCGACCCGCGCGTCGCGTTCTCCCGCAACCGCTGACCCAAGGCCCGCCTCGCCTTCGCCCAACACCCCACCGCTTTCCCGCCACCTCCGATAGGAGATCCGCCGTGCCCGAAGCTCCAGCGGAGCCGTTCATGGCGATCCGGCACGCCATCACCGGGGAGATCACGACCACCGGCTATAACGCCGCCGCCCGGCGGATCCTGCTCCAGGCCGGCTTCGAAGAGGCGCCCGTCTGCGCCTGCCGGGCGACGGAACCCGGTACGGAGCGGACGCACGGGCCTGCTCGGCAGCCGGCGAGCTGCTCGTCGCCGGCCATCCCCTGCACCTGGACCGAGCCGGGGGTCGGCCGGTGAGCGCCGACGGTACGCACCAGTTGGCCCGGTCGCCGATGCCGGCACAGTCCGTGATCCCTCCGAGAGCGGCCAGCCTCTCCCACGCATCACCAACCCCGCCCGCACCCAGACCTGTTGAAGGACCCTCGTTGTGACCACACCCGGACGGCCTACCAGTCCAGCGCGCACCAAGGGCGGCGAACTACGGGCCAAGGTGGCCCGACTGCTGGCCGACCGGCCGGCGGACACGCTCACCATCGGGGACATGGCCAGGCAGCTGGGCCACTCCCACGGCGCCGTCCGCAACGCCGCCCTCACCCTGGTGCGACGCGGCGAGGCCGACCAAGGCGGAACCGGACAGCCGGAGTTCCGCGCGAACGCGAAGACCACCGCAGCCGCGCAGACCGCTGTGATCAGTCCACCGGGCACCCACTCTCCGCGCGTCCAGGCGGCCACGGCCCGCACGACCATCACCGCCGCAGCCACGCCGAAGCAGACCGGCCCGATCCGCCGCGCGGGGGGTCAGCTCTACCACCCCCGGGAGCTGGCCGATCTGCCCGACGTCGAGGCGCTGAACCGTCTGCGCGACGCCGACGTGCCGGTGCTGCTCTACGGCCCTCCGGGCACCGGCAAGACGAGTCTGGTCGAGGCGGCGTTCCCGGACCTGCTCACCGTCGCCGGCGACGGCGACACCACGGTCGGCGACCTGATCGGCGAGTACACGCAGGACGACGCGGGAGCCTACGTCTTCCAGTACGGTCCGCTGGTCACCGCGATGACCGAGGGCCGCGCCCTGCTGATCGACGATGCCACCTTGATCTCACCGAAGGTCCTGGCGGCGCTGTATCCCGCGATGGACGGGCGCAGGCAGATCCAGGTCAAGGCCCACAAGGGCGAGACCATCAAGGCCGAGCCGGGCTTCTACGTGGTGGCGGGCCACAATCCCGGCGTCCACGGCGCGGTGTTGACGGAGGCGCTGTCGTCCCGGTTCAGCGTGCAGATCCAGATCGGCACGGACTACGACCTCGCCCTGGCCTTGAGGATCGATGCACGGGTTGTCCGGGTCGCCCGACACCTCGCCCACCAGGTCGAACTCGGTGAGCTGGGCTGGGCGCCCCAGCTGCGGGAACTGCTCAGCTACCAGAAGACCGAGGCCGTCCTGGGCACCAATGCCGCGCTCGCGAACCTGGTCGGCATCGCTCCTGTGGAGGATCGCGACGCCGTCGCCGCCGCCGTCATCAAGGCTGCCGGCGTCAAGAAGATCGCGCCCCTCACCCTCGGCAAGCAGCTCCCCGCCGGTGCTGCCCGGCAGCCCCCGGGCAGCACCGGCTCCGCGCACCGGGGCCACGCGCGATGAGCGCCCACCACCACGTCCAGTCCCCCGCCACCACCCGGGACGACGACGCCGACCTCGCGCGCTGGGACGACGACGGCGCCCCGCCCGCGCAGCCCCGTTCCTCCCCGGACGCGTGGCTGCGCGTGGGAGCCGAACTCGGCGACCGGCTGGTCGACCTCTCCGGCCGCCCAGACCTCCTCGTCACCTGCCGCCCCGGCACGCGCAGCGGCGCACCGGCCGCGTTCTTCCCCACGCTGGGCGAGGTCGAGTTCGACGCCCGCCTGTTCGCCCCGCTCCAGCCCCACGAGATCAATCCGCGGATCGTGGGCGACGAGGAGCGGTATCCCGCGGCCTGGGGAGTGTTCGTCCACGAGGCCGCGCACGCGGCCCACTCCGTCTGGACACCGCCTGCCGGAGCGGACCCCCGTGTCGTCGAGGCCGCGCTCCTGCTGGAGGAGAGCCGTGTCGAAGGCGCACACCTGATCAGGCGGCCCACGGACCGCACGTACCTGCGCACCAGTGCCCGAACCCTGGTCATGCCCGATATCGCCCGCCCCACCCTCCAGGGCATCGAGCACGCCGCCGGCGTGGCGGCCCTGATCCTCGGCCGCCGTGACGTCGGCATCCTGGATGCCGGCGAGACCCGGGCAGTCGCCGATCTGTGCGAAAAGGTGCTGGGCGCTGACCTGCTGGCCACCCTCACCCGCATCTGGACCGCAGCCCATCAGTGCGCCGACCACGACGCCCAGAGCATGCTCGCGCACGCTCAAGAATGGTGCGACGCTCTGGACGCCGCGGCCCCCGCCCTGCCCGTGCCGGAGAACCTCGCCGATCTGCTGTCCGGCGCCGTGGGGGTCGTCATGGACAGCACGGCCGCCACCGACGCCGCCGACCTCGCGGCACAGGCCGCGGCGACCAACGCCATCGCCGCGCAGTCCAATGCACAGGCTCAGGACCGCGCCCAGCGGGCCGGCCGGCGACGCAAAGCCGCCGCCACCGCCAAGTCGGTCTTCAACAAGCGTGGCACCACCGTCACCCCCGACGGCACACCTGCGCCCTACGGCAACCCGGTCACCGGCACCCGCAGGCCCACCGCCGCCGAGCAGAGCGCCGCCGCGCGCCTGAGCCGCGCGCTGCGCGCCGCCGCCTACCGCGAGCGGACCGAGGAGCGGACCACCAGCCCCACCCCGCCCGGCCGCCTCAACATGCGCGCGGCCCTCGCCCGCGACGCTCAGCGCGCGGCCGGGTCGGTCCCCACCGCGGAACCGTTCACCCGCACCCGCCGCCGGAATACCCCCACCCCACCCCTGCGTGTGGGTATCGCCGTCGACGTCTCCGGCTCCATGCGTGCCGCCTGCGCGCCCGTCGCGTCCGCTGCCTGGATCGTGGCCCGCGCAGCAGCCCTGACCGACCCCGACTCCCTCACCGCCACCATCGCCTACGACACGCACCTGACCGCATTGACCCGACCCACCCACCGGGCACCGGAGCGCGTGACAACGTTCGGCGCCAACGGCAGCAGTCACAACCTCGCCAACGCCCTGGACGCGCTCGACCACGGCCTCGAACTCAGCCGCCCCGGCGCCGGCCGCCTCCTCGTGATCGTCACCGACGCCATCTACACCCCCGACGAAACCGCTCAAGCCCTCACCCGCGTCAAGCAGCTCACGACCGCCGGCTGCGCCGTACTCCAGCTCACCCTCACAGCCGCGTCCCACCACTTGCCGGGGACCACCTTGCTGCACCTGACCCAGCCCTCCAGCGCTCCCGCCGCCATCGCCACGGCGGCCACAAACGCCATCCGCAGGACACGCTGAGACGACACAGAAGACGGAAGTCCCCGAGACACCGCTCCTCCGAACCCGACGACCTCACCGAACTGCTCCAGGCAGCCAGCGAGGCCGACCGGCCGACCGAGAACCCTCACTTCTGACGATTCGATGCCCCGCCTCGGTCCGCGCTGCCCTTGGCGGGGCTCGGCCAGCGACGGCAGGCTGATCCACTTCACACATAACAGCGGCGGAAGGGCACAGTCCGTGTTGTCGTGGCCGTTGACGAGTTAGAGATCGGGCACCAGCTCCATCGAGACCGTCGAGAAGTCGAAGCGCAGATTGCCCCGTACGGTTTCGGGGCGTGGCCCGGCGTCACCGTGGTGGTATTGGAGCACGGCGCTCGTCAGGTACTCACGGGTTCGGTGCCAGTCCAGCAATTCGTCCTTGGCCACCGCATTCGCCCACTTGGCGAGGTTCGGAGCGGTCTGGACCGCACGGAGCAGCTCGTCCATGGCGTCGTACCACTCGGCGAGCTGAGCCCGATGGTGGCGGACCAGCTGGTCGACGCCCCCGGCCCCGTGCTTGGCCGCCACCGCACGCAGATCTTCGCCTTGGAGGCAGGATTCGCGTGCCTGGTTTCTGCGGTCCAAACGGGTGTGACCGGGGGCGTGTGGGGATCAGACAGGAGCGAAGAGACCGAAGCGGACTCTCCACGGCCGTCACACACCCCACCCGCCACAACAGACGTCCACCACCTCAGCCGACCCGAACCGCTCCGCCACCTGAAATACAAAGAAACACACTTGGCAGGACAAAACGCTCCTTAAGCGCCGTCCGCCAGCGGGAGATTCCCCGAGACGTTGGCGCGTTGGCGGGGGAACAGGCAGGGCGTCCCGTCCGGCCAGCGGTCCAGCACCGGAGCGCGAGATCGAGCGCCACCAGCGCATCGCCGATCCTCTACGGAACATGCTCGACGACCTCGGCGAGCCCCACGAAGCGCTGGACGATGAAGCCTGAACGGCACACCCAACGAATGACACCCGAAGGGAGGAACTTCCCGCCACGGTACCCAAAACTGTCCAGATAAGAACAGCAGGTTCGTCGGCGTGACTGCGGGACTCGGCACGTCGAGGAAGCTGAGCTGGACCGGCAGGAGGAAGACCGCCCCGGAAACGCCGACCGGAGCAGTCATCGTCGAGATCAACAGGCCGCCCGCGAACCCGGCCCAGACCGTCCACTCCACCGCTCCTTGATCGCCCGGTCAGTATCGGCGGAGCCGGTGGCAGGAGGAAGAAGCGGCAACGAGATATTCACGAGCAGCACCACGATCCGCTCACCTTCGTCAGCCACATCCTGAGCGTGCGCGGGTGCCGTGTCGGTCAGGCGTCCGTTGACACTGTCTGTCACAGCAGGGCAGGTAGGGGCACTCTTTCAAGGGGCTTGGGTCTTGACCGCAGTGAGGCAGGCAGTTGTCAGGCTTCGGCTGAGCCCGACCTGCTGCGCAATGCGGCGGATGTCGATGACGGTGTTTCCTGCGCGGTGCTGTGCTGCTACGGCTTGGGCTACGCGTAGCTGGGCCCATCGGGGCGGTTTTGGGGCGCTCATGCCGTGGTGGCGGGGCTGGTGAGGGAGGTGGCCCAGGTGCGGACGTCGTCGATGTCGTGTTGGAGTTGTTTGATGAGGTGGGCTGCGTCGGGGTAGCGGCGCTGGTGGCGGAGCCGTTTGACCAGGAGGACGGTGATGTGCTGGTCGTAGAGGTCGAGTTGAGTGTCGATGAGGTGGGCTTCGAGGAGGCGTGTGCCGCCGCGGGCGTAGAAGGTGGTGCGGCGGCCGATGGAGACGGCTGCGGGCCAGGGGGAGGCTATGGCGGGTGTGGTGACGAGTGCGGCCCACACGCCGTCCAGGTCCGGGGTGTCGTCGATGGCGAGGTTGGCAGTGGGGAAGCCGAGGAGGCGTCCTCGTGCGTCGCCGTGCTGGACGATGCCGGTCACGATCAGGTGGGGTTCTGCGGGGGCAGGGGGTGCGGCAATGCCAGTGCTGAGGGGCATGGAGGTCTCTTGTCTGCCCGGAGGGGCATTCGGGGTGGGCCGTGGCTGGTGTCACAGTTTTGGCCGGGGTGCGTGAACACGGCGTGACCCGGGTCAGGCGGCCTTTTGGTAAGCGTCTGCGGTGTTTCGCGGGGGGTGCTGCTGGAGGGCGGTCAGGCCAGCAGGTTGTCCAGGAGTTGGCGGGTGGCGGGGGATGCGCTCACGCCGATGACTTCGAGTGCTTCCTCGCACTGCTGGAAGGTGAGGATCACGCCGTCGGGGTCACCGAGTTCGGACACGATGCGCATGAGCAGGCGCCAGCCTGATTCTTTGAGGGGCTCGCAGGCGAGGGCTGCTTCGATCTGTTGGCGTGACTCGGTGAGGTGGCCGTCGCGGTAGAGGTGGGTGGCGAGGGTGAACCGTGTCTCCGCTTCCAGGCTGCGTAGTTCTTGGCGGCGGCGGGCCGCCCAGGCCGATCCTGTTCCGTCCAGATAGGTTCCGCGCTGGGTGAGTTGCAGGGCCTGGCCGAGTGGCTGGAAGAGGCGGCCTTCACCGAGCCGGCTGGCTTCGGCGACGGTGGATTCGAAGGAGGCGGAGTCGCTGAGCACGGCGACGTGGGGGGCCAGGGAGACCGAGGAGCGGTCGGCTCGAACGGTGTCGTCGCCGGGGATCAGTACCTTGAGCCATCGTGTGGCCTGGCGCAGGTAGGCCCGGCTGGCGCCGTCGGCCCGTCCGTCGAAGAGCACGGTGAGCAGGACGTCTCGTGTCGCGGTGCGGCCGGGCTGGGTCAGCAGGAAAGCGAGCAGTTCGTAGGCCTTGGCGATGCGGGGCCGGACTGCTTCGCCGTTGACGGTGACCAGGGGCTTGCCCAGGTCGTGGAAGACGATGTCCGTGGCGGGTGAGAGGGACGCGGGGTTGTACCTGCTCTGGAGGTTCAGGGATCGGCCCAGGACGTGCCAGGGCGCTTCGGCTGCGGGCTCGGCGTCCAGACGCCGGGAGGCGACCAGGGGGAAGTCTGCCAGGGCCTGTAGGAGCAGGTGGTTGGAGCCTTGCTGGTGGGCTGCTTCCAGTGCGATGTCGGCGGCGGTGTCCGCGGCTTCCTCGTTGCCGAGTCTCCACTCGGCCTCGGCGAGGTACACGGCGGCGGTGGGCAGTTCCAGGGCGCCGCCGCTGGAGCGCATGGTGGTGACGGTGTGCCGCAGCAGGCTGGCCGCTTCCTCATCCTGGCCGCCGTGGAGCAGGGCGAGGCTGTGCCAGACGGTGGCCATTTCGCGGATGCACCAGTACTGGTCGATGACACCGGAGGCGTTGATCTGGTCGAGGGCGGTCTGGACGGCGGCGGTGTCACGGTCGTGCCGGGCAGCGAGCTTGAGCTCTGTCACCAGGCTGAGCAGTTCGTAGAGGCGGGCGCCGGCCTCGGCGGCGTTGCGGCGTCCGGTGACGAGCAGGTGACGTGCCTCGTCGGTGTGGCCCGCGTCGATCAGGACTTCGGGGCCGATGAAGGCCTGCATCGAGAGCTGGCCGAACGGGGAGGCGTAGTTGCGGTAGGCCTCCAGTGCCTGGGCGGTGTGTCCGCGGGCGCGCAGGGCGGCGATGCCGTACGGGCCGGTGACGGTGCGTGCCCAGGAGGACGCGGAGGGGCTGATGAGTTCGGTGAGTCGGCCGTGGAAGTAGTCGCATTCGAGGACGTAGGCGTCGATCAGGCCGCCTGTGAGGTTGGGCCGCGCGCAGGGTCGTTGCGGGTCGCTCAGTTCCAGGCCGTAGGTGATCGCGAGTTCGGGGCGTGATGCTTGTACCACTGCGTCGACGTCGTCACAGCGCGCGGACAGGCCGTACAGCCAGGCCATGAGTCCGGCTGCCCGCTCGGAATCGTACGCGAGTTGGCGGAGGGTGTCGGCGTCCCGGAGTGTGTCGCAGAGGGCGACGCCCTTTCGGTAGTCGCCTTTGCCGAGGGCGACGGCGAGACGTGCGACGGTGAGTTCTCCCGGACTGGTGGGGGACTCGGCGTCTGCCAGGGCGTCGAGCCAGTGTTCGGCGATGTCGAGATCGGCGCGGTCGATGACGGCGGCTATGGCGTGCCGGGCTGCGGTGAGGGCGTGTTCGGGGGCGCCTGCCCGGAGGAAGGCGTCGACGGCCGATTCGCTGTCGCCGCTGGCCAGTAGCAGGCTGCCGTGGGCGAGCAGAAGGGCTGCGCGTTCGCTGGACGGGCGTCGTTCCAGATGGTCGAGGAGGAAGGCCCGGAAGGCGGGGTGGCAGCGGAACGCGTGCTGACGGGCTTGCCAGGTGCCCGGCACGCACACGGTGCGCAGGGCGGCCATCTGCTGGGGTGCGTCGGTCACGCCCAGGGCTGTGGCGGCGTCGGTGTCGATCTCGGGAAGCAGGGCGGTGGTGACGAGGAAGGTGCGCAAGGGGGCCGGGAGGCGCTCGAAGACCTGGTCGGTGAGGTACTGGTCCAGGGGGGAGGTCTGGGTGGCGCCGGAGTCGAGGTCGCCGAGCAGGATGCCGGCGACCCAGCCGCCGGTGGATGCGACGAGACGCTCCGTGTCGCCCGGACTGCGTCCGAGACGGTGCAGCACGTCGGCCGCCTCGTTATCGGTCAGGGCGAGATCGCGTGGGCCAAGACGGGCGGCTATCAGCCCGCCGGGGGGATCGAGAAGGTGGCCGGGTATCGGTGTGCGGCTCACGAGCACCAGCGTCGAGTGCTGTGCATATCGGGCGAAGGAGTCGATGACAGCCCAGGCCTGTGCGGACTGGCCCAATCGCTCGACGGCGTCCAGGATCACGATGGGACGGTGGGCGCTGGCTGCCTCGGCGAGCAGTCCCGCCGCCTCCGGCTGGGCGATGCCCTGGGCCAGGGCGTCTACGGCGATGCCCGCAGCTGCGGGGACGGCCCGGGCGAGGGACGCTTCGAGGTAGGACAGCAACCGGTCCGCGTCGGTGTCCGAATGCTCCAGGCTGAGCCAGGCGGTGGGACGGTCCAGTGCTCGGACCGCGTCGGCGACGGCCGTGGTCTTGCCGGCTCCCGCCTCCGCGATGACGGACACGAGGCGGTGTTGTGCGAGGAGAGTGCACAGCTGTGTCTGGAGGCGGGGGCGCGGCAGGTGAGACTCGTCGGCTGCGGGCGCCATCAGCTTGGAGGTTATGAGGGGCCGCTCGGGAAGAGGGGTCGCTTTCACCGTTTCACCATCCCTCGGGCGCGTCCCCCAGCCGAAGTGCCTCGGGCCGCCGGCCGGGGGACGCGGGTAAGGAAGTAAATTCTCACATAGAAAACGAGCCATTGGCAGGCTTGAAATGACGGCCTGATGGGCTGGGTGCCCAGAGGGCGGCTGCGGTTCCGTTCACTGGGCGAGGGGGATGAAGCGGCCGCCGTTGTTGCGGGTCAGCTTCCCGGCGGCCGGTCCGGCGTAGTGTGTCCCGATGATCAGGACGTCGGTGTCGGCGTAGTCGTCGAGAATCCGGCGGCGGGTCGCGGTGGAGACGGTGACATCGACGTCGGTGGCCTGTCCCCAATGGGTCTCGGCCCACTGCACGGGGTGGTGCGTCATGTCTCCGGTGACCAGTGCCTGCTGGCCCTCGGAGTCGATGAGCACCGACACGTGACCGCGGGTGTGGCCAGGGGTGGAGATGAGCCGGACGCTGTCGGTGATGCGGTGGTTGAGCGGCACCGGATCGACGAGTCCGGCGTCCAGCAGCGGCTGGATCGCCTCGCGGTCCCCGTGGGCCGCGATCTCGGTCGGGTCCTGGTCCCGCCACGCGGCGACCGCCGGCTCAGTGAACAGGTACCGGGCGTGAGGGAACGTCGCCTGACGGCCGGACGCGGTCCGCATCGTGTTCCAGCCGACGTGGTCCACGTGCAGGTGGGTGCACAGGACGTAGTCGACCGACTCCCGGTCGAATCCGGCCGCCGCCAGGTCGTCGAGGTACTGCGTGCCTGGGACGGCCCCCACGGCGAACGCCGCCGGCGGTTCGTTGCCCATGCAGGTGTCGACGACGATCTTCTTGCCGTCGGACTCGATCAGGATCGAGCGGATCGTCATCAGCAGCTGGCCGTCGCCGTCGATGAAGTGCGGCCGCAGCCAGTCCCGGTGCTTGTCCACTTTCTGCGGCGTGCCTGCCGGGAAGACGGCATCCACCGGCAGCGCGGTGACGCTCTCCACTACCTGGCCCACGTGGACGTTGCCGATGGTCCAGCTCGGAGTCTTCATGATCTTTTCCTTACTCTGCAGCTCACGGCGCGCGGCTGCGCCGTGTCACACACCGGGTGCGGCGGCAGGCCGTAAGCGGTCGGTCTGCCGCCGCACGGTGGCCCGGGCTCCGTCCTGCCCGCCTGCGCCGCAGCCGGTTGTCGGATGCCGCAAGGTAGGCGTTGGGGCAGCCCGGCTGTCCTTTTGGCGAACCGACGCCACCGGTGACGCAGGTACGTGTGAGTCCCGGGAAGGGCGGTGTCCTGCAGTGTCGGCGCCTCTGCGTGAACCGAGCGTGACCCGCGCACACCTCGCCTGACCGTGGACCGGCACCACGAGGTGCCCCAGCGGTCCGACGGCATGCGTGATCACGGGCCGTTCACCATGCCACTTGCAGACTTCGAAGCAGAGTCGAAGGCGACCCTGGCGCTGGCCGTGGTGTCGCCGCACTCAGGAGGGGTCCCCTTCCAGAGGACCCCGCGACAGACAAGGAACGGCCTGTGTCCCGAGTTATCGCCCGCAGCACCTTCACGTCCATGATCGCCGATGGGCGCGGCCCCGTGGGCTCGTTCGTGATGTCCACCGACGCAGCCGTGACCGCCACGATCGCCTCCGCCGGATACGACTTCGTCGTGATCGACCGCGAGCACGGACCCAACGACATCCAGTCCACGCTCGGTCACATCCGTGCGGCCGAGGCGAACCGCACGATCCCCATCGTGCGGGTCCTGGAGCACAACGCCTCGCAGATCCAGGCGTCCCTCGACGCCGGCGCCCACGGCATCATCGTCCCCAAGATCGGTTCCGCCGCCGAAGCCACCGCCGCCCTGAACGCCACGCGCTACCAGCCCGGGGGCCGGGGCATGTGCCCGGCCGTCGAGGGCGCCCGATGGGCCAGCGGCAGCACCTGGACGACGCACCGCGCCAGCTCCAACGAGAACGTCATCCTCATCCCGCTGATCGAGACGAAGGCTGGCATCGACAACCTCCGCGACATCGTCGCGGTCGACGGCATCGACTTTGTCTTCTTCGGCCTGGCCGACCTTTCCCAGGACCTCGGCATCGACATGTACGACGACGCCGACCAGCTCGTCGAGATCTGGAACAAGGCCGTCGAGGTCGTGCACAGCGCGGGCGCCTACATCGGAGCCCCCCTCGGCTACGGCTTCGAGAACGCGGACTTCGGGTCGGTGGAGAGCGACTTCAACCTCCTCAAGTCCGCGGCCCTGACCGGCCGCACGAAGGCCATCGAGAGCCTGCAGTCCGCCTGACAGCTGACGGCTCCCTCCAGCGGCCGGACGGCATCCACGGCGCCAGCCCGCGCACCGAACAACGGCGGGGCGGCCCAGGGCGTCGCCCGCCCCGTCCAGCAAGATGGAAGGCACCACAATGAACGCGACCGCCAGCGCCGCCACCTACGACCCGTCCCTGGCCTTCAAGCAGGGCATGGCCTCGTTCCCCAGCGGCGTCACTATCGTCACCACCAGCGACGACGACGGAAAGTGGTGGGGCTTCACCGCATCCTCGTTCTGCTCGGTGTCCATGGACCCACCGCTCGTCCTCGTCTGCCTCGCACGCAACGCAGAGTGCCACCCCGTCTTCGAACGCGCCGAGCACTTCACCATCCATGTGATCCGCCCCGAAGACACCGAACTCGCCTACCGCTTCGCCACCCGGGGAGCCGACAAGTTCACCGATGAAGCCTTCGAGGCCGACCACCGCGGCAACCCCGTGCTGCGCGATGCCTGCGTGACCCTGAACTGCACCATGTACGCCCGCAGCGACGGCGGCGACCACAGCATCCTCATCGGCCAAGTCGAGAAGACGGCCCTGGGAGACTCGCTCCCCGCCGTCTACTTCCGCCGGGGCTTCCACAGCCTGCCGCTCGCCGGCTGACCTGCCGGAGCAGAGGCGACCAGAGCGCCGGCACACCATACCCGTCCCGAGGCCGCCGACCGCGTGGACCAGGCACGGGCGCGTACACCGAAGCGTCTGCGGCCCGCACCGTAAGAGCAGGCGCGACGAACAGCGCCTCGCTGCCCGCCCGCATCTCCCCTCCTCTTACCGTGCCGGCCCCATCTGAGCCGAACCGGCTCAGAAGCCGCAACTCGCCAGTGCAGCACGCTCACAGCGCACTCCACTGCGCGGCGCCAACAGCAGGGCGCACCACTCCGGGCGAATCACATCCCGACGCCAGCCGCGTGGGGCCGCACTGATCCAGCGGCACCCCGCTGCGCGCAGCCCGCAGTCCCCGGTCACAGAGAAGAGATCCGCCATGGACAGCGAGAGACGAACAACGGCCTCAGCAGTGACAGCCGACGCCCGGATCGCAGCCGAAACCGGTCCAGCCGTCCATACTCCCCACCTGCTGCGCACCCTGGCAGCTCTCATGATCGTCACGGTCATCCTCACCGACGTACAGGGCACGGCCTTCAACCCCCTGGTCGTGACCATCAGCACCGATCTGCACCTGACGGCGGCGCAGGTGAGCTGGATCCTGAACGGATACACACTCATGGGCGCCGCCTGCGCTGGCATCCTGTCCCGGCTCGGCGACGCCGCCGGGCCGCGGCGCGTGCTCCTGCCAGTCCTGTGCGTCTCCCTGGTGGGATCGGTCATCTGCGCGCTCGCGTCGAGCTTCCTGCTGCTCATCGTGGGCCGCGTCCTGATCGGATTCATCGTGCCCTCGGTAGCCCTGATCTGGGGCCTGATCCGGCCCCGGGCAACCCAGGACGAGAACCGTCGGCTGTCGTTCTTGCTGGGCACCTCCGCCGCGGCCGGCGTCGCACTCGCTCTGGTCCTCGGCGGATGGCTCCTGCGCCTCGGTGCTCCCTGGCAGGCACTCTTCTGGATCAGCGCCGTGCTGCTCCTGACTGCCTTCGCCATCACTTGGACGGTTCCCGAAGCACCCAGGGTCTCCTCCCGCGCGGTGAGCATCGACTGGTACGGCGGTATCGGACTGGCCCTGTGGCTGGTCGCTCTGCTCCTCGGCCTGTCGTACGGACCCTCCTACGGCTGGACGTCAGCCCGGGTCGCCGGTTCGCTCACCGTGTCTGTCGTGGTCTTCGCCCTGTGGACGGTTCAGCAGATCCGCACTCCCGACCGCCTGATGGCCTTCCGCCGCAGTGAACTGCGCCAGATGGTGTCCGGCTACACGAGTGTCTGGTCCATCTACATCGCTGCCACGTTCATGTACACCTTCGTGCCCATCCTGCTTCAGGCACCCGCGTCCACCGGCTACGGATTCGGCCTGGACGTCCTAGCCTCGTCACTGCCGCTGACCATGCTCATTCCCGCGGCCGCCGTCATCCAGCTCTCCCTCGGACGCGTCCTCGCGCAAGTCGGCCCCCGGTGGGTGCTTGGGGGAGGGGCCGTGTTCGGCGCGGCAGGCTTCTTCGGCCAAGCCTTCTTCCACGGCAGCATCCTCCTGGTAACCGCCTGGGTGTTCGTCTACGCCCTGGGACTGCTTGCCTGTTACGTGGCCGGCTTCGCCCTGACCACGGCCTCCGGCCGTCAGGACAACATCGCGATCACCGTGGGACTGCAGTACGCGGGCGGCAACATCGTCATCTCCATCTCCACCGCCGTCGTCCTGGCCATGCTCGTGCCCGACGCCTCGGGCGCCATCCCGCACCACGTCATCACCTCCGGACTGGCCACCGGCGGAGTGATCATGCTCGGGCTCGGGGCGCTGTGGTTCTTCCTCGCGCCCAAGCACCTCGTCGACGAGCACGCTGCCCCTGCCGTCGAGGTCGCACAGCCCTGACCCGACCGCCGGCCATGCCCTGGCACCGCCGGCCCGGCACCCCTCAAATCCGTACACCAGCAACAAGGACAAGAAATGACCGTGACCCCCGAACGTCTGCGCTTCACCCACTTCACCAGCTTCGCGCCGGCCGGCCCTCCCGGGCCGATGTGGGACCACCCCAAGGCCCGCGACTTCGACTACCTCAACATCGACCACTGGGTGAAGCTCGCCCAGGCCTTGGAGGCAGCGAAGTTCGACGGCTTCTTCTGGGCCGACCACAGCAGCGTCCACGACGTCTACCAGAGCTCCTACACCACGGCCGTGCGCGAGGCGATGCAGTTCCCCCTCGGCGACCCGCTCTCCCTCACCGCCGCACTGGCGACGTCGACCAAGGACCTGGGCTTCGCCTTCAGCGCGAACATCATCCAGGACCACCCCTACGCCTTCGCCCGCCGCCTGTCCACGCTGGACCACATCACCCGCGGCCGCATCGGCTGGAACGTCGTCACCTCCTTCCAGCCCTCGGCCTGGCGCAACCTGGGACACGACCAGGTCGGCGGCCACTCCGCCCGCTACGAGCAGGCGGAGGAGTACCTCACCGTGCTCTACAAACTCCTCGAAGGATCGTGGGAGGACGACGCGGTCGTCCGTGACCTCGAAGAGCGCATCTACGCCGACCCCGCCAAGGTGCACCCCATCCAGCACCAGGGCAAGTACTACAACGTGCCGGGCATTCACACCAACGAACCGTCCGCGCAGCGCGTGCCGTTCCTCTTCCAGGCCGGCACCTCCAAGGACGGCCGCGCCTTCGCCGCCCGCAACGCCGAGGCGCTGTTCATCTTCGCCCACAACCCGAACGCGGCCCGCTCCGTCATCACCGACGTCCGCTCCCGCTTCCAGGAACTCGGCCGCCGCACTGAGGACGTGCTCTTCTTCGTCCACCACAACATCGTCGTCGGCTCCACCGAGGAAGAGGCCAAACGCAAGAGCGCCGAAGCCGACGAGTACCTCAGCTCCGAGGCACTGCTCGCCTTCAGCAGCTCGACCATGGGCACCGACCTCTCCCAGATCGACCTCGACTCCCCCGTGGGCAACTTCGAGACCAACGCGCTCCAGGGCCAGTTCCGGGCCCTCGCCGAAGCCGCTCCCGACAAGAGCTGGACCTTCCGCGAGGTCGTCATGGCGATGACTACCAACCGGATCGTCGGCACC
The DNA here is from genome assembly GCF_042752355.1 of Streptomyces sp. NPDC059255. NCBI lineage: Bacteria > Bacillati > Actinomycetota > Actinomycetes > Kitasatosporales > Streptomycetaceae > Streptomyces > Streptomyces sp. NPDC059255. Next base: position 36,602 of record NZ_JBHYZP010000048.1, read on the forward strand.
CCCGAGCAGATCGCCGACGAACTCGAACAGTGGCGAGACGCCGGCGTCCGCGGCATCAACGTCGGCAGCATCACCGGCCCGGACGACACCTACGCCTTCCTCGAGCACGCCGTGCCCGTCCTCCAGGAACGCGGCCTCATGCAGTCCGAGTACGGCCCCGGCACCTTCCGCGAGAAGATGTTCGACGGCACCACCGGCCCCCGCCTCAACGACCGGCACCCCGCAGCCCGTCAGCGCCGTCCGCACAACGGCAGCTGACCCCCCAAGGGCGCCCCTTTGCGGCTGCTGCCGTCGCAAAGGGGCGCCCTGCTCCGCTCTGCGGCGTGTGCCACCTCCGGACTCTCGGCAAGCCAGCTCTCCCACGGCCGCGCACACCGGGTTGCCCGTCGTCATCTGACCGACCAGCTCTTGGTAACGGGGGCGCCCTGGGCGGACACGATCCAAGCCCGCTTCGTCGCACGGTCAGTTCGACAAGAGGAGCGGGCACGCATCCTCGGCACGGGCGCAGGACGCCTGCAGCTCCTGGGCACCGGCCGCCTCCGTGCCGGGAAACGCCCTCGGCCCTGCTCCTGGTAATCAACAAGATCACCGCCCTGGGAACCGGACCGGTGAGACAGGTCCCTCTCACCGCGCCGCTTCGCGGCCAGGCCGCCACCCTGGAACAGCTCCGCGCAGCCGATCCGAAGCGTCCCGCTCAATCTGGCGGAGCATGCTGAACACCTGCGTCGTCTGGCAGGACCACCCCACGCTTCCCGCCGACCTTCGCGACGCACTGGCCACCGCAGAACTGCGGTAGCCCTCGATCGGGTTGAACGGCAGAGGACTCCGGCGGTCAGCCACGCCGGGGTCCTCTGCGTCGTGCCGGTCGGACGTCGATGTCGACGAGCGGCAGGAGGTCCCGCGGCGCGGCGGTCAGATCGGTGATGCCCCGCGGCCCGTGAAGCGTGCTTCACGGGCCGCGCGAGGCAGGATGGGCCCCAAGCCGGGACCATGCATCACATAGGGTTCATCAGTTTGGATGTGGTGTACCCGCCGTCAACTGTGACCGTCTGGCCGGTGATGAACGATGCCGCCGACGAGAGCAAGAAAGTGGTGAGTTCGGCAACTTCGTGCGCTGTTCCGGTCCGTCCGAGTGGAACGCTGCGATGGTAGGAATTCAGCAATGCGCTGTCCTGGTAGGCGTACGCGGTGGCGTCAGTACGCGTGAGCCCCGGGCGCACCCCGTTGACCCGTACGTTCGTCGCCCCCAGTTCGGCGGCCAGAGACCGTGTCGCTGCATCGATGGCCCCCTTGCTCGCCGCGTACAGGGTCGTCCCGGGCTGGCCGACTGACGCCATCGCAGACGAGATGTTCACGATGCTCCCGCCATGCGCCATCGCTGCTGCCGCCCTCCCGGCGAGCATCAGCGGAGCACGGACGTCGAGAGCGAGGATCGCGTCGTACTCAGCCTCGCTGATGGTCGCCGCCGGGCCGAAATGGGCGGACCCTGCGTTGTTGACGAGTCCGTCGATGCGGCCGAAGCGCCCCATCACCGCGCTGACGATCGAGTCCGCCGACCCGGCCTCGGTCAGGTCGGCGTTGCATACGAACGGGGAGCCTTGCAGGCCGCGGGCATGGCTCTCCAGCGAGCCGCGATCGCGGCCGACGAGTACCACATCAGCGCCGGCGTGCGCCGCATCCGTGCTGATGGCCGCGCCAAGACCGCGGCCGCCGCCGGTGACGATCACCACCATCCCGTCCAGCGGTCGCGCCGTCGGGAGATGTGTCGTGCGCATAATGTCGAGCGAAGTCATTGCATTCCTTGTTGTCTGCAGGCAGGTGGGGCAGGCGCAGAAGCAGGGAGATGGGCGCCTGACGGAAGTCTTTTGGGAGTGTCACGCAACGCACTCCCAGGTCGGCGGGGCGCGGCAACAGGCACCGAAACCCGTCATCCAAAGACGCCCGGGCGGGCCTTGAGACGAGGAGGAGAACCGGGAAGCCGTGGCTGCTTCCGGGCTGGCCAAAGGCGCACGACCCGGATGATGCCCAGATGTGGGAGAGCGGCCGTCAGCAGTCGAATCCATCGGGGGAGCCACGCTCGACACCGGCATTGGTCAACCTCCGTGGGAAGAACCCTTACGGAGGTTTCGAGCCTCGGACCGCCCGCTGCGCGCAGAGCGACCAACATCGCCGTGGTGACGACCGCGAGCAGGCTAACAGACGATGCTCGATCAGCGACGCCCCACCGCAAGGCCCCCCGCGAATACACGACCAGCGTCAGCGCCCTCACAGGCGAGACCCCGTAACGAGCCAGCCGGATCCAAAGATCAGTAACTGGTGGCTTCTTGGCTCACCTCATAATCCCCCTGACGCGACGACCACCACGATGGTGCCTCTGATGGCCGCGACCCTGCTGGTCGTGGTCGCCTCCCCGGTCCCCAAGCTCGGCGACAGCCTGGCCGACATCGCCGCCGTCGTCCCCTTCTACGCCATGTTCCTCGTCGTCATGGCGTTCGCTGGCAAGGCCGTGGCCCGCCTGTTCCGCCTCGATGCCCCCGCCGGCCGGGCAATCGTCTTCACCGGCGCGACCCGCAACTCCCTTGTCGTCCTCCCCCTGGCCCTGATGGCCCACCCCGCCGGCCGCCGCGTGGATGAGGACGCGCTGCCCGGGCTGGACGTGGGCGGTGTCCACGAGTGCCTGGTAGGCGGTGAGCACAGCGAGGGGCAGAGCCCCTGCCTGGATGTGGTCGAGACCGGCGGGCTTGTGGGTGAACGCGCGGGCGGCCCCGGTCACGTACCCGGGGTGCGAACCGACCCCGCCGGGGTAGGGGAGCATTCCGAAGACCGCGTGATGCACGGCACCTTCACCCGCCCCATGCCGGACGGGAACGGCGGTTTCATCCAGCCGACCGGCAAGAAGTACGCCATCAACATGGCCACGGTCGGCATCTGGAACCGCCAGGGCACCATGGACGAGGAGTTCCTGTTCTGGGACAACCAGGCCTTCCACAGCCAGATCGGCCTGGCTGAGCCGGTGAGCGCGGGTCGCCCGAGGCCGATCTGGCCGACCCAGCGGGCGCCGCGGACCTGCAGGCGTTCTGCCCGGCGAGGAGGCCGCGGCGGTGTACGACTCGTCCTTGGAGCGCCGCGACCGGCGATGTGCTGGTCAGCGGGGCTCAGCAGCCAGGGCTGACCCGATCACCTCCGCCAGATCCGCCCGTCCGACCAGCGTGAAGACCGGAAGGAGAGCAAGTCGACGAGCGGCGGCGGCAGCGGTGGAACCCGGAGCCCGCCGCTTGAGCGAACCGGTCCGGACTGCCACCCACTGCTTTGCTCAGGGCCTGCGGTTCACCTCATGACGAGGACGATCTTCCCAGTGGTGCGGTTCGTCTCGCCCAGCGCGTGTGCCTTGGCGGCTTCAGCGAGGGGGAAGGTGGCCTCAATGTGGGCGCGCAGTTCTCCCGCCTCCACGAGGCCGGCGATCGCGCGCATACCGGCGTGGTCGTGTTCAACGAGCAGGGTCGCCTCCCGGACGCCCAGGTCGGCGGCCTTCTTCGCGTCCCCGGGATCGCCGGGGACCACCGAGACGACGATGCCGCCCTTGCGCAGGACGTCGAGCGACCGGCTCCGGGTCCGGCCGCCGAGCGGGTCCAGCACCACATCAATGTCGTGGGCCGCTTCGGTGAAGTCCACCTCGCGGTAGTCGATGACCTCGTCGGCGCCGATCTCCCGCAGGAAGGCATGCTTGCCCGAACTCGCCGTGGCGATCACATGGGCGCCTCGGGCCTTGGCGATCTGTACGGCGAGATGGCCGACGCCACCGGCGGCCGCGTGGATGAGCACCCGCTGCCCGGGCTGGACGTCGGCGGTGTCGACGAGCGCCTGGTAGGCGGTGAGTGCGGCGAGTGGCAGCGCACCCGCCTGGATGTGGTCGACGCCCGAGGGCTTGTGGGTGAAGGCACGGGCCGAACCGGTGACGTACTCGGCGTGCGAACCGACCCCGTACGGATACGGCAGCATTCCGAAGACCTCGTCACCCGGCTTGAAAAGGGTGACGCCGAAGCCGACTGCCTGGACGACGCCGGAGACGTCCCAGCCCAGGACGAGCGGCAGAGGGGTGAGGGAGGGGCCGCCGGCGCGGTTCTTCCAGTCGGTGGGGTTGATCCCGGCCGCGTGCACGGCGACAAGGATCTGGCTGACGCCCGGTTCCGGCCGGGGTAGCTCCACCTCCTGGAGTACCTCGGGGCCGCCGAAGGACTGCTGCTGCACGGCCCGCATGGTCGGTGCGGCCGTGGAGTCACTGTGTGGTGCTGATGTGCTCATGCGTCCAGACTGCTGGATGACAGCGACCGCAGCAATGGCATGAATGCCATTATTCGATAGGATCGCGCCATGAGAGCTGCGCATCGGGTGGTGGTCCTGGCGCTCGACGGTGTCTATCCGTTCGAACTGGGCATCCCCAGCAGGGTGTTCGGAGCCGCCGACGGCCGGTATGAGGTGCTGACCTGCACCGTCGACGGGCGGAGCGTGCAAACCCACTCGGACTTCTCGGTCGATGTGGCGCACGGCCCCGAGGTGCTGGCCACGGCCGGTACCGTGGTGATCCCGCCCTTCGATCCGGCACGTATCGCCAGGGAGCTGCCCGAGCGGGTGTCGGCCGCACTCGCCCTCATCCCGTCGGGCGCCCGCACCGTCTCCATCTGCACCGGTGCCTTCGTGCTCGCCTCGGCCGGACTACTCGACGGGCGTCCCGCCACCACGCACTGGGCGGTGGCCGACACCTTCCGGCAGTGGTTTCCCGAGGTGGCACTGGATCCCGGCGTGCTGTTCGTGGACGACGGCGACATCCTGACCTCGGCCGGTGCCGCGTCCGGTGTGGACGTGTGCATGCACATCGTGCGCAGGGACCATGGCAGCGAGCTCGCCAACCATGTGGCGCGCCAGTGCGTGGTCCCGCCGTGGCGGGACGGAGGTCAGGCGCAGTACATCGAGCAGCCCGTCCCCCCCGCCACCGGGCACGGGACGGCCGCCACCCGCCAGTGGGCCCTCGAACGCCTCGACGAACCACTGACGCTGGGTGACCTCGCCGGACACGCCCGGATGAGTCTCCGGACCTTCGCCCGCCGATTCAACGACGAGGTCGGTATGAGCCCTGGGCGCTGGCTCATCCAACAGCGTGTCAACAGGGCTTGCCGGCTGCTGGAGACCACGGATCTGCCGGTGGACGAGGTCGCCCGCTGTGTGGGCTTTGGCACCGGCGCGTCCCTGCGGCAGCACCTGCATGCCGCCATCGGTGTGTCACCTATCGCCTACCGGCGTACCTTCCGCGCCGACCACCGCTCCACGGATGCCGGGGAGACCCAGGGGGCGGCTTGATCACTACGGGGTCGAGCATGGACGGCGGACGCGTCCGAGTCGGAGTGAGACGCAACCTGCCACTCCGACGCTGACCATCCGAACTGGAAGGACTCATGGCTCCCGGGCCACACTGACCCGCGCGTCCTCACCTCTGATCGCCTGCGGCCAGCGGTCATCAAGACACCCGCCGCTTCCCGGCAGGCACTACAGGCATTCTCCCGTTCCGGCAGCCACCAGTGGCCGGACGGCGACATGCCGGTTTCCCGGATCCCGCACAGCGTCCTGTCGAAGATGCCGAAGGCGTGGGAGACACCAGAGGGAAGGCCATCCGCGACAGCCCTCTCCCAGCGCATCTCCATGGGCAGGTACGGCGGTCGCGAGATCTCGAACCACTCGCCGCCCACATGAGTGGCGGCATGGCACCAGGAACAGGACCAGATCTCCTCTTCCCAGGCCGCCGGCGACACCGGCCACCGCCACATCGGCCGCCCACACACATCACACTCCACAAAGCGGATCCCTCACACGCCGGCACGGGCCGCCCCAAGCCGCTGACATCGCGCCAGTTACCAAACACCCCCGCCAGGACAAAACGCTCTTTTAGTCATTCCTCAAGTTCGGCCAAGTCGCCGCCACACCCGCGCACCACTTTGGTACACGCAGTGGAGATAGGCAGATCGGCGAACGAGAGATTCAGGGCGGTGATGTCGAGTCGGCTCTCGGACGTTGGGGGCTTCTCCTTCGTCATGACCTGAGCCTCGCGCACCCCAGGACCGGCAGATCGGCGACACCCTCGCAGGTCACCCGTCCGCGCTGGAGTACGCCCGCAGGTACCTGCGCCGCACCGGTCCCACCTGCCTGATGCGGTTCGCCGGACATCACTCCTGGGCCAAACCAGCGGTAGTCGGCCTAGACGTCGGCGCCCCGAAGCGAGCGGCAGTCTTTACCAGCGATCTCCGGCCGAGCCAAATCGCGGATTCTGCGGATTCTCTCTCTGCCGGCCCGAGCACTCGGGTCTTTCTCGCTACTCCCGTCCGAGGTGGATGCCGTGATCGCTCGCCTGCAGCGCGCCAGCAACACCGCTGGCCTGCTCACACACCTGTACGGGCCTGGCGAACGCGGCCAGCACTCCGACCCCCGGCTGATCGCGGGGGACGGTCACGGGGCACCGGTCGATCTGCTCGCCGAGTCCGACTCGCTGACCTACTTGGCCCACGCGCTCGACACGCCCGTCGAACGTCTGGGGGCCCGTGCCCCCGAGCGGCCGACGTGGATCTGCTCGGTCCGTTCCGACCCGTGCCGGCCGGACCTCACCGATTCGCAGTGGGCTGCTGTCGCCCGCCGCCTGGTGGCCGCCACCGGCATCGCCCCGGCCGGCGATCCGGACGCGTGCCGGTGGATCGCCCTGCGCAACCAGCCCCGGCAGGTGCATGTCGTGGCCACCCTCGCTCGTGAGGACGGCAGCCTCCACAACGCCTACCGCGACGCCTTCCGCCTCCAAACGGAGTGCCGCCGAATCGCCACCGAACTGGGTCACCTCACCACCCCACCAGAACCGATATCCCAAGCCCTGGAGACCCACGTGCCCGCCCCCTCCATCACCATCACCGCCGAGCCCAGCGGCAGCGTCTCGGCGAAGGGCGCCAGCGACGACCTCTCCGCCACCCTCCTCAAACACGCCGGCTTCCAGCAGATCCAGGACTGGTACGGCCGCCGCCACCGCCTGCCCACCACGACCCCCGCCGTCGACCGCGCGGCCATCGCCACCCACGCGGCCGAGATGCTTCGTGCCGCCCGCTACGGAGTCGACCTCGACCCCTCCCTCGACTCCGGCCTCACGGCCACACCGGCAAACCCGCTCGCGCCCTACACCGCCGGAGCGGAACTCCTCCGCCTCACCGACCAGATCAGGTCAGCCGAGAACGGTGACGACCTTCGGCGGGCGGTCGACCACCTTCTTCACCCCGAACACGGCGCACTGGAGCGTGTGCGGGAAGCGCTGGAGGCGGCAGGCGAACAGATCACCGACCTCGACGACGAGGCGTGTCAACTCGCCGACCGGTTTGGGTTCGCTGCGGAGTTCGTCAGCTCGGCCCAGTCGGAACTCCATGATTCACACGTCGAGTTGCTCGGTATCGGCGGCACGCAGCAGCCCCAGACCGAGGCAGGGAATCAGTCTCCGGGGCTCCCCGGCCCCCAAGCCGCCGCTCTCGCCACTTCGCCCGCAGCGGCCATGGAGCGTGCTGCCCGTACCTCCTCACCGAAGGCTGCCGCCCAGCGCACGAGGTCGCCGGTCGGCTCCGCCGACGCGGCTCCGAGCACTCCGCCGCCCCGAGCCCCTCGCACTCGATAGCCCAGACCACCGACCCCCTTCCTGAACAGGAGCTTTTTCGATGACCAGCAGAAGAGCGCCGCGCGCCCCGCCACCGTTACTCGCCTTCGCTCACTTCCAGGACTCACCATGCCCGCACCGCGCACCAGCGCGCCCTCGACCACCACCGGGTCGGACGCGCTCCTCTACCCCCTCTTCGGCATACTCGGCATCACGCTCGCCTTCGGATCGCTGGCCTGGCTGAGCGGCAATCTCACCAACTCCTCCTTTGGGAGCGGGCCTTGGTCTCCGTACAGGGCCACTGACGCACTTCTTCATCCCGAAGCGCTGTGGCCGAACCTGAGCCCCACCGCCCTGCTGGTCGGCGCCCGGATCATCCCCGGCCTGCTGTCCCTCTGCCTCACCGTCCTCGGCCTGGTGCTGTGGACGCGCCTGCGCGGCGGCCCGAAGAACGGCCTCGCCCGGAAGGCCGACCTCGCCCCCCTGCTGGACAAGGAGAGCACCGCCAAGGCCAGGAGCCTGCGGCCGTCCCTGAGCGGCCGGGAGTGTAAAAGAGGTCGCCCCTGCCGACCGCGGCATCCTTCTCGGCGCCCTTTCCCCGGGACGGGCCCATGTCCGCGCGTCCTGGGAGGACGTGATCGTCGCGATCATGGCTCCGCGTTCCGGAAAGACCTCCGGGCTCGCGATTCCCGCGATTCTCGCGGCGCCCGGCCCGGTCCTGCTCACCAGTAACAAGGCCGCGAACGACGCCTTCACCGCGACGGTGGACGCTCGGGGCGAGGTCGGTGCGATCTGGACGCTCGACCCGCAGCAGATCGCCCACCACCCGCGCGAGATGTGGTGGGACATCCTGGCCGACGCCCGCGACCTCGCCGGGGCGAAACGTCTGGCCGGGCACTTCGTCGCCGCCAGCGTGGACGAGTCGAACGGCTCCGACTTCTGGTCCACCGCCGCGAGCAACACGCTCGGCGCGCTGTTCCTCGCCGCCGCCAGCCACCACCGCCCGATCACCGACGTCCTGGCCTGGCTCGCGTCCCCCGCCGACCGGACCCCGGTCGACCTGCTCACCGATGCCGGCCACGACGCGGTCGCGGCCCAGCTCCAGGGGACCGTCTCCGGCGCGACGGAAACCCGCGACGGAATCTTCGAGACGGCGCGGCAGTACGCGAGCTGCCTGCTCGACCCGGACGTCGCAGCGTGGGTCACCCCCGCCAAGGACCTCCCCGAGTTCAAGCCCTTCGCGTTCGCCACGTCCCGCGACACCCTGTACCTGTTGAGCAAGGACGGCGGCGGAAGCGCGAGCGCGATCATCGCAGCAGCGGCCGACGCCGTGATGCGCGCGGCCGTGGTCGTCGCCGAGCGCTCCGGCGGACGGCTGGACCCGCCCGCGCTGTGCGTCCTCGACGAGGCCGCGAACGTGTGCAAAATCAGCGATCTCCCCGACCTGTACAGCCACTTGGGCAGCCGGGGCGTCATCCCGATGACGATCCTGCAGTCCTACCGGCAGGGCCAGCGCTGCTGGGGCGAGGCCGGAATGGACGCCCTCTGGTCCGCCGCCACCGTCAAGATCATCGGTTCGGGTATCGACGACGCGGACTTCGCCGACCGGCTCAGCAGGCAGGTCGGTGACCACGACGTGCAGACCACCTCGGTGTCGACCAGCGACGGCGGCAAGTCCACCTCCGTGAGCATGCGCACCGAGCGGATCTTGCCGCCCGACGCGATCCGCGCTCTGCCCAAGGGCAAGGCGCTGCTCCTGGCCACAGGCATCCGGGTCGCCATGCTCGACCTCCGGCCCTGGTACAAGGAGCCGTCCGCCAAGGTGGTCGGCCCGGCTTCGGCCCGTGCGACGAAGGCGATCACCGAACGGGCCCTCGCGAAGACCCACGGCCGTGACGACTTCGGGCTGTCGGCATGAGCGCCCCCGCCCTGCAGGTGCTGTCGCTCGGCGCCGGCGTGCAGTCGACGTGCCTGCTGCTGATGGCTACCGAAGGGCACCTGCCCGGACTGGACGTGGCCGTCTTCGCCGACACCGGCTGGGAGCCGCGCGCGGTCTACGAGCACCTCGACAGGATCGACCGGGAGATCGCCGCGCCGGCCGGGATACCGATCCTGCGGGTGTCTTCGGGCAACATCCGCTCCGACGCCCTGGACCCGGCCAAGCGGTTCGCTTCCATGCCGCTGCACATCCTCAACCCAGCAGGGACTGAGGGGATGTCGCGTAGGCAGTGCACGGGTCAGTACAAACTCCGGCCCATCAAGGAGAAGGTGCGCGAGCTGCTCGGCTACCCGCATCCGCGGCGGATCCCCGCCGGGATCTTCGTCGAGCAGTGGATCGGCATCTCGGTAGACGAATTCCACCGGGCGAAAGACGCTGACGTCGCCTACATGAAGAACCGGTTCCCCCTGATCGAGCAGAACTTCTCCCGAGCGGACTGTCTACGGCTGCTGCGCTCGCGCGGCCTCGCATCGACTCCCCGGAGCGCATGTCTGGGGTGCCCGTATCACGGCAACGCCCAGTGGAGGGCGCTGCGGGACGACTCCCCCGACGAATGGGAAGACGTCGTCGCCTTCGACGCCGCGATCCGCTCGGGCAACGCCAGGGCGACCGCCGAAGGCAACCCGCTGCTCGGTCAGGCGTACCTGCACCGCTCCCGCCGGCCACTCGGCCAGGCGCCCATCGACCGCGTCACCGCGCACGAGTGGTCCCGCCGCCAGGGCGACCTCTTCGACGCCATCACGGACACGGAACTGGAGAACGGCGACGTCGAGGGCTGCTCACCCTGGTCCTGCCGCTCCGGCACCCCGGTCAGGGACGACCTCGACCTCGCGAGCTGAAACCTTTCCGCCCCTATCACCGATCAGGACCACCCATGTCTTCCTTCCATCACCCAACACCTCAGCCACCGAACGACGTCGAGCTGGCTGGCTCGGCCGCCCTGCGTCGACAGGGCGTCTGGTGCCTGCGCAGCGGCATCGGCTCCGTCCCCATCAACGATGGGGAGTTCAGCCGAACGCTGGACGGCTTCGCCACCTTGACGGCCGCCGCCGACCACGCCGTCGCACGGCTCGACGAGCAATACCTCACGCCGTCTGGTGTCTGGATCGAGGGTGCGCGGTGACGCCGCTACTCCGTGCGGAGCAGGCGGTGCTTGGTTCCGTGCTGCTCGACCCGGATCAGCTCTCGCACCTGGGCTGGCTCGCACCGGATCACTTCTACCGGCCGATTCACCGGGCGCTGTTCGCCGCGTTGCGCAAGCTCCGGGACGACGGCCACCCCGCCCTGGCCGAAGAGTCCGTACCGCTCTCCTGGGTGACCGATGCAGTCAACGAGGCCGGCCTCCACGTACGGGGGCTGACCGCGGTGTATGCCCACTCCCTGATCTCGGCCTGCCCGCGTCCCGCGCACGCTCCGGTGTACGGCCGCATGGTGCTGGAGGGCGCGATCCATCGCAGCGTCACGGAACACGCGATCCGCCTTCACCAGGCGGCTCGCGCCGACGCCCTGCAGGGCGAAGTCGAGGGAGCCCTGCATTACGCGGATGTCCTTACCGGCGTGCTCAGCGATCTCGCTCAGCGCTGGGGCACCGAACCACGCCCGGTCGCACCGACTGCTCCGCCGACCACCGTCCCAGCCGTGCCACCGCCGGTTCGGGCCGACCAGGTCGCCGAGGACGAGCGGTTCCTTCTCGCCGTCCTCGCTGAGCAGCCAAACGCCGTGGACGAGGTCGTCGGCTGGCTGCGGCCTGACGACTTCGCCGACCCCGCCCACGGGCAGCTCTACCACTGCCTCGGCGCGCTGCACCACCGAGGTGAGCCCATCGATCGGGTCACCTTGCTCTGGGAGGCCCAGCGACGTGGGCTTCTGGCCGACGGGACGCTCTCCGGCGATCGGCTCACCAACATCTGCGACGGAGTGGGCCCAGGCAGCACCGAATGGCTCGGCAAGCTGGTGATGCGCTCGTCGGTCACCCGCACGGCGGCGACCTCCGCACGTGCTATCCGGGCCCTGGCAGAGAACGAAGCTCTGGCCCCCGGGCGGCTCATCAATCACGCATTGCACGCGCTCGGTCCCCTCGATGAAGTGCGCTCCCGCTGGCAGGCGGCGAACGGCCACCCCGCACCGACGCCGACGGCCCCGGCCCGCTCGCCGACCGGGCCGCCCCCTGCGCAGGTGCACGCGGCGCTCGCCCGCAGCGCACCGCGCCCAACCTCGCCATCCTCGGCACGGCCGGAGTCTGCCCCCAGCCCGGCCGCCGTGCGACCGCCATCTCGCGGACACGGCTGACCCTCCCCCCTTACGTCGCTCGTCCTTCCCCTTGGAATTCACCATGAACAACACCCCGGTCTCCGACGCCCTGGCCCTGCTCGCCACCGCCTCCGCGTTCGATGCCCAGCGCGGCAAGCTCCCGGTCCCCGGAGACCCCCACAGTGCGCGGGTCATCACCGGCTTCGCCGCCGCCCATGGACCCGCCGGCGAAGCGGCATCCGCTCTCGGGACAGTGGCCCACCAGCTTGCGTTCCTGAACCAGACCAAGCACCTTCGCGACCAGCCCGATGCCCGGGACACGCGGGAGGCTGCTGTGCGGGTCACGGATGACGCGCTCGGCCTGGCGAACACGGCCCTACGCGAAGCCGCCGATTCCCTTCACGCCACGTCGGCGACGGTCTCGCCCCCGTCCCATCGGCTGCAGACAGCCCGTAGCCGGTCCGCGACCGCGGGTCTCACATCCGCTTCGCCTTCGCCTGCCGTCCCGGGAGCAGCAGCTCCTGCGGACCAGATCGCTCGGGGTCGGTGACATGCAGACCACCGCCGCGGGCCCTCCGCTGATCGGCTCGCTCTGCTCGGGGTACGGCGGGCTGGACCTGGGCGTCCAGTCCGCGCTCGGCGGCACGCTGGCCTGGCACGCGGAGGTCAATCCGAACGCCTCGCGCATCCTGGCCCGCCACTGGCCCGGCGTTCCGAACCTGGGCGACATCACGACCGTCAACTGGGCCGTCGTGCCCCGGGTGTGCGTCCTGACGGCGGGCTTCCCCTGTCAAAGACGTCTCGGTCGCCGGCCGTCGGGCCGGACTCAACGCCCAGACCCGCTCCGGGCTATGGCTGCACGTCGCCCGTGCGGTCGAAGCCCTCCGACCCTGCCTGGTGGTGATCGAGAATGTGCGCGGCCTCCTCACCTCACCCGCCGGTTCCCCTGGCGACGTGGAATTCTGCCCGTGGTGTCTGGGAAACACCCCAGGCCAGCCTCCTCTGCGGGCACTCGGTGCCGTACTCGGATCCCTGGCCGACCTCCGGTACGACGCGAAGTGGCTCGTGCTTCGCGCCTCCGATATCGGAGCCCCGCACCGGCGCGAGCGCACTTTCCTCGTCGCCTGGCCCGCCGAACACGCTGTTCAAGACGCCGACCAGCAACATCGCGAAGAACGGCGGCTCGCAACACCCTTCAAAGAGGAAGAGCGGAGGACACGGCCCGAACCTGACCGACGAGGTGGAGTGGCTCCTGCCTACTCCAAAGGCGTCGGACGGAATCAAGGGCTCGCCCAACCAGCGCCACGGCAATGGGGACATGACCCTGCCGAGCGCGGCGGCGTCGCTGCTGTCCACCCCGCGGGCCCGCGACACGGGCACGCCGGGACGCCGACCGGGCAAGGGATGGCGCCCTCCGCTGTCGGCAGTGGTTCTGCCGCTCTGGACGGAATCGGCTCCGGAACCCGGAGGACCGACCAGCGATGGGGAGCGTACGCAGCCGCCATCACCCGATGGGAGATGCTCACCCGCCCCGCGCCCCCGCCCACCGATGCGGCCGGACGCCTTCGCGCCGACTTCGTGGAGTGGATGCAGGGCCTGGAGCCCGGCTGGGTCACCGCCACCCCCGGGCTCGGACGACCGGCTCAACTCACCGCGCTGGGCAACGGCGTTGTGCCTCAACAGGCCCACCGAGCAGTGCAGTTGCTGGCTGCGCCCTTCCCGCGCTGCCCTCGCTGCGCGACGGCGTAGCGCCCCACTACCGGGTTTTCCCGGCCGGGCCAAATCGCGGTTTCTCCGGATCCTCTTCCTCATGTCGCCGTCTCACAGATGGAGCACGCCCCCATGTCCGACACCAGCACGACCGCCCCCGACCCGGAGCCGTTCCGCGTCCCCGACGGGGACCTCGACGACCTCGCCAGCACCCTCGCCAAGACGATGGCCGAGGTCAGGCAGCACGGCGTCATCCTCGACCGCCTGGGCTCCGAGCCCGCCCCCGCCTCCGCCGAGCTTCCTTCACCTGTTGGCGTTCCGGCCGCCCCGGCAGACTTCGCGCAGGGCGATGGCCCCGCTTCGGTGTTCGTCCTCGCCCTGGGCGGCGAGGCGTACGCGATCGAGATCGCCGCGCTCAGCGACTGGGTGAACTACCTGTTCCTCCCGGTGTACGGCCGGGAGATCAGCACCAGCCGCCCGTGGTGCGCGCAGTGGCACGAACACCCCGAGGCCGTCGCCCGACTGCACGCCCTCTGGCTCGCGTGGCAGCAGCTCACCGACGCCGAGGCCGGCCTGTCCGGTCCCTCGGTGTGGCACCGCGACCACCTCGACCAGACGCTCGTCCATCTCCGCGCTCCCGACGGCCCCTTCGCCGCCTGCACGACGAGCCCGACCCGGCCCAACCACCGCGTGCTGACCACCCCCGCGCCCGAGCAACTGGGGCTGGCGGCATGAGCAACGAACCAGCCTTCGGCCCCTACGATTCCGCGCTCGGCGACGCGGACTCCGCGAACGCCGAGCTGGGGTGGTTTTGGCCCGCCGACCCAGCGGCCAGCGAACTCGACTTCCGTCTCGACGACTTCGAGCCTGCCGACGCGGCCTCCAAGCTCGCGGCGGAGGCGTTTTGGCCGGACGACCTGACGGTCATGGCCAAACACCAGACCGTTCCTCACGGCTCTCACACCTTCGTCGTCGCCCACGACCGATCCATGACCTGGGGTATTCCGGGCGATCCGCAGGTAGTCGCGATCATGGTCGCGCGAGATCTCAGCCTGGACACGTTCACCTTCGAGTCGACCTACCACGCCACCGTGGCCTTCGCGCAGAACTGGCTGATCAAACGCGGATGCCCACCCGGGCCAATCGCTCAGGTCGACGGGAACTTCATGAAGCCCGCCGACGACCTCACCGTCCAGATCGAGCAGCAGATACGGGAGTCGGGCGCCCGGTACGAGGTCCTCGCCAGCGAGACCTCGGACTTCGACCCGTGCGAGACCTGGACCCTGACCCGGGACTCCAGCACCGACCAGGCACCGATTCGAGTCTTCCTCGAAGAGGGCGACGCGGACGCCCACACGTACACGATGCGCGAGGGCGCCTTCGCCGATGAGGGTGCCGCCCGCTCCTGGCTGGACGACCGCAGCGGTCCGCTCCCGGAGCCGCCGGAGTACAGCGATCACAACGGTGCCGTCGTCCGGGCCCGTGTCGTCCGCATCGCCCTCGCCCGGTCGACAGGTGCCTCCGCGACGCGGGGGGCGGGACTCGACACCTCCCGTACGCCACCGCCGGGGCCAGCACAGCGCCCCGGCCAGGGGCCGCTGCTGTGAGCCGCGCCCGTTTCGCCTTCGCCGCACATCCCGATGCCATCGCGGACCTCCGGGAACTTCCCGACGACATGCGCGACTTGGCTCTGCTGGAACTGCAGAACCTGGTTCACGGCAGCGATGACTGCCTGCCGTTGAAGGGACGCCTCGCGGGCTTCCACAAGGTGTACGTCGATCCGTCCGTCTCCTACCGGATGGTCATCCAGTTCCGCCCGGCTCCGCCGACCTCGCACCACAAGCGCGAGATATACCTCGTCGCCGCCGGCAGCAGGAAGGACTATGCGGTCTACCGCGCGGCGCACCTGCGTACCGGCCCCCACCAGGACGCCGAGGCAGCCTCCGCCTCCCAGGCGCGTGTGCGGGCCGCCCGATCCCGCTCGCCCCGCGCAGTCGACCAGCCGACTGCGGTCCCGGCAACTCCTGCCGCAGCAGTCCAACCCGCTGCTGCCGCTCCTCGAAAGGCTCCCCAGCGATGACCGCCGACCGCACCCCCCTGGCCCGTACCGAACTGGCCGACCTCCTCACCGAGGCTGCGCACAGCGTCTCCAGCATCCTCACTGCCGAGTACCCGACGGCCGCCAGTCGTTCCTACCTGCACCCTGTGCTCGGTGCACTGTCCGCCGGGCCCCGGGTCGTCTGCGAGCTGAGCGACCGCTTCGAAGGCTTCGTGGCCGACGATCCTCTTCCCACCACGCCAGCGGGTCTGTTCACCCTGGCCTCATACGCATCGGCGCTGGGATGGCTCACCGAGTCCCTCGCGGAGCTGACCGCCTCGGTCGACCGCATCTGCACGCGCGTTGGTATCCCCACGCAGCCGCCGGAGCCGGCCTTCGCCGCACGGGCCAGTGTTGAGCAGAACGCCGAGTTCGACTTCACCTTCAGCGCCCTGGAGTTGGCGGCGATCCGTACCGCGGCTGAGGCCGCCGGCCTCGCGCCGGTCGACTACGTCGAGGTGCTCTCCGAGTCCCTGCTCTCCGCCTCCAGGATCACCGACGCCTGCATGGAGATATCCAGCGGCCTGCTGGAAGACGCCGCATACGTCCTCGGCGAGGCGACCGATCAGGTCTCGATCGGCGACGGACCCGAGAGCCTGCCCACCCTGGTCCGCTCCCTGCTCGCGCGGATGGAGGCAACTCAGTGAACGCGCAGAACGCCACTGCGCAGCCCGGTGCGCCGCCCGCACCTGCGACAAGCCCGACCGCCAGGCCGCTCCGTTCCCGCTAGATACCCGTTGAAAGGGCGCCCCCCATGTCCACCGTGATCTACACACGCCGTCTGGTCGAACACCGCTACGGCCACCCGCTGGAGAAGCTGCACCGCGGCCTCGCTTCCGGCCGGTCCGACGACCCCGTCCTGCCCATCCTGCTGCGACGGCTCGACGGACTCGCTCAGACCAGCGCCGATGCCCAGTCAGCCCGCCGCAACCTCGAAGCAGCCTGGAGGGGCCACCGCTCCGGCGAACCCGCCTTCAAGGATCTCGTTCTCCTGTACGCGACCGAAGTCGTCGACCTCGAACGCCAGGAACAGAGCGAGGCGGAAGCGGTCTGGGACCTGTTGGATGTCCGCCTCCTCCTGGACCGGAGTTCCGCTCGGCGGTCGTCGGCCCATCGAGTCGCCCCTGCTCCTGACGATCGGGAGCTGCTGGACATCGCCCGCGAGGTCGCTGCCGGCCTGCAGCGCCTCAACCGCGAGGCCCTGCGGCGTGGCCTGCGCAAGCGCGGTGTCCCCGTCAGCAACCGCCGCCTCGGCGTCGTGCTCCAGAGGCTTCGAGCCGAGAGCGCCTTCCGCTGACCACCCGGTCGAGTCACAGATCCCACAATTCGCTCTGCCTCAATGGAGTTCATCCCATGTCCGCCACCTCTTCCTCCTCCGCCACCACGATCGGCTCGGTCGATGCCCAGCGTGTCGAGGACGCTCTTTCCCTGATAGCACCGAAGTGGACCACCTGGTCGGCGCAGACCCTGGCGCAACAGAGCAGCCCCATGCGTGTGCGCGACGTCGCCGCCAGGCTCCCCTTCGTCAGCGAGCAGCTCGTCAGCAAGCGGCTGGCCCAGATGCACGCTGATGGGCTGGTCACCCGAGTCGGCGACCGCCACGGGGCTCCGTATCAGCTCACCGCTTTCGGCGAATCGCTGTCTCGGGTGCACGACGCCCTTTCCGACTGGTCCCAGGCCAACCTCTCGCTCGGCGGCCGAGTAGCCGGTGCCGAACGCGTTGAGGACGCTGTGCGGCGTCTGCACCTGCGGGATTCGACCGCCGTGATCCAGGTTCTCCACGCGGGCGGCCCCATGCGGTTCGTCCACATCGCCGAGGAGGCCAGCCTGGACAACGGCTGGACCAGGCAGCGACTCAACCGGCTTCAGGCCGACGGCCTGGTCGCCCGTACCGGGCCCCGCCACGGCGACCCGTACGTCCTGACCGACGCCGGGCGGGTGCTCGGCCCCGTCTACGCAGCCGTCGAGCACTGGAGTGGCCCCGTCACCACGCGGCACCGCTCAGCACCGCCGACCCCTGTTGCGGCGGCCACCCGGACCCACACCGGAGTCCCGCTGGCGTCGGACAACACTCGAACCGCAGCCGCCCTGCGCCGGAGCGCCGCCGCGCCGAGCGCCCTGTTCAGCCACGCGCCGCAGCCGCAACCGCGGGTGCCCGCAACCGCCACCGCCCAGTCGACGCCCTCACGGGGCCGGTGATCCACGTGGCGCTGAGAGCCGAACACGCCTCCTCTTTGCCACGGCGCCCGCGTGCTCCCGAGCAGCCCTTCCCGCTGTGCACGCGGGCGCGTTCCCCCACGCCCGGAGCCTGGCCCATGAACCCCCAGCCCAATGACAAGTACCGCTACCAAGAGGTACTGGTCAGCCCCATGTACCTCGCCGGTTCCAACGGGAACGGATCGCGAGGTCGCGCACTCGGTCTCGCTCACCCCGGTCAGCCCGCCCATCCCCCAGGTTCCTCGGGCTCTCACCCCTCTTGACGTGCGCCGTACCGCGGTCACGCAGGCCGTCCACCGGGCCGCACGTTTTCCTCGGACAGCCGCCGACCTGCGGGTCATGGCCGCGCGCAGTCGTACAGGGGCCTCGGCGCAGAACCGTCGAGCAGCCCTGCGCCCGCTCTCGGGTTCAGGCCGCCCGCCAACCCGACGCCCTCACGCCAAAGCCGCTGACCGCTTCGGCCCTTTGCGACAACCCGTCCGCCCGAAGCGCCCTTCGAATGCCGGGAGTTCACCATGCCTGACGCCACCACGCTTGATCAGGCCACGACCATGATCGAGAAAACCTGGGGCCGCCCGATTGAAGTTCTGGAGTCCATCGCGGTCCGTAGCCCCAGCGAGGACCCCCTCTTGCGCTCGGTGATGCACATCCGCTCGTCCTTGGTCGTCACCGACACCGCCGTGGCTGTTCACCAGGACCGTCTGCACGCCCTCTCGCGGCCCGGCCGTGTGCCGGCCTTCTACGACCTGGAACGGATCACCGGCTCAGCGGCGGACCTTCGCGTCGCTCAAGCCGAGAGCCGGACTTCTCTTCAGGCCATCAGCCATGTGATCGAAGCGCGTGAATCCGCCGCGACCGCGGACCGGGCCCCGGCAGCTCGGCTGGCCCAGGCCGCTGTCGCCCGCTCGGGGCACGCTTCGCGCGCCCTGGGCCAGTCACCCGATCAGCCCGCTCCTTCGGCCGCTTCCGGCCTGTCGGTGGCGGCGCTGGGGCCGCACCGCTGATGGTCAGCTGAGGTCCTCGTCACGGTGGGCGTCCCAGATACGGGAGCCCACGGCGCGGGCCAGGTCGTCCAACGTCAACTCGACGCGACGTCCATCCGCGCTCCGCCCCTCCCCCACGGCGTCCTCGTCTCGCCGTCCGTCGGACTGGACACCGACAGCCCACTGGCCGTCAGCGACCATCGCGACGTCGCCCACCGTCCAGGGTCGCCCGGCGGCGCGGATCTTGCGTTCCAGCCCTGCCCCGTCCCAGTGTCTGCTCGGCTCCGTCATCCCTGCTCCCCCTTCGATCCTGTGCGGCCCATCGCCGCAACCCAACTAGGACAACCGCGTTGACCGATCCATTCCCGGCGCCAGCGTCCCCCCC
>NZ_JBHYZP010000049.1:0-55633 GCF_042752355.1 Streptomyces sp. NPDC059255
GGGCGGCGGCGCGGGGGGCGGCGGCCGCGGCGGACGCGCCGGTCAGGGCGAGCGCCGCGGCGGCGCCGGACGCGGTGGTGAGCACGGTACGTCTGCTGTGTCCCTGGTGCGGCTCGGACATGACGTCACCTTCCGTCGGTGGGGGGCGTGACGAACGGGGTGCTGTGCTGTACGGGCGGTGCTGTGTGTGGGGGAGGGCACGCGGCACGGCGGGGCGCGGTCAGCCCTTGACGGCGCCGGTGAGCATGCCCTTCCTGAAGTGCTTCTGGACGAACGGCGAGACGACCGCCACGGGGAGCAGCGCCAGCACCATGACGGCCATCTGCACCGAGAGCGGCGAGAGCTGTCCGGTCTTGATCTGCTGGCCGAGTCCGGCCGGCGGCTCCTGCTTCTGCACGAGCTGGATCATCACGTTCTGCAGCGGCATCATCTCCTGGTCGGTCAGGTAGATCGACGCGTTGAACCAGGCGCTCCAGTAGCCGACCGCGTAGAACAGCGCGATGACGGCGATGACGGCGCGGGAGAGCGGCATGACGATCTGCCAGAGGATCCGCAGATCGCCCGCGCCGTCGATGCGCGCGCTGTCCATCAGTTCCGGCGAGATGTTCATGAAGAACGAGCGCAGCACCAGGATGTTGAAGACGCTCACGGCGCTCGGCAGGATCAGCGCCAGATAGCTGTCGGTCAGCCCGAGCGCCTGCACCAGCAGATACGTGGGGATCAGTCCGGCCCCGAAGAACATCGTGGCGAGGAGGGTCAGCAGGATCCAGCGGTGCCCGAGCGAGTTGGTACGGACGAGCCCGTACGCGCACAGGACGGACACCGTCATGCTGAAGAGCGTGCCCACCAGGGTCACCCCGAGGCTGACCAGGGCCGCGCGCTGCACCTGGCCACCGCCGAGCAGTTCCTGGTAGGCGATGAAGGTGAGGTCCTTGGGGACCACCACCAGCCCGCCGGCCTCGGCGATGGTCTCCCGGGAGGAGAGGCTGGTGACGATCACGATCCACAGCGGGAAGAGAATCGCGAGGCAGGCGGCGGTCAGCGCGATGCCCTTGCCCGCCAGGCCCGCCCTGGTCGGCTCCTCCTCCCAGACGGGGCGCGGCGGGGCGGCCCGGCGGCCCGGCGGACGCGGCGCCCCGCCGCCCGTACCGGAGGCCCC
The DNA here is from genome assembly GCF_042752355.1 of Streptomyces sp. NPDC059255. NCBI lineage: Bacteria > Bacillati > Actinomycetota > Actinomycetes > Kitasatosporales > Streptomycetaceae > Streptomyces > Streptomyces sp. NPDC059255. The sequence goes on from NZ_JBHYZP010000049.1 coordinate 1,160, forward strand.
GGGGCCCCCGGCGGCGCGGGTGGCCGTGTCCGTACCGGGGTCGGTGAGACTCACTTCTTGTACACCCCCTGCTCACCCATGAGATGGGCGACCTTGTTGGCCGTGAGGACCAGCCCGAGCCCGATGACGCCCTTGACCAGACCGGCCGCCGCCGCGTAGCTGAAGTCCTGGTTCCTGATGCCCGACCACCACACGAAGGTGTCCAGCACTTCCGCCGCGTCACGTCCCACGGCGTCCCGCTGGAGGAGGATCTGCTCGAAACCGACGGTCAGCGCGTCGCCCACCCGCAGCACCAGCAGCAGCGCGATCACCGGGCGCAGGGCGGGCAGGGTGACGTGCCACATCCGCCGCCAGCGGCCCGCGCCGTCCATGGCCGCCGCCTCGTACAGCTCGTGGTTGACGGAGGAGAGCGCGGCGAGGAAGACGATGATGCCCCACCCGGCGTCCTTCCAGACGCCCTCGGCCGTCACCAGGAACTTGAAGACGCCCGGGTCGGTCATCAGGTCGAAGCCGTCGATCCCGTGTTGGCGCAGGGTCTGCGCGATGATCCCCGCGCCGCCGAAGATCTGCTGGAAGACGGTGACGACCAGCACCCAGGAGAAGAAGTGCGGCAGATACATGACGGCCTGCGCCACCGCCCGCACCCGGGGCCTGATCACACTGTTGATGAGCAGGGCGAGCGCGATGGGGACCGGGAAGTACAGCACGAGCTGGAGGAAGAACAGGACCAGGGTGTTCCGCGCCGCCGCCCAGAACGCCGAGTCGGCGAAGATCCGCTGGAACTGCTCGAAGCCCACCCACGGGCTCTGCACCATGGCGACGAAGCCGTTGTCGCTGAGGTACGGGTCGTAGTCCTGGAAGGCGACGACATTGCCGAGGATCGGTACGTAGTTGAAGACCAGGACCAGCAGCAGCGCCGGCAGGACCATCAGGAGGAGCGTCCGGTCCCGCCGCAGCCGGATCCGCCCCCCGAGCTTCGGCCCGCTCCCCTTCCGCCGCCCCGGCTTCCTCTCCACCGCCCGGGGCAGGGCCCCGGCCCGTGACCGCGGTACGTCCGCCGCTCCGGCCGGCTCGCCGTCCCCGGCGGGCGGCGCGTCCGGCACTGTGCTGTGCGACACGATGAACTCCTCGTTCCCTCGCGTCAGTTCGCGGCCGGTCCGGACGCGTCGAGCAGCTTCTTGTACCAGTCGCGCAGCTTGTCGCCGCCCTGGCTCTTCCAGTCGGAGACGGCCTGCTGCATGTCGCCGACCTTCTTCCGGCCGCGGACGACGTCGTCCTCCAGCTGTTCGAAGTTGTCCGCGAGATTGGTCCAGCGGTTGGGCTCGGTGACGGTCAGCCCGTAGAAGGCGGTCTTCTTGGTGAAGGCGCCCATGCGCTGCTGCCACTCGACCTGGGCCTTCGCGATCTCGGGGCGGTCCGGGTGGGCGATGTACGCGGCCGGGTCACCGGTGTAGTCGAAGGCGCCGACGATATCGATGTTGCCCTGGTCGTTCTTGACCGGCAGCCCGTCCTTCACCGAGAAGTGGGTGCCCTCCACCCCGTAGTCGGTGAGCATCCGCTCCGTGGTGCCGTACGGCGCGGCGGTGAAGTTGGAGACGGCGAGCACATCCCTGACGAGCTTCTCCGGCGAGCCCTTCCTGACGAAGGCCCACATCCCCGCGGGCTGCTGGGCGTAGAGCCGGGGATCCCCGCCGTCATGGCCGAAGATGTCCATCGCGCCCATCTCGAACTCGGCCTTGGGCTTGCCGGTCTGCTCGACGGACTTGCCGTACCAGCTCGACAGGTCCTGGTTGTAGATCAGCACCTGCCCCGAGACGAACCGGTTGCCCCCGTCGCCCTGGACAGCCCTGGCGTCCGGGTGCACGACATCGGCCGCATACAGCTTCCTCATCCACTCCAGCGCTTCGAGGTACTCGGTGGTCTCGATCCGGTTGACGAGCTTGCCGTCGACCAGGTCCCACCACAGCGCCTTGTCGCTGCCCGGCGGCACCCCGAACACGTTGAAGGCGGTCCACTTCAGGTCGTCGCAGGCCCAGACCTTCGACCGGGCGCTGGTGATCTCCTTGGCGAAGGAGAGGAACCCGTCCGCCGTGGTGGGAAGTTCGTAGCCCTCCTTGTCGAAGATGTCCTTGCGGTAGAAAGGGGCGATGTTCACGACGTACGAGGCGGGCATCGGGATGCCGCGCAGCGCGCCGCCGAAGATCGAGCGCTGCCACGCGTCGGTCGGTACGGCCGCGAGGTTCGGGAAGTCCTTGACCTTGTCACCGGACAGATAGGGACCGAGATCCTCGAACTTGGCGTTGACGGCGCCGGGGATCTTGCCCGTCAGATTCCAGCTGGGCACGATCACCACGTCGGGGATGTCACTGGAGGCGAGCACCGCGCCGAGCTTCTCGTCATAGGTGTTCCCGTCCTGGTTCTGCCAGACGGTGCGGACCCCTATCGCCTCGTTCATCGCCTGGTAGTACGCGTTCGAACCGGCCGGCGGTGTGCCCCAGAACGGGGACATGATCTTGATGGTGCTCCCCTTGCCGAGCTTCCCGGCGACGGAGGACTTCTGCTCGGCCGTGGGGATGAAGCGGGTGAACCCCGCCGAAGACCCGTTCCTGGACGGGATGTCCGGCGGCACGACACTCTGCGCCGCGAAGGCCGGAAGGATCTTCCGCGCGTCCTTCCCGGAGGTGGCGCCCTCCTTCTTGCCGCTCTGCCCACCACCGCAGGCGGTCAGCAGCGGGGCCCCGCCGGCCACCGCGGCGGCGGCGACCGCCGTGGAGGCGAGGAAGCTTCTCCGGCTGGGGGCGGAGGAGGACTTCGGCGTCATTGCGTCAACCCTTCGTGGTGCGCCGGAACACCCGGCGGAGGGCCGCCGGTCGGCTGCGATGTCGTACGCGGGTGCGAGTCGTACGGGGTGCATGTCGTACGGGGGACGAGCGTGAGCCGAGGATCCGGCCGATCCGAAGCAGCTGGTGAACGACCGGGCCATCCCGGAAGTCGGCCATGAACTGTCGAAGCGCTTCGATGTTGCTGCGAGGTTAAATCAACGCCCCGAGGGGCACAAGAGTCGGTCCCAAGATTCCTTGACGGCGCGTCGTGCCTCATCAACAGGGGCATGACTGAACCGTGTTGAGGCACCCAGGAGTTGATGGATCGGTGCTGAGGAACGCCTTGACATGCGACGAAGAGACTCGGAGCATCGAAGCGCTTCGAAAGTCCGAAAGTCCGCTCGATCCAAGAACCCGTCCCGTCCTCCGCCAACTCCGCCAAGAGGAACCGCCCGTGACGCCAGACCAGCCGCCCTTCCGCGACCCGCAGTTGCCCCGCGCCGAACGCGTCGGTGATCTCCTCGGCCGGCTCACCCTCGACGAGAAGACCGCCCTGCTGCACCAGTACGCGCCGGCGGTGGAACGCCTGGGCGTCGCGGCCTTCCGCACCGGGCAGGAGGCCCTGCACGGGGTGGCCTGGATGGGCCCGGCGACCGTCTTCCCCCAGGCCGTCGGGCTCGGCGCCACCTGGAACGAGGACCTCGTGCGCCGGATCGGCGAGGCCGTCTCCACCGAGGCACGGGCCATGCGCACCCGCGACGACCGGGTCGGCCTCAACGTCTGGGCGCCCACCGTCAATCTGCTGCGCCACCCCTGGTGGGGCAGGAACGAGGAGGGGTACGCGGAGGACCCATGGCTGACCGCCGCCACCGCCGTCGCCTACACCCGGGGCCTGCGCGGCGACCACCCCGACTTCTGGCGCACGGCGCCGGTGCTCAAGCACTGGCTCGCCCACAACAACGAGACCGACCGGGACACCACCTCCTCCTCGGTCCGCCCCCGCGTGCTGCACGAGTACGACCTGCGGGCCTTCCGCGCGGTCGTCGAGGCGGGCTCCGTGGCCGGTGTCATGCCCGCGTACAACCTCGTCAACGGGCGCCCCAACCATGTCTCGCCGTATCTGCGCGAGCACCTGCGCACCTGGACCGGCCGGGAACTGCTCGTCTGCTCCGACGCGGGCGCCCCCAGCAACCTCGTCGACTCCGAGGCGTACTTCGACACCCACGAGGAGGCCACCGCGGCCGCGCTGCGCGCGGGCGTCGACAGCTTCACCGACCACGGCACCGACCCCGCCCCGACGGTCGCCCGGATCCGGGGCGCCCTGGAGCGGGGGCTGATCGACGAGGACGACATCGACACGGCGGTACGGCGCCAGCTCACCGTCCGCTTCTCGCTCGGCGAGTTCGACCCGGGCCTCGACCCGTACGCGGACATCGGGCCCGCGGGCGGCTGGGACACACCGCACCACCGCGCGCTCGCCGAGGAGGCGGCCGAACAGGCCGTCGTCCTGCTCAAGAACGACGGCCTGCTGCCGCTCGCGTCCGGCCGGCGGATCGCCGTGGTCGGACTCCTCGCCGACGAGTGCAAACTCGACTGGTACAGCGGCACCCTGATCCACCGCTCCACCCCGCTCGACGGGATGCGCGAGCGGTTCGGGACGGACCGGATCACCTTCGCCGAGGGCGCGGACCGGGTGCGGCTGCGGGCCACGGAGTACGGCGGCTGGGTCGCCGTACCGGAACCCGCCGGCCCGGAGGCCGCGTGGCCGGCGGCGCGCGGCGCGGAGGGCGCGCTCGACCCGGCGCTGCTCGCGGGCCGCACCGACCTGCCCCCGCTGACCGGCGGGGCGGACGACGCGGACGCGGCCGAGCTCGCCCTGATCGACTGGGGTGGCGGCGTCCTCACCCTGCGCGCGCCCGACGGCCGCTATCTCTCGGTCGCCGAGGACGGATACGTACGCGCCGCCGCGGACCAGCCGGGCGGCTGGGTCGTCCAGGAGACCTTCCGGTTCGAGGAGCATCGGGGCGGGCACCTCCTCCTGCACCTGGGAACCGGCCGATACGTCTCTGTCGCCGCCGACGGCCTGAAGGTTGCCGACCGGGGCGAACCGTTCGAGATCGTGTGCACCGAGCGCGGGGAGGAGGCGGTCGCCCGCGCGGCGGCCGGGGCGGACGTCGTCGTCGTGGTCGCGGGCAACGACCCGCACATCAACGGACGCGAGACCGAGGACCGCGACACCCTCGCCCTGCCCGGGCAGCAGGACCGGCTGTGGCGCGCCGCCCACGCCGCCAATCCGCGCACCGTCCTCGCCCTGACCTCGGCCTACCCCTACGCCGTGCCCGACGCGCACACCGCACTCCCGGCACTGCTGTGGACGGCGCACGGCGGCCAGGCCGCGGGCACCGCGCTCGCCCGGATCCTCGCCGGTGACGTGTCACCGGCGGGCCGGCTGCCGCAGACCTGGTACGCGGCCGACACCGATCTGCCCGGCCTGCTCGACTACGACATCATCGGCGGCAGGCAGACCTACCTCTACTTCGACGGCACACCGCTCTACGCCTTCGGCCACGGCCTGTCGTACACGTCCTTCGACTACGACGGCCTGGTGGTGGACCCGCCAGGCCCCCTCGACGCCACCGTCCGCGCCCGCGTCACGGTCACCAACACCGGCGCCCGCGCCTCCGACGAGGTCGTGCAGCTCTACGTGCGCGAGGCCGGGCCCCGCCCGGGGAGCCCGCACCGGCGGCTGATCGGCCACGCCCGGATCCGGCTCGCCGCCGGGGCCTCCCGTACGGTCGGACTGACCGTCCCCACGGCCGCCCTCGGCCACTACGACGTGGCGCACGGGGCGTGGACCGTACCGGCGGGGACGTATGTCTTCGAGGCCGCGGCCTCCAGCGCGGACATCCGCTGTTCGGTGCCGGTCGCCGTCCCGGGGCAGGCCCCGCGCCCCCGCTCCGTGCGCAAGGACGGCCTGGCCGCCGCCGACTACGACGAGCAGACCGGTACCGCGCTCGTCGACCGGACGAAGACGGCCGGCGACGCGGTGACCGCGCTCGACGGCTCGGGTGAACTCCTCTTCAGGGAGTGCGACTTCGGGGACGGGGTGCGCACCGTCTCCGTAGAGGTGGCGGGCGAGGGCTCCGTGGAGGTCGCCCTCGCGGGCGGCGGGGCGGTGGCGCTCGTCGAGGTACCGCCGGCGGGGGGCGGCCCGTACGACTACACGACGCTGAACGCGGAGACGCTCCACACGGAGGCACCGCTCACCGGAGTCGCGGATCTGCGCCTCACGCTCAACGGGTCGGTGCGCCTGGCCCGTGTCGGGTTCGGCGGCTGACCCGGACGCGCTGACGCCCGCCGCCGGAGAGGCGACGGGCGTCCGTGGATCACCGTTCAGGCCGCAGGACTCTTACGGTACGAGCCGCAGCAGCTTGTTGGGCGAGCCGCTGCCCGGTCCGGTCACCACCCCCGAGGTGGCGCCGTTCACGAGCGCCGTGGAGACCTGCGCCGGGGTGGCGGCGGGGTGCCCGGCGAGATAGACGGCTGCGGCGCCGGCGACGTGCGGGGTGGCCATCGAGGTCCCGGAGATCGAACTGGTCGCCGTGTCCGAGGAGTTCCACGCGCTGGTGATGGAGCTGCCGGGGGCGAAGAGGTCCACCCGCGCGCCGTAGTTGGAGTAGCTCGCCCGCGCGTCGGAGCTGGTCGTCGCCCCGACGGTGATCGCCTCCGGGACCCGGGCGGGCGAGTAGTTCTGCGCGTTGGCGTTGCTGTTTCCGGCGGCGATCGCGTAGGTCACCCCGCTCGCGATCGAGTTCTGCACCGCCGTGTCCAGCGCGGCATCGGCGCCGCCGCCGAGGGAGACGTTGGCGACGGACGGGCCGCTGTGGTTCCTGGTGACCCAGTCGATTCCGGCGACGACCTGGGCCGTCGTGCCCGATCCCGCGTTGTTGAGGACCCGTACGGCCACGATCCTGGCCTTCTTGGCCACCCCGTACGCGGTGCCCGCGGCGTTGGCGGCGACATGCGTGCCGTGGCCGTTGCCGTCCTGCGCGGTGTTGTCGTTGTCGACGGCGTCGTACCCGTACGACGCCCGGCCGCCGAAGTCCTGGTGCGTGATGCGGACTCCGGTGTCGATGACGTACACCGTCGCGCCCTCGCCCGCCGTGTCGGGGTAGGTGTACGAGCTGTTGAGCGGCAACGACGCCTGGTCGATCCGGTCGAGACCCCAGGACGGCGGGTTGGTCTGGGTGCCGAGGGCGCGTACGGTGCGGTCCTGGAAGACCTGGTCGACCGCCGGGTCGGCGGCGAGTCTGCGTGCCTGGGCCGCCGACAGGGTGGCGGCGTAGCCGTTGAGCGCGGCCGTGTAGGTCCGCCGGACGGTGCCGCCGTACTCGGCGACCACATCGCGGCCCGAGGCCGAGGCGGCCTTGAGGCCGGAACTCTCCTTGAGCGTGACGATGTAGCTGCCGCTCACGGCGTCCTCGGCGCCCGCGCCGACGACCGTTCCGAGGGCGGGGGCGGACGGGGCGGTCGCCGCCTGGGCGGGAAGGGAGACGGCGCCGAGGGCGGCGGTGGCCGCGACCGCGGTGACGGCCGCGGCGATCCGGTTCCTGGTGGTACGTATCACTGCCATGGTGAGGGGTCCTCCTCATCGTGGTGCGCGGGGGTGCGATACGGAAACGATCGCGGAGCCCGACGGCCGGGGACAAGAAGAACTGACGGGCTGTCATAGTCATGACATGGCAAGGAAATGAACTGGAATTGAGGATCCGCCCGCCTGCGGACATATGGGTGGAACACACGCCGGGGCGGCGCTCGGTGCGGCTGCCGCCGCGGTCTCACCGCACTCGGAAGGGATGGGTTCCCGGGGGCGGGCCGTCCGGGTTTACGGCGCCCAGTACCCGGGCGCCGATCTCGCGCAGTTGTTTCGGCTGCGCCTTGGTCATCGGGTCGAAGACCAGACGGCGTACCTCGGCGACATGGCCGGGCGCGGTCGCGGCGATCTTGTCGAGGCCGTCGCCGGTGAGGATCGCGAGCGTGTAGCGGCCGTCGGCCGGGTCCGGTGTGCGGCGCACCCAGCCGCGCTTCTCCAGGCGGCCGACGGCCTGCGAGGGGCGCGGGAGCGAGCCCTCGGAGAGCAGGGCCGGCGCGCTCATCCGCAGCGTGCGCCCCGGGGCCTCGGACAGGCCGGCGAGGATCAGGTACTCGAAGTGGCTGAGCCCGGCGTCGCGTTGCAGCTGCGCGTCGAGGGCGGCCGGCAGCCGGAACGGCAGGGCGACCAGGGTGATCCAGGTCTGCTCCCGGCCGTGTTCCTGTTCTCCGGCGGTACGAAGCTGCTGCGGTCGCGGGAGCAGCTGATCGCCTCAGGCCTGGGCCTGTACGAGGGCTGGCGGCCGCCCGGGATCAAGGCGCTCGGCGTCCTTGAGGTGCTGGCCGCGACCGGGCTGATCCTCCCGGCGGTGACCGGCATCGCTCCGGTGCTGGTGCCGCTCGCCGCGACCGGGCTGGTGGTCACGATGGCCGGTGCGATGGCGGTGCACGCGCGGCGCGGGGAGGTCGCCTTTCCGGTGCTGAACGCGGTGCTGCTGATCCTGGCCGCGGGGGTGGCCTGGGGGCGGTTCGGGCTGTACGCCTTCTGACGCGGACGGACCGGACCAGGCCGGACCAGGCCGGACCAGGCCGGACCAGGCCGGACCGGGCCGGGCCGGGCCGGGCCGCGGTGCCGGGCAGGCGCACCGAAGCCCCGGTCCCGGGCGGTGTGGGCAGCGCGGGACCGGGGCGGTTCAGGGGGCTCCGGTCAGGGAGCGGTGATCAGGTGGTGCGGGGGCACGGTCACCGTGCGGGCGCCGGGCTTGCCCTTCAGGACCACCTTGCGCAGCGCGACGTTGTTGGACAGGTCGGTCTCGTGCAGCCGGTGCTCGGGGTTGGCGATCACCTGGATGTAGTAGGTGCCGTTCGGCAGGTCCGTGACGTCGAAGGACTGGCCGGGACGGTACTGGGTGTACGTGTCACCGGAGCCGACGTCCAGCACCTCGCGCACCGAGATCGAGTTCTCCACACCGCACGCGGTGGACAGATCGGTGTTGTACGGAGCCCAGTTGGCGTTCTCCACCGTGTAGTCGATGGCATCGGTGTTGGCCAGGCAGAACGCCTCCTTGCCGCTGCGCACGATCTCGCTCTGGTCGGCGCTGAGCAGCCGGTAGCTGGCGAAGTCCGTGAAGTGCCAGTGCTCGTGGCCCACCCGGGCGTCCCACTCCATCGTCCCGGAGGGGGAGTAGCCGACCTGCTTGCCGGACGCGTCGTAGTAGTACTGGTACGCGTCCATCAGGTCCTTGCCGGGCGTACGGAAGCCGTCCACCACCAGCGGCGCGGGGCCCGCGTTCCACACGTTGGCGCTGAACGCCAGGTAGTCCTTGCCCGCGATGTCGCCGTCCTCGCCGTCCGTGATGGCGATGTCCCAGGCGGGCAGGGCCCGCAGGTCGGGCTTGGGGACGTCCGGCACGCTCGCGCGGCCGGTCGGGCGCTGGGCCGCGGCCTTCAGTCCGGGCTTGACCCGCGAACCGTCGTTCCTGCCGGTGGCGTCGCCGGGCTGGGCCGACCGGCTGACGGCCGCGCCACCGTTCTTGAGCACGTGCGGGAGCTCGGGCGTGGTGGGGGCGTCGGCGCCCCGGCCGTCGGGGTGGCCGCCGTGCGCCGAGGCGGGGGCGCCGGCCTTCGCACCGGAGCCCATGGAGTGACCGGCCATGGATCCGCCGTTCATGGACCCGCCGTTCATGGCGTGGCCGGCCATGGCGTGGTCCGGGGCTCCGGACGCCGTCGGCTTCCGCGCCGACCGGGCGAGTCCCGCGCCCTCGTCGTCCGTGCGCTGCCGCACGATCACCTTGACCGTCTGCGGCTTGTTCGCCATGTTGAACAGCTCGCGGTAGCGCTTCGCCACGGAGACGGTGGCGGTGTACTCGCCGGCCGCCAGATCGACCTGCTTCCCCTCGTACTGCCGGCTGGTGTTGGTCGCCCAGCCGTTCTCGACGCCCCACACCGAGCCGAGGGTGAAGGGGTTGGCCGGGCAGCTCTCCGGATACTTCGAGGTCGCCGGGGCGTCGGGCCGGATCCGTCCCGACGCGTTGTTCGGGCAGAAGGTCTCGCTGGTCGACAGCACCTTCTTGCCGGCCGCGTCGGTGAAGGTGATCCGGAGGAAGTCCTGGAGGCCGGTGAAGTCCTTCACCATTCCTTCCGGGAGGGTCTTGACCCGGGTCGTGCCGCCCTTGTGGATGATCTGCTGGGCGACCACGGGCGTCTTGTAGTCGGCCGCGCGCTTCACCCGGAACTCCAGGGGTCCGCCCTCGACGGTGACATACGTGCCGAGGTCCACGTACACCCCCGACTCGCCCTCCCACCGGTCGAGTGTCACGGAGGCGGAGGCGGCTATCAGGTCGAGTTGCGGAGCGGTGGGCGTGGCGGCTCCGGCGACGGGCGCGGCTCCGGCCACGCCCGCGACGACGGCGAGCGCCGCGGCGCCGGCGACCGCCGAACGCCGCGTGCGGCTGTGCTGAGGTCTGGTCATCGGTTCCTCGTCTGGGTCTGCCACGGGGCAGGGGGGATGGGGGTGACGCTCGCGATTCGTACCGGTACATCCCGATGTGCCGGGCCGAGCTGTGAGCAACCTGTGAGATCCGATGAGGTGCCTTCCGGTTGCCTCGGTCCCCGAAGCAGCCGATCGTTGGCCGGAATTGAACACTCTCCCGTGGATCCGGCCAAGGTGAGGTACGACCACTTTCCCCGGTGCGGCAGGCGTGGTACGTGGCCGTGCTCCGGTGGCCCCGGACATGACGGAGCGCCCCGGCCGAACGAGTCGGCCGGGGCGCCGTGGTCCCCAGGAGGAGGGGTGGTGCGGTCAGACGAGGTCGGCGTACTGGTTCCAGCCGCCGGATCCGATCTTCACGCGCTCCTTGAAGGGGGTGGCGGCGAGGCCCGTACCCGCGTAGAAGTACAGCTCGCCCGCCGAGTTGGACGCCAGCAGGTCCGCGCGGCCGTCGCCGTTCAGGTCGCCGGGCGCGGTGAGCTTGTTGTACTGGCTCCAACCGGCCCCGCCGACCTGCGTCTTCGGGCCGAACGGCGCGCTCGCGTCGCCCGTGCCCGCGTACAGGAACAGCCCCTCGGAGCTGCGCGCGACCAGGTCCGCGCGGCCGTCGCCGGTCAGGTCACCGGCGCCGACGATCGTGTTGAACTGCATCCAGCCGCTGCCGCCGACCTGCACCCGGGCCTTCACCGAAAGCCCGTTGCCGCTGCCCGCGTTGAAGTACAGCGCGGTGGAACTGCGGGAGAGCAGGTCGCTCTTGCCGTCGCCGTCGAGGTCGCCGGGGCCCATCACGAGGTTGTACGCCTTCGAACCGCCCGCGAGCTGCGGCTTGTCGGCCGCGTAGAGGCCCGTGTTGTACAGGGCCCCGTCGTACGTGCTGTGCTCGATCAGGTCCGAGATGCCGTTCGCCCGCAGCGACACGGAGTGCGTCAGCCGCGAGTCGGCCGGGTCCCAGCCCTCACCGACGAGGTACCGCTCGCTGAGGCGTCCCGTACCGGTGGCGAAGTAGTAGAAGAGGTCGCCGTTCGGGGTACGGGCGAACACCCCGTCCTTGCCGAAGTGCGGCGGATTGCCCGCGCCCGCGAACTGGGTGAGCGTGCCCCAGTTCTCGCCGATCGTCTCGCGGGCGGCGAGAGTGCCGTCGGCGTTGCCCTCGTAGTAGTAGAGGGTGCCGTCGTACGCACGGGCCACCAGGTCCGGGGTGCCGTTCCCGCTCAGGTCCGAGCCGCCGACGATCTGGTTGTACTGGAGCCAGCCGGTGCCGCCGAGCTGGATCCGCTCCTGGAACGGATACCCGCTGACGCTGCCGTTGCCCGGGTAGAGATACAGCCCCGTCGCGTTGCGCACGAGGATGTCGGCGAAGCCGTCCCCGTTCAGGTCGTCCACGCCGATGAGCTGGTCGAACTGGCTCCACCCGGCGCCGCCGACCTGGATCCCGGCGCCGAAACCGGCACCGGTGCCGGGGAAGAGGAAGAGCCCCGCCGCGCTGCGCGCCAGCAGATCGGGTTTGCCGTCCCCGTTCAGATCGCCGGGGACGAACAGCTTGTTGTACGCCTGCCACCCCGTGGAGAGGGTGGTGTACGAGGACATCCCGCCGTCGGTGGTGGCGTTCGCGCCGTTGTGCAGCCGCAGGGCGCCGGTGGGGGAGAGGGTGAGGATGTCCGGCTTGCCGTCGCCGGTGAGGTCGCCGGGCAGGAGCAGGTCCTTGACCTCGGCCGCGTCCTCGGGGATGACCTCGGCGCCGCCGGTGGCCCAGTCCACCCACACGGAACCGTAGTTGGTCCGGTAGACCAGCTCACCGAGGCCGTTGCCGTTGAAGTCGGAGCGGTTGACCGCGGCGCGCGCCGCCGCCCGCGCCGAGGCGGAGCCCTTGGCCTTGGCGGAGCTGCGGTCCGGGACGGCGAAGGCGGGACGCTCGGCGCCGTCCGGCACCGGCAGGGTGACGGTGCCCTGCGGCCCGCCGGGCGCCCCGTCGGCCGAGGCCGGAGCGGCCAGGACGCCGCCGGTCAGTACCGTGGCGCAGGTGAGCGCGGCGGGCAGGGTGATGCGTCGGCGCCACCGGGCCCGGGGTCTCGCGGGAGTGGACATACATCCTCCAGTCAGTGGGTGGGAGGGCGCCGTCGGCGCGTGGCGCGGCGGCGGTGCGATGGTGTGCGCGCCGGCCCGACACGGCGGACCGCCGGCTCGTGGCACGGCGGAAGCTGCCCCCGTCAGCGATGACGCCCTCCCCAGGTCGTGCACGTAGGTGTAACCGCCAGCCGCGCCTGAAAGCAAGTGAGTTGTGAAGCAGAGCTGGACGATCAGTGTACGAAAGGGGAGGAACGTGTGGCCGGCGCGGGGTCATCCGGTACGCCGGAGGTGAACGCCCGGTGACCGGTACCCGGATCCGTCAGGGGCCGGACCGCCCGCCGCGCGCCGCGCCCCGGTCCCGTACGTCGATCGCGGTGAGCGCCAGCGCGAGCGGCCCCGGCGCCAGAAAGGCCAGCGGCAGCATCATCCACCCGCAGAGCACGGCGGCGGCCAGCGCGAGCAGCACCAGCGCGCTGCCGCCCGGGTCCCGGAGCACGTCCCGGGCCGCCCCGAGCACCGCCGGGCGCCAGTCCGTGAGCGACTCGGGGCGCGCGCACGCGCGCAGGCCGATCACCGCCGCACCGGCGCCGATCACCCCCGCCACCACGGCGAACACCCGCGCCCCCGGCAGCCCGGCGCCGGCCAGCGCCAGGTCCGCCGCCAGCAGCAGCGCCCCCGCGAGGGCCAGCGCCCCCGCGGCGAGATCGCCGGGGCGCAGCCGCTCCCGCAGTACGGTCAGGTACCGGCCCGCGGTGGCCGGCCGGTCCCGCCGGCCGCCGCGCAGCACCTCACAGGCGGTGGAGAGCGCCGCGGGCACGGTGACCAGCGGCAGACAGACCACGGCCGTGATCAGACCGATGCTCAGCACATCGGCGAAGAGCGTCACGCGCGGCCCGAAGATCTCGCCCGGCTCCCGGGCCGGTGCCGCGCTCATCCCTTGATCCCGGAGTTCGCCATGCCCTCGACCAGGAACCGCTGGAAGGCGAGGAAGAACAGCACGATCGGCAGCAGCGCGATCACCGACATCGCGAACATCGGGCCGAACGCCGACTGGCTGGAGGCGTCCACGAACGACCGCAGCGCCAGCGTCAGCGTGAACTTCTCCGGGGAGAAGAGATAGATCAGCTGGGTGAAGAAGTCGTTCCACGTCCAGATGAACGTGAAGATCGCCGTGGTGATCAGCGCGGGCCTGATCAGCGGCAGGATGATCGAGAAGAAGCTGCGGAACGGACCGCAGCCGTCGATCCTCGCCGCCTCCTCCAGCTCACGCGGCAGCCCGCGCATGAACTGCACGATGAGGAAGACGAAGAACGCCTCCGTGGCGAGGAACTTCGGCAGGATCAGCGGCCAGTAGGTGTTCACCATCCCGAGCTGGTTGAAGATGATGTACTGCGGGATCAGCACCGCGTGGTGCGGCAGCATGATCGTCGCGATCATGAACGCGAAGAGCGGCCCGCGGAAGCGGAAGCGCAGCCGCGCGAAGGCGTAGGCCGCCAGCGAGCAGCTCAGCACGTTGCCCACGACCGCGCCGCCCGCGATCAGCAGCGAGTTGGTGAGCATCCGCCACACGGTCACGTCGTTCACGCCGTCCAGGGCGGTCGTGTAGTTCGACCACTCCAGCCTTCCCGGCAGCAGCCGGAGACTGGCGATCACCTCGTCGGCGGGCTTGAGCGAGGTGGCCAGCAGCCAGGCCAGCGGATACAGCATCACCAGCAGCACGGCCAGACACCCGGCGTGCAGGGCGATCCGGCGCCACGGAACGGGCTTGCGGGACACGGCGGTCGGGGCGGTGGCGGGGGTCGTCGTGGTGGTCATCGGGCCTCCTCGTCGGCGTAGAAGACCCAGGAACGCGAGGTACGGAACAGCACCACGGTGACGGCGCCGATCGCGAGCAGCAGCACCCAGGCCATGGCGGAGGCGTAGCCCATGTGCGAGGCGACGAAGCCGCGGTCGTAGAGGTACAGCGTGTAGAAGAGCGTGGAGTCCGCCGGACCGCCCTTCCCCGCGCTGACCGCGAACGCGGGCGTGAACACCTGGAACGCCTGGATGGTCTGGAGCACCAGGTTGAAGAAGAGGACCGGCGACAGCATCGGCAGCGTGATGGAGAGGAACTGCCGCCACCGGCTCGCCCCGTCCACGGCCGCCGCCTCGTACAGCTCCGACGGGATCTGCTGGAGCCCCGCCAGGAAGATCACCATCGGGGAGCCGAACTGCCACACCGTCAGCAGTGCCACGGCCAGCAGCGCCCAGCCGGGCCGGTTGACCCAGCCGCCGGTGCCGAGGCCAAGGGAATCGAGCAGCGTGTCGACCGTGCCGCCGTCGTTGAAGATCGCCCGCCAGACCAGCGCGATCGACATGGACGCGCCCAGCAGCGACGGCGCGTAGAACGCGGACCGGTAGAACCCCTTGCCGCGCCGTACGGACTTCAGGGCCAGCGCCACGGCCAGCGCGAGCCCGAGCTGCAGGGGCACGGCGATCACGACGTACCCCAGGGTCGCGCCGACCGACCGCCAGTAGCGCGGGTCCTCGGTGAACATCTGCGTGTAGTTGCGCAGCCCCACCCAGTTCGGCGCGTTGAACATGTCGTAGTCGGTGAACGACAGATAGAGCGAGACGGCCATCGGCAGCAGCGTCAGCACGCTCGCGCCGAGCACCCAGGGGGAGAGGAAGACCCACGCGGCGCCCTCGCGCCGGCGCCGGCGCGGCCGGTGCGGCGCCGGTGAGGCCCCGCCGCGCGCCCGGGCCGCGGGTATGTCGGTGGTGGTCATCTACCTCAGCTCCGCCTTCGCCTGGGTGACGTAGTCCTCGGCCGCCTCGCGCGGCGACATCCGCCCGAACGACACCTGGTCGTAGTCGCGGCTGAAGGTGGTCTGCAGGGCGCTGTCACCCGAGGGCGGGGCCTGCGGAGGGTCGTTGAGGGCGCCCTCGACCGTGGCCTGGTAGTCGGCGACCGTCCGGTCGAAGTCCTTGAGCCCGGGGACCACGTCCGCGCGGATCGACTCGTTGACCGGGATGCCGCGGCTCGCGCCGAGGATCTTCGCCGCGTCCTTGTCGTTGATCATGAAGTCGATGAGCTGGGCCGCCTCCTTCGGATGCCCGGTGCCGGCGGCGGCCCCCATGAACATCGACGGCTTGAAGTACTGCCCCGGCGTGCCGTCCTCGCCCGACGGCATCGGCGCCAGGGTCACCCCGTTCGCCACGAGCGGCGTGAAGCCGCTCGACGGCGCGTCCCAGTTGAAGTCGGAGACCGCCTTGCCGCGGCCGAGCGGGGTGTTCTCCACCGAACCGTCGAGCTGGGTCGTCTGCTCGGCGGGGGAGACCGCGCCCTCGCGCCGCAGCCCGTCGGTGAAGGTCCACCAGCGCGTCAGGTCCCCGGCCGTGAAACCGAGCCCGCCGCCCTTCGTGTAGAGGGACTTGCCCTGGCCGCGCAGCCACACCTCGAAGCAGTCCTCGCTCTGGCCGGGGTCGACGGCGCCGGGCTTCCCGGTGCGCTCCGCCAACTGCCGTACCGCGTCCGCCCAGTCGTTCCAGGTCCAGCCCGCCCGCGGCGGGGCGACCCCGGCCGCCCGCCACTCCTTCGCGTCGTACACGACCGCCTCCGTGCCGCGCGCCTGCACGAGCGCGTACTGCGTGCCGTCCACCGCCCCGGTGGCCAGCAGCCCCGGGTCGATCTCGTCCGTCCGCAGGGCCTTCGGCTGCGTACCGAGGTCCAGCAGGACCCCGCCCGTCGCGTACTGGTCGATCATCCGGTAGTCGAGCTGCATCACATCGGGCGCGTCGCCGCCGGCCGCCTGCGTGGCCAGCTTCTGCTTGTACGCGTCGTAGCCGGCGAACGACGTCTGGACGACGATCCCCGGGTGCCTGCTCTCGAACAGCGCGACGGCCTCGTCGGTACGGGCCGCCCGGTCGGGGTTCCCCCACCAGGTGTAGCGCAGGGTCACCTTCCCGCCGGTGCTCGTCCCGTCGCCCCCGCCGCAGGCGGTGAGCAGGGCGCTGAGCGTGAGCGTCACGAGGAGCGCGCAGGACCTCGTCGTCCTGTTTCCGGGCATGCTGGACTCACTTCTCCTTTCCCTGTACGTCCTGGTGTGCGGTGGTTACGCGCCCGGCTGCGGGAGGGTCGTCCCGGGCAGCTCGTACTCGTCGCGGCGCCCGCACATGCCGTAACCGCCCAGCCGGCTGGGACCGCTGTCGTACGCCCGTGAATTGGCCAGATACTCCGGCTCCCCGGCCTCCAGCGCGTCGAGCTGCGCGCCCGTGCGCTCCGCCGTCGCCAGCGCGCCGGCCCGCCACAGCTCCCGCCACGCGGCCACCTTGGGGCGGACCAGCCGGGCCGCGGCCCGCTGGAACTCCCGGTACGGACCGTTGTCACCCGCCTCCAGCGCCTCCCGCAGGACCAGATAGCCGCTCACGGCGAGATCCCTGCGCCGCCGCGCGGCGGCCTCCGCCTCGGGGCCGGACTTCGCGGGCAGCGCCGCCGCGGCGGCGTACCGTTCGGGGTCCGCGAGGTAGTCGGGCGGAAAGGTGAAGACGGCGTCGCCGGCCTCCGGCAGACCGCTGTTCTGCATCAGGACCGTGATGCGCAGCCCGCCGCCCTGCACCATGCGGTGCACGGTGCCCGGCGTGAACCAGGCCACGGCGCCGGCCTCCAGCGGCGTCTCCCGGTAGCCACCGGGCGACAGCGTCTGCACCGCGCCCCGGCCGCCCGTGACGACGTACGCCTCCGTGCACACCAGATGCAGATGCGGGCTGCCACCGCACACCCCGTCGGCCGCCTCCCAGTCGTAGGCGCTCAGGTGCGAGAGCCCGACGGCCCCCGGCAGCGGGTGCGGCAGGCTCACCACGGCAGACCCTTGAGATGCGCGCCGACCCGCTCGCGGTCCCAGGCGCCGTCGGCGACGACCACCCGGTAGCGGTACGCGAAGGACTCGCCCGGCGGCAGCGCGAACTCCTCGAAGAACGCCCAGGAGAACGCCACGGTCGGGATGGGCTCGGAGCGTACGAACCAGTGCGAGGCGTGGATCGCGCCGTAGTCCTCGTCGTTCTCCGGCGCGTGCGCGAAGACCAGCGTGGAGTGCCCGTCCACGTCGTCGTGCTCGCCGGTGAAGGCCAGCCAGGGGCCCTGAGTCCCCATCAGGCTCTCCGGTTCGGGCTCACCCGCGCCGGGCGGGCCGAGGACGGCGCCGCCGGTGAAGTCCCGGGGGCCGCGCCACTGGAGCCCGGTGTACCCGGCCATCTCGCGCCCCGCGGTGGTCGGCGAGCCGAACAGCAGGGGCTCGGCGCGCAGGTTCGTCAGCCGGATCGTCCAGTCCAGCGCCCAGGCCCCGGCGTCCTCGTCCACCGAGTGGACGGTGATGCCGCGCTCCTCACGGGCCCACTCGGCGCCGCCGTTCTCCACCCAGGTGAGGTCCTCGACGAAGCCGAACCGGTTCTCCTCCACGGCGAAGACGGGGAAACCGTCGTGGCGCATCGAACCGACCCGCTCGCGGATCGGCAGATACCCCTCGCCGTGGACGTACGAGTTGCCGCCCCAGAAGTTCTGCCCGGACAGATGACTGGCCGTCATCTGCAGCCCCTTGTGCCACCGGTGGTCGTTGGGACGGTAGCCGGTGACCGGTCGGCCCGCGAGGGTGCGCAGGGGATGGATGTACGGTTTCCGCGCCTCGAAGGGGTCGGGATCGGGCCGGTAGACGTAGGACAGCAGCTCGACGCCGCCGTGCCGGACCGAGATCCGCTCGCCGTGGGTGTGGGTGACCTGAATCGTCATCGCTGGGGGCTCCAGTCGGGGTGGCCGCCGTGCATGGCCGTGTAGTAGGAGTCGGTGGGGGTGATCCCGCCCGCGTGCACAGGCTGCCCACTGAACGCCGCCTTGTAGAGTGCCGCGGCGAATTCGACCGTGCGCCGCGCCTCGGCGCCGCTGCCCGGCGGCCGGATCCCGGCCGCCATGGCGTCGAGTACGGTGCCCAGTTGCGCCGCGTGCGAGCTGGGCACATCCGCCGCCGGGGTGCGCCAGGCGTCGGCCCGCTCCGCCCCGACGTGCGGGGCCGGGGTGTAGACCCAGTCCGCGTTCGTATGGCCGTAAAGGTGCGTCAGTTCGACCGTGGCGTCGGCGCAGTCGATCCGGATCCGGCTCACCTCGTCCGGCGACAGGACGCTGTTGACGACGGTGGCGAGGGCGCCGTTCGCGAACCGCACCAGCGCCGTCGAGACATCCTCGCTCTCCGTGTCGTGGACCAGCCGGGACGCCATGGCGCGGATCTCGGTCCAGTCGCCCAGCAGATGCAGCAGCAGGTCGTACTGGTGGATGCCGTGCCCCATCGTGGGGCCGCCGCCCTCGCTGGACCACCGGCCGCGCCACGGCACCGCGTAGTACGCGCTGTCGCGGTGCCAGGTGGTCTGGCAGTGCGCGACCAGCGGGGCGCCCAGTTCACCGCCCGCGATCAGCTCCCGGGCATGCGCCGCCCCGGAGCCGTACCGGTGCTGGAAGACCACCGAGGCGTACGCCCCGGACGCCGCCTCGGCCGCGGCGATCTCGTCGTACTCCGCCAGCGACAGGGTCAGCGGCTTCTCGCACAGCACCCAGGCGCCCGCCTCCAGCGCGGCGACCGTCTGCGCGCGGTGCAGGGAGGGCGGGGTGCCGATGAGGACCAGGTCGGGGCGGACGGCGCCGAGCATCGCGTCGAGCGAGCCGAACCCCTCGACCGCCGTACCGCCGTCGGCGGCCGTCGCGCGGAACGCGTCCAGCCGGTCCTGGTCCACGTCGACCGCGGCGACCAGCTCGATCCGGTCGGCGTGGGAGCGGAGGGCGGGGAGATGGCTTCCGGTGACGATGGCGCCGGTGCCGACGACGGCGGCGCGCAGGCGGGCGGGGGGCTGGTCCATGCGGTGCTCCTCGGATGGAAACCGATCTTCATTGACGCCGGTGGTGCGGGGTGTCAACCTTCGGGGCGTGCAGGTGACGATTCGAGAGGTTGCGAAGGTGGCCGGGGTCTCCCCGTCCACGGTGTCCCGGGCGCTGGCGCCCGGCGGAACGGTGAGCGAGGCGACGCGCGAGCGGGTACGGGCCGCGGCGGACCGGCTCGGCTATCAGCCGAACCCTTCGGCACGCGGCCTGATCACCGGGCGTACGGGGCACCTCGGACTGATCGTGCCTGATCTGCTGAACCCATTCTTCGCGGACATCTGCAAGGGGGTGCAGGCGCGGGCGCGGGGCCTCGGCCACGCCGTGTTCGTCAGCGACGCCGAGCGCGACGAGGGACTGGAGCTGGACGCGATCCGCACCCTGGCCCCGGAGGTCGACGGCATCGTGCTGTGCTCCCCGCACCTCAGCGGCGAGGAGCTGGCGTCGCTGCCCGCCCTGACCGCCAAGCCGATCGTGCTGCTGCACCGCAAGGAGCCCGGCTTCGCGAGCGTCACCGCCGATCTCGTCGAGGGCATGGGCGACGCGCTCACGCATCTGCACGCCCTCGGACACCGCAGGATCGCCTACGTGGGCGGGCCGCGCTCCACCTGGGCGGCGCGCGAGCGCGCGGCCGGCATCGAGGCCATGGCCGAGACCGGCAAGGTCGAGATTGTCCATGTCGGGAGCGTCGCGCCGCACTTCGACGGGGGCATCACCGGCGCGGCCGACGTGGTGCTGGCCAGCGGTGCGAGCGCGGTGGTGGCCTTCAACGACATCGTCGCGTTCGGACTGATCAGCCGGTTCACCGCGCGGGGCGTCCGGGTGCCGGAGGAGATGAGCGTGGTCGGCTGCGACGACATCGCCCTGTCCGGGATGGCCGCCCCGCCGCTGACCACCGTCTCCGTACCCAAGTCGCACGGCTCGCGGGCCGCCGTCGACCTGCTCTTCCGGATCCTGGGCACCCCGGCCGTCGAAGGCGCCGAACCCCTGCAGCGCGTCCTGCCGACCCACCTCGTGGTACGGGGGTCGACGGCCGTCGTCGGCCGGGGCTGACCTGCGCACTTCCGAGCCCTTCGGTCGACGGGGAGCGAGTGTCTGCAAACGTTGCCAGTCAGTTTCCAACTGGCCGGGAAGTTACGCCCGCAAGAACGACCGAGTCAATGAAATCTCCGGAATCAGCAGCGAACACACCGCCGGAGGGCACCCTTGTCGGTGACGCGCCGGCATGCAATCGTTGCCGCGGAAATCCCGGAATCCCGACCCGGGATCCTCACCCGAGCGAGCGGAGATCCCCATGCAGGACCCCACCGTGCGTCGTCGCCGCTGTGCCGTGGTGGGTCTGGGCGCCCGGGCGCAGTTGTTCACCGAGGCGCTGGCGGGGGAGTACGCGGACCGCGTGGAACTGGTCGGGTTCTGCGACGTCAACGGGCACCGGATGGCCGTCCACAACGAGTGGCTGGCCGCCGCGCGCCCGGGGCTGCCGCCCGTACCCGCCTACGGCGCGGACGCGTTCGGGGAGATGCTGCGCCGCGAGCGGGTCGACCTGGTGGTGGTGTGCAGCGTGGACCGTACGCACGACCGGTACATCGTCGAGGCCCTGGAGGCCGGGTGCGACGTGGTGACCGAGAAGCCGATGACGACGGACGCGGCCAAGGCGCGGCGGATCCTCGATGCCCGGCGGCGGACGGGGCGCGAGGTGCGGGTGGCGTTCAACTACCGGTACAACCCGGTGCACGCGGCGGTACGGGAGACCCTCGCCTCGGGCGCGATCGGCGAGGTGGGCTCGGTCCACTTCGAGTGGCTGCTGGACCTGCGGCACGGCGCGGACTACTTCCGGCGGTGGCACCGGGAGAAGGCGAACTCCGGCGGCCTGCTGGTGCACAAGGCGACCCACCACTTCGACCTGGTCAACTGGTGGCTGGACAGCACCCCGCGGACGGTCTTCGCACAGGGCGGCCTGTTCTTCTACGGCGCGGAGAACGGGCGGCGCCGGGGGCTGGCCCGGGAGTACGACCGGGCCCACGGCGCCCCGGCCGCCGAGGACGACCCCTTCGCGGTGCGGCTGGCGGACTCACCCGTGCTCACCTCCCTGTACCTGGACGCGGAGGGCGAGGACGGCTACCACCGCGACCAGAACGTGTTCGGCCCCGGGGTCACCATCGAGGACGACATGGCGGTCCTGGTGCGGTACGCGTCGGGGGCGACCCTGACCTACCACCTCACGGCGTACGCCCCCTGGGAGGGGTACCGGATCGCGTTCAACGGGAGCCGGGGCCGGCTGGAGCTGCTGGTCGAGGAGTCCACCTGGGCCCGGCCCGCCGCGCGCGCGGCGGGCGGCGGAGCCGTGCTGCACGGAGCCGCCGTGGGCGACACCGCGGGCCGGACGGAGCTGCTGCTCCGGCCCTTCTGGGCGGAGCCGCGCGAGGTGAAGGTGGCGACCGGGGAGGGCGGCCACGGAGGCGGGGACGTACGGATGCTCGCCGACCTCTTCGGCGCGCCCGGGGACGGCTCCGACGCGCTGGGGCGGGCGGCGGACGCCGCCGACGGCGCCCGGTCGCTGGTGACCGGCCTGGCCGCCAACGAGTCCCTCGCCACCGGGCTGCCGGTCCACACCCGCGACGTCCTGGACATCTGACCCGGCGCCCGCTCCGGGGCGCCACGCCTGCCCCCGCCCCGGATCCCGGGCCCGCCGCTGCCCCGGATCCGGGGCAGCCGCCCGGCCACCGGCCGGAGTCCGGCCCCGGGACCGCCCCTGCCCTCGGATCCCCGGGCCCGTCGCGCGGCCACCGGCCGGAGTCCGGCCCCGGGCACACTCCTCGCCCTCGCCCCCAACTACCGTGCGGCACCGACGAGTCGGCACACCGATGCCCGGACCACACCGGTCCGGGCATCGGCGCGTCCGCACTCCGCCACCCCGGATTCATCCGGCTCTGCGCGAACCATTGACGCCTCCGCACGCTCCTCCCTATCTTGCCGTTCGAAGTTCTGACCATCGTCCGAGATATCGAACGAGGAGCCGCAGACACTCATGCCACGCACACGCTGGAGGCCGGCTCTCACGGCTGTGGCGCTCCTGGTGACGGCCAACGCGCTCCAGGCGCCCGCGAGTGCCGCGCGGGAGACGGCGCGGGACACCGCCGTGAACGCCGCCCAGGACACCACCGACTACACGCTCGACATCGACACCCGCGGTACGGGCCCCCGGATCGACGACACCATGTACGGCGTCTTCTACGAGGACATCAACCGCGCCGCGGACGGCGGCCTGTACGCCGAACTCGTCCAGAACCGGTCGTTCGAGTACAGCAGGGCCGACAACGCCTCCTACACGCCGATGACCGCGTGGACCCCCACCGGCACCGGCACGGTCGCCGCCGTCGACGACGGCGACCGCCTCCACGAGCGCAACCGGACCTATCTGCGGCTGGACCCCGACGGGTCGGCCGAGGGCACCGGCGTCGTCAACTCCGGCTACAGCACCGGGATCGCGGTGGCCGAGGGCAAGCGGTACGACGTCTCCGTCCGGGCGCGCACCGACCGGCCCGCCGGCACCCCCCTGACACTCGCCCTGCGCGACGCCGACGGCGCAGCCCTCGCGCCCCCGCTGCGTGTCACCGCGCGCGGCGACACCTGGACCAAGTACACCGCCACCTTCACCGCCACCGCCACGAGCACCGCGGGGCGCCTCGCCGTCACCGCGGGCGGCACCGGCACCGTACGGCTCGACATGGTCTCGCTCTTCCCCCGGGACACCTACAAGGGCCGCCCGGGCGGACTGCGCAAGGACCTCGCCGAGAAGATCGCCGCCCTGAAGCCCGGGTTCGTCCGCTTCCCCGGCGGCTGCCTCGTCAACACCGGCAGCCACGAGGGGTACGACGAGGCGTCGGGCTGGCAGCGCAAGCGGTCCTACCAGTGGAAGGACACGATCGGACCGGTCGAACAGCGCGCGACCAACGCCAACTTCTGGGGCTACAACCAGAGTTACGGACTCGGCTACTACGAGTACTTCCAGTACGCCGAGGACATCGGTGCGATGGCCCTGCCGGTGGTGCCCGCCCTCGTCACCGGATGCGGCCAGAACCAGGTGACCGACGACCCGGCCCTGCTGCGGCGCCACGTCCAGGACACCCTGGACCTGATCGAGTTCGCCAACGGCCCGGCCACCTCGGTCTGGGGCAAGAAGCGGGCGGCCATGGGGCATCCGAAGCCCTTCGGTCTCACCCACATCGAGGTCGGCAACGAGGAGAACCTGCCCGACGCGTTCTTCGAGCGCTTCACCGAGTTCAGGAAGGCCGTCGAGGCCCGGTACCCGGACATCACCGTCATCTCCAACTCCGGCCCCGACGCCAGCGGTACCACCTTCGACCGGGCCTGGCAGCTCAACCGGGACGCGAAGGTCGACATGGTCGACGAGCACTACTACCGCAGCCCGCAGTGGTTCCTGGAGAACAACGACCGCTACGACGGCTACGACCGCTCGGGGCCCAAGGTGTTCCTCGGCGAGTACGCCTCCCAGGACAACCGCTTCCGCAACGCGCTCGCCGAAGCCGCCTTCATGACCGGCCTCGAACGCAACGCGGACGTCGTCAAACTCGCCTCGTACGCCCCGCTGCTGGCCCACACCGGCGCGGTGCAGTGGCGGCCCGACATGATCTGGTTCGACAACACACGGTCCTGGGGCTCGACCAGCTACGAGACGCAGAAGCTGTTCATGACCAACACCGGCGACCGGGTCGTCCCGAGCACGGCGAGCGCCACCCCGGCCCTCTCCGGACCGATCGAGGGCGCCGTCGGCCTCTCCACCTGGGCCACCAGCGCCGCCTACGACGACGTACGCGTCACCGGCGAGGACGGCACCACACTCCTCGACGACGACTTCTCCGACGGCGACGGCCGGTGGACGAAGGCGGCGGGCGCCGGCGCCTGGACCGTCGAGGACGGCCGTTACGTCCAGTCCGACGCGGCGGCCGAGAACACCCTGGTCACGGCGGGCGACCCGGCCTGGCGGAACTACGACCTGAACGTGAAGGCCACCAAGCGCTCCGGCAAGGAGGGCTTCCTGGTCGCCTTCGGCGTCAAGGACACCGGCAACTACTACTGGTGGAACCTCGGCGGCTGGAACAACACCCGCTCCGCGGTGGAGAAGGCGGTCGGCGGTGCCAAGCAGTCGATGACCGAGGACAGCACGACGATCGAGACCGGCCGCGAGTACGACCTGCGCGTCTCGGTCCGGGACCGCGAGGTCACCCTCTTCCTCGACGGCGAGGAGTGGGGCAGGTTCACCGACGACAAGGTGGCCGAACCCTTCCGGCAGGTCGTCACGCGCGACGGGAAGGACCTCGTCGTCAAGGTCGTCAACGCCCAGGACGCCGCGGCCCGTACCACCATCGACCTCGGCCGGTCCACCCGCGTCGCGCCCACCGCGCGGCTGACCACCCTCAGCGGTGACCCGGACGCCGTCAACACCGCCGACGAGCAGCCGATCACACCGCGCACCTCCACCCTCACCGGGGCCGACGCGCGCTTCACCCACACCTTCCCGCCGAACTCGATCACCTTCGTACGCCTGGGACTGCGGTGACACCCACCGCTCCGCCGGCCCCCAACGGGGCGCCGTACGACCTCCACCACCCACACCTCTCATCCCCTCTGTCAGGAGCCGCACGCATGACCACTGAGCCGCTGCACACAGAAGCGGAAGCGACGAAGGACCGCCACCGGACGGGCGCCGGCCCGGCGACCAGACGCACCGTGCTGGCGGGCGCCGCCGCGGTCGGCCTGACCGCCGCCGTGACCGGCCAGGCCCGGGCCGCCTCGGGGGGCAGGGCCCCCGCCCGGGAGCTCTTCGGCCGGCTCGCCGACGGCACCAAGGTGCACCGCTGGACCCTGGAGAACGGCGGTACCCGCCTCAAGGTGCTCAGCTACGGCGGCATCGTCCAGTCCCTGGAGATCCCCGACCGGCGCGGCCGCCGCACGAACGTCTCCCTCGGCTTCGACAACCTGGACGACTACCTCACGGCGACCACCTTCTTCGGCGCCCTGATCGGACGGTACGGGAACCGGATCGCCGGGGGCCGCTTCACCCTCGACGGCCGGACCTACCAACTCCCCCTGAACGACGGGCCGAACACCCTGCACGGCGGCACCAAGGGGTTCGACAAGAGGGTCTGGGACGTCGAGCCCTTCACGGACGCCACCGGAGTGGGCCTCGTCCTGCGCCACATCAGCCCCGACGGCGAGATGGGCTACCCCGGCACGCTCAAGGTGAAGGTGACGTACACCCTCACACCGCGCGGCACCTGGCGCATCGACTACGCGGCCACCACGGACCGGGCCACCGTCGTCAACCTCACCAACCACACCTACTTCAACCTCGCCGGGGAGGGGAGCGGCGATGTGTACGGCCACGAACTGACCCTGGAGGCCTCCCGCTTCACCCCCGTCGACACCACCCTGATCCCGACGGGGGAGCTGGCGAGGGTGGCGGGGACGCCCTTCGACTTCCGTACGGGCAAACCCGTGGGCCGGGACATCCGCGCGGGCCACCCCCAGCTCGTGCGCGGCCAGGGCTTCGACCACAACTGGGTGCTCGACAAGGGCCTCACCACCGCACCCCGGCCCGCGGCCACCCTCCGGGACCCGGGCTCCGGGCGCACCGTACGGATCGCGACGACCGAGCCGGGGGTGCAGTTCTACTCGGGGAACTTCCTCGTCGGTACCCTGACCGGCACCGCGGGCCGGATCTACCGGCAGGGCGACGGACTGTGCCTGGAGACCCAGCACTTCCCCGACTCCCCGAACCAGCCCTCGTTCCCCTCGACCGTCCTGCGCCCGGGTGACACCTACCGGTCCACGACGGAGCACTCCTTCCACGCCTGAGCGCACACCGGGAGACGGGCCCCCGACACGCTCGGGGGCCCGTCCCCGCACGGTGCGGCGCGCGCTCAGCCGCACGCGGGGCGGGTTCAGCCGCGGGTGGACGGCTCGGCGGCGAAGGCCGCGAGCCACACCAGCGGGGCGTTCCAGTTGACCGCCACCTCGTTGGTGGAGTACGAGCCGATGTCGTCGATGTAGCAGGCGGCCGGCGCGCACCCGGGCAGCCGCTCCTGCGCGACCGGGTCCTGGAGCCCCGCGTTGGGGCCGCCCGCGAGCGAGCCCGCCGGCGGGCGGGGGAGTGACGGGTCCGCCTGGTGCGCCCAGAACCGGTGGTGCTGGTTCTGCGAGGACCGCTCGCCGTACCCGGTGACGTAGGACAGGTCGAGTGCGTTGCGGCCCAGCAGGTAGTCGAGCGTCTCGACCGCCCCGGCGTGGTAGCGCTGCCCGCCCGTCAGGTCGTACGCCACGGCCAGCACCACCGCGTTGTTGGCGACCTGGCCGTTCGAGCCCCACACGTACCCGCTCGCGGGGAGCGGCACCGCGTACCCCTGACCCGCCATCGTGGCGAGGTGGCCGTCGGCGGCCGCGGTCACCGAGGCGCGGATCCGGGCCGTGTCGGACGCGGCGAGCCCGGTGGGCACGGTGGCGAGGGTGAGCCGGCCGAGCGCCGCCGTGTCGGCCCAGCCGAATCCGAACGCGGTGAGGGCGTTCGCGGAGGTGTGCCAGGGCGAGGTGGTGACGGCGTCGCGGTACGCGGCCTCCCCGGTCGTCGCGTACAGCTCGGCGGCGGCCCAGTAGAACTCGTCGCTCACCGTCGCGTCACCGTAGGCACCACCGCCCGTCCCGTCCGAATCCGGCGCGATCAGCGCCGGGTTGGCGCGGGCCGCCGTCCAGGCGCGCCGGGCCGAGTCCAGACAGCGGGCCGCGAACGCCGCGTCGTACGGGGCGTAGACCCGGGCGCACTGGGCGGCGGTGGCCGCCAGGTTGAGGGTCGCCGCCGTCGACGGGCGGTGCAGCTCCCGCTGCTGGCCGTCCTGCTCGGGCCGGGTGGGCAGCGCCGTCCAGGCCGCGTCATGGATCTTGTGGAACGCCATCCCGG
Organism: Streptomyces sp. NPDC059255; assembly: GCF_042752355.1. Taxonomy (NCBI): domain Bacteria; kingdom Bacillati; phylum Actinomycetota; class Actinomycetes; order Kitasatosporales; family Streptomycetaceae; genus Streptomyces; species Streptomyces sp. NPDC059255. The sequence goes on from NZ_JBHYZP010000049.1 coordinate 28,501, forward strand.
CGCGCGGCTTGTCCGCCGGCACCTGCATCCGCAGCAGGAAGTCCAGCTCCCAGCGCGCCTCGTCCAGCATGTCGGGGACGCCGTTGCCGCGCTCCGGGATCCGGAGCGTGGAATCGCCCAGCGCCCCGGCCGTACCGGCCCGACCGGCGCGTTCGTACGCGTTGACCATCAGCCAGGTGGACAGGCCCCCGTTGACGACGTACTTGCCGTGGTCCCCCGCGTCGTACCAGCCGCCCCGCACATCGCGGCTGTAGTCGCAGACCCCGGCCTGGCAGGGCACGCTCGTGTCACCCTTGTTCGGCGCGACCCCGAGATGTCCGGCGGGGCGCCCGTACCCCGCGCCCGCGAGCGACGCCTCTATCGCGATGCCGCTGCGCTGCTGGTGGAAGAAGGACATCGCGTCCGAACGGAGCGCCCGGTAGAGCCCGGTGCCGATGGCGAAGGGATGGCTGCTCCGCCCGTCCACGACGAGGGTGAAGTTGCTTCCCGTACCCGTGTAGGAGGAGAAGTCCGCGAGGTGGGTGGCGTCGCGCGAGGCGGTGTCGGTGCCCCGGACGGTGGTGGCCCCGGAGGCGACGACCGCGCCCGCGGCGTTTCTGAGCTGCCAGGTGAGCGGCGCCGCCGACGCGGTCACGACGGTGGCGCGCTTGGGGCCGTCCGGCAGATAGCCGAGCTGATTGGTGCGCACCGGGGTGTCCGCCGCGGCGGACCGGGCGGCCCCGGAGACGTCGGCGCCGACGGCGGACGTGGTCGCGGGACCGGTGACCAGCAGCGCGGCCGAGAGCGCCGCGGCGGCGAGCCAGGAGACGGTACGGCGTGGACCGCGGAGCGGATACGTCGGAACGGGCATGGTGGGGGACCCCTTCGCAGGCGGCTCGAACACGGGGGCGGGAGCGCGGGGATGGGAGCGCTCCCAATCGGAGCGTTGCATGGACACGTCAAGCGGTCAATGTGTGCGGCGCGGAAAAGAACCCGGCGCCGCCACCGGGCCGGAGCGTACGGCGCGGGGCGCGGGAGGGGGCCGCGCGGACCGACATGATGGAACCGTCCCCGCAACCGCAACCGCAACCGCAACCGCAACCGGAACTTCGACCGTAACGGCAACGGCAACGGCAACCGGAACCCCGACCGCAACCGGAACCCCGACCGCAACCGGAACCTCCCGACCTGGCAGGTGTGTCCATGACGATCGACCTCAACAGCGACCTCGGCGAAGGCTTCGGCGCCTGGCGCCTCGGCGACGACGACGCCCTCCTCGCCCTCGTCACCAGCGCCAACGTCGCCTGCGGCTTCCACGCTGGCGACCCGACCGTGATGCGGCGCGTCTGCGAGGCGGCGGCCCGCCGCGGTGTCGCGATCGGCGCCCAGGTCGGCTACCGCGACCTGCCCGGCTTCGGCCGCCGCTTCATCGACGTGGACCCGCCGGAACTCGTCAACGACGTCGTCTACCAGATCGCCGCCCTCGACGGCTTCGCCCGCCTCGCCGGCACCCGTGTCACCTACGTCAAACCCCACGGCGCCCTCTACAACGCGATCGTCCACCACGAGGAGCAGGCCGCCGCCGTGGCCGAGGCCGTGCACCGCTACGACCCCGCCCTGCCCGTGCTCGGGCTGCCCGGCAGCGCCTGGCTGCGCCACGCCGGCCGCGCCGGACTGCCCTGCTTCCAGGAGGCGTTCGCCGACCGCGCGTACACCCCCCGGGGCACCCTCGTCCCCCGCCGTGAATCCGGCGCCGTACTGCACGACCCCGAGGTGATCGTGGCGCGCTCCCTGCGCCTGGTCACCGAGGGCGTGGTCCGAGCCGTCGACGGCACCGACGTCCCCGTCCGAGCCGACTCCCTCTGCGTCCACGGCGACACCCCGGGCGCGGTGGACATCGCCCGCCGCCTCCGCGACACCCTCACCCGTACGGGCCACGGCCCCCGGCCCTTCACCGGACGATGACCGCGCCGGCCGGCCCCGTCCTGCGGCCCATGGGCAGCGCGGCGCTCCTCGCCGAACTCGACGGACTCGACGCCGTCCTCGCCCTGCGCGCCGCGCTGGCGGACGACACACCGCGCGGCGTACGGGAACTGATCGCCGCCGCCCGCACCCTGCTGATCACCTACGACCCCGGGGTCACCGGGCGCGAGACGCTTGCCCGCGAGGTGACCCGCCGCGCCCGGGCGCCCCGTACCGTAGGGCCTCCCGCGGCCGGCCCCCACGGCGAACTGACCGTCCCCGTACGGTACGACGGCGCCGATCTCGACGAGGTGGCGCGGCGCACCGGGCTGACCCCGGCCGAGGTGATCGCCCGTCACACCGCGCCTCGGTACACCGTGGCCTTCGCCGGATTCGCGCCCGGCTTCGGCTATCTGACCGGCACCGACCCGCTGCTCGCGCTGGACCGCCGTGCGGAGCCCCGCACCGAGGTGCCGGCGGGCTCCGTCGCCGTGGCGGGCGGCTACACCGGCGTCTACCCCCGCCCCTCACCCGGCGGCTGGCACCTCCTGGGCACCACCTCGCTCACCCTGTGGGACGAGCGGCGCGACCCGCCGGCGCTGCTCGTACCCGGCAGGGCCGTCCGGCTGCGGGAGGTCGGCCGGTGAACGGGCGTCACCTGGAGATCCTCGCCCCGGGACCGCTGACCACCGTCCAGGACCTCGGCAGGCCCGGCTGGGCCCATCTCGGTGTGACGGCGTCCGGCGCCGCGGACACCGCCTCCCTCACCCTCGCCAACCGGCTGCTCGGCAACCCGGAGAACACCGCGGCGCTGGAGATCACCCTCGGCGGGCTGCGCGCCCGGATCCACTCCCGCGGCCCGGACGGGGCACCGGGCGTGCTCCACCTCGCCCTCACCGGAGCGCCCTGCCCGGTCCGGCTCGGCGGCGCGGCCGCGGGGATGAACGCCCCGGTCGCCGCGGCCGACGGGCACCTCCTCGAACTGGGGCCGCCCTCCTCCGGGCTGCGCACCTATCTCGCCGTACGGGGCGGGCTCGACGTACCGCCCACCCTCGGCTCCCGGTCGGCCGATCTGCTCTCGGGCCTCGGCCCGCCGCCCCTGACGGCGGGCGAGCTGCTGGCCGTCGCACCGGCCGCGGGGCCGCTGCCCGGCGTGGATCTGGCGCCGTGCGCCGCCCCGCCACGGGAGTTCACCCTCCGGGTGGTGCCGGGGCCGCGGGACGACTGGTTCGACGAGACGTCGCGCGAGACCCTCTACCGGGCACGCTGGGAGGCCACCAGCCGGAGCAACCGGGTAGGGGTGCGGCTGGCCGGCCCCGCCCTCGTACGCGGGAGGCACGATGAGCTGCCGACCGAGGGCATGGTCCGCGGCGCGCTCCAAGTGCCCCCGAACGGGCTGCCGATCCTCTTCCTCGCCGACCACCCGGTCACCGGCGGCTATCCGGTCATCGGGGTCGTCCACGCGGACGACCTCTCCCTCGCCGGGCAGCTTCCGCCGGGCGCGACCGTGCGCTTCCGGCGTCACGGGTCCGGCCACTGACCCGGCGCCACGGCTCCGGCCACCGAGCCGGGCCGGGAGCGCGGCTGTGGTCCGTCTCATAGAAGAACGGGGCGCGGAACGGGAACGCGATGCAATGGTTTACCGTTCATACATATGTGGACGCGGAGGGAACCGTGTCCCCGGGCCTCCCCCCGAGCGCCCGGGAACGCCGAAAGGCGACCGCCCTCCGCGACCGCACCGGAACGGCCCCGGCTGGAATCCCCCGTCCAGCCGGGGCCTTCGTGCGTCCGCACCTGAGTGCCGCCGGGCCGCCGTTGCCGCTCGGCGACGACGGTCCGCCGTCCCGAAGCCCGGCCGCGGGTGCGGCCCCGGCCCCGGGACGGCCGCTACTCCTCGTCCCCGCCCTCGTCCTCGTCGCCCTCGAAGGCGTCGCCGATCTCGTCGACGACCTCCGCCGCGACCATGCCGCCCACGATGCCGACCGCCACACCCGCGGCGACGCCGGCCACCACGGCCCCCGTGCTCGGCCCGGAGCGGCGCTCACCGGAGTGGTGCTCACCATGACCGTGGTCGGGGTAGCCGCCGTGCCCGCCCTGGTGGCCGTAACCGCCGTAACCACCCTGCCCGTGGGCGCCGTACGAGCCGGCCCGCGCGGCGTGCGCGTCGACGACCTGCCGCAGCCATCCCTCGACCTCGGTGTTCCACGCCGTCCGCGCCACGTCGTGGTGCGAGACGGCGAACCGGTGCACGGTGTCGTGGCCGCCGGAGAAGAGTCCGCCGCGCTTGTCGGCCTCGATGACGACCTCCATCCCGCCGGGTGTGGCGAGGAAGGTCACCTCGATCTCGTTCACCGTGTGCGCGTACTGCGCCGGCGGGTTGAGTTCCAGCTCCTGGTAGAAGGGCAGCTGCTGGCCGGAGCCGTGGATGTGCCCCAGCTCCAAGTCGGCTGATTTGAAACCCCAGCCGAGCTGTCCGAGAGCCTCCAGGATCGCCTCCTGGACCGGCAGCGGCGCCACGCGGAGCTGGTCGAGATCGCCCTTGTCGCGGGCTCCGGCCACGGCCAGCTCGGTCCGTACGCCCAGCACCACGCCCAGCGGCTGGCCGTGCAGTTCGGTCACCGGCGTCTCCCACGGGAGGGTCAGCGAGAACGGCACGGCGTACTCGCTCTCCTCGGCCAGCCGGAAGCCGCCGCCGACCACCGCACGGTCGAAGACCACGGTCCCGTCGGTCTCGCCGTCCTCGCCCTCCGCCTCCACACGGGCGACCAGATCCAGCGTGATCTGCTCGATCTCCACGTCCGCCCCGCCGCCGCGCACCAGCACCCGGCCGGTCAGGGGACCGCCGGGGACGGCGGTCGTGCTGTCCAGCACCGTGTCGACCGAGGGCCCGCCGACACCGACGGCTCCGAGCAGTTTCTTGAACACCATCGTGGCGTCCACTCCTTCATATGCTTCTGTCGTTCCCTGCACGGATCCCCGCTGAGGACCGGCGGGGCGTGGGGAGCCCCCAGAACTACCCCAGAGGGTAAAGCGATTCCCAAGACGCGCCCCGGGAGCGACGGTTTCCAGCCACTCGGGCGGTGGGGCGGCCTCCCCGCCGGGCCCGGGCGGCCCTCCGTACCCCGGAACCCGCGGAAAGCTCTTCCGGTATTTCTCGGTTCCGTTCCCCGACCGCCCTTCCTGGGAATAGAGTTCGGGGTATGACCAGCAATGAATCCGCTCCCCGTGTACCGCTGAAGAAACTCACCCCGGACGTCTCCGGTGCCATGGGCGCTCTGCACGCCGCCGCCGTTTCCGCGGCGGCCGACGCCAAGGTCGAGCCGGAAATCCTGGAACTGATCAGGATTCGCGCCTCGCAGATCAACGGCTGCGCCTTCTGCCTCGACATGCATACGAAGGACGCCCGTGCCCAGGGCGAGGCGGAGCACCGTATCTACGCGCTGAACGCCTGGCGGGAGACGCCGTTCTTCACCGAGCGGGAGCGTGCCGCCCTCGCGCTGACCGAGGCCGTGACCCTGGTGCACGACGGGCAGGTGCCGGACCCGGTGTACGCGGAGGCCGCCGCCGTCTTCGAGGAGGCGCAGGTCGCCGCGTTGATCTGGGCGGCCACCGTCATCAACGCGTACAACCGCATCGCCATCGCCACCCGGATGATTCCGGGCGCGTACCAGCCGGTCCCCAAGAATTCCTGAACCAGGGATACGGAGAAACGCGGATATCGCGCCGAGCCGTTCAGAACGGCTCGGCGCGATATCCGCGTTCGAATTCCCGGGCTTCCGCTTGCGGGGTATCCGTGTCCGGAGGTCAGATTCCGGTGCCGGACATCCTTTCGGCGGGGTTCACGGCCAGTCCACCGGAAGCGGCTCGGTGATACCGGCCAGCCATTCCCGCCACTCCGGCGCGCGGGTCGCCGCCCCCGCCTCCATCGGCCGCCCCGTCCAGGCCGTCACCGGACGGATCCCGTGCAGCGCGTTGACCAGCCACACCTCACGTCCGGCCAGCTCGGCCACCGTGCGGTCACGGGCGACGAACGGGATCCGCGCCCGGCGGGCCCGTTCGCGGATGACCGCCGTGGTGACCCCCGCCAGCACCGGAAGCGCCGGCGAGGGCACACAGAGCGTCCCCTCCTCCCACCACAGCACACTGGAGTACGCGGCCTCCAGCACCAGCCCCGACGCGGAGGTGAGCAGCGCCTCGTCGGCCCCGTGGGCGGCCGCCCGCCGCCGTACCCCGGCGAGTGTGTCCAGGTCCGGGCCCTTGCGCCGGGGGACCGTCCGCGGGTCCTGCTGGCCGTCCGCCCAGACCCGCACCCGCGAGGTGAGCGGCGGAGCGGCCCGTAACCGCAGCCTCAGCAGCGGAGTACGTCCAGGCGGCGCCAGTTCCACCCGGGGGAACCACATCCCCTGGCGCGGCAGTGCGGCCGTCATGTCCTGCCAGAACGCCGCCAGTTGACCGTGGGGCAGCTCCATGGTCTCGGCGCAGGCGCGCAGAAACCGCTCGCGGTGCCGGGAGAACGCCCGTACCCGCCCGTCGACGACCAGCCACGAGTCCGCGGCCGGCAGCGCCCCGCCGGACCCGCCGGCGCCCCCTGCCCCGGCCGGGCCGCCGGCCTGCGCCGGCCCCCCGGCCGGCTCCGCCAGAACGGTGAAGCCGTGGCCGGGCTCCCAGCCCAGAACCCGTTCCGTGACCGCGTCCGCGTGATCGGTCGGTGTCGCCGCCATCCGGTCGTCCCTCCTGTCGTCCGTCACACCCAGCCTGTCGTCAGTATGTGCGGCCCGCGCCGGCCGGAGAGCCGTGCCGGGGACCGTACGGCGCGCGCTCCAGCCATTCGCCGCACCACGGCAGTACGGGAGAGAGCGCCGCCGCGGCGCGCTGCTTGACCCGGACGGCCCGCCGCGGCCGGAGATGGTCGAGCGCCGCCCCCGCCGCCGCGCTGTTGAACAGCGCCGCCGCCCGCCGGGCCGCGGCGAACTCCTCGACGGGGCGCGCCGACCCCGTGGCGATCCCCTCGGCGACGGCCGAGGCCGCGGCCGCCGCGTCCGCGATCCCGCTGTTCATGCCGCGCGCGCCGAACGGCGGAAAGAGGTGCGCCGCCTCGCCGACGAAGAGCACCCGGCGCCCCGGATCGGTGAACTCGGCGGCCACCTTGCGGAGGAAGCGGTACGTCGACACCCACAGCACCCGCTCGTCGTAACCCTCCCCCACGAGCCGGGGCAGCCACCTCCGTACCGCCTCCTTCGTCCCGTACGCCTCGGGCTCGTCGTCGTCCCGGCACTGGAGATCGACCTGGAACCCGCCGGTGAACGGGACCCGCATCACCGTGCGCCCGCCCGCCCCCGGATGCTCGTAGTGGAACACCCGCTCCAGGGGCAGCTCCGCGCCCGGGATGTCGGCGACGTCCACCACCACGTGGAAGCCCTCGGACCGGACCCCCCGCATCGGGATGTCGAGCTGGGCCCGCACCGTCGAACGGGCGCCGTCGGCCGCTATCACATGGCTGCCCGACCAGTCCCTGCCGTCGCCGGTGGTGATGCCGACCCGGTCCTTCGACACCCGCACCTGCTCGACCCGCGCCCCCCACTCGAAGCGCACACCGGCGGCCTCGCACGCCGCGAGCAGGAACCTCTCCGTGTCCACCTGCCGCAGACTCGTGAACGGTGTGCTCCGCACGGCCGCCGCGCCCGCCGCGTCCCCGGCCGGCGCGGGGGAGGGCGCGGGGAAGGTCCGCGCGTACACCTCACGCCCCCGGTACAGGGTGCGTCGGGTGTGCCAGGTCCGGCCGTACGCGACGAACTCGGCCGCGAGCCCCGGGCGCATCCGCTCCAGCAGCTGCAAGGTCTCCCGGTGCACGAACAGGGCCCGGCTGCCCGGCCGTTCGCGGCCCTTCGGATCGGCCTCCAGCACGGTGACCGGCAGTCCGCCCGCCCGTAGCGCGAGCGCCGCCGACAGGCCCACGGGTCCGGCGCCCACCACCATGACCGAGGTCATCTCAGCCTCCGAAACGGACGGCGGGCAGGACACCCTCGGTGAGCATGGCCGTGATCTCCACCCGTTTGATCTTCCACGTCGACGTCCTCGGCAGATCGTCGAACCGCCACTGCAGCGGCGCCGACATCACGGGCAGATCCGCGGTGGCCGCACGCCACCGCCGGGTGTCCAGCGGCTCGTCGCCCCGGACACACACCACCGGCACCGGCTCGCGTTCCGCGCCCGGCACGATCACGACCTCGCGCAGCTCGTCCAGGCGGGACATCAGCACGTCCTCCACCGCCAGATTGCTGTTCACCTCGTCGATCAGGTCGATCTCCCGGTCCATCAGATAGAGCCCGCCCCAGCGGCCGCGGTACCCCACGTCCCCCATCTGCCACCAGCCGTCGCGCAGTTGCCGGTCGTAGGTCTCCTGCGCCCCCAGATAGGTGAGGATGCGGCCCCGGGTGCGGGCCTCGATACGGCCCGGTGTGCCGGGCGCGGCCGGGCGTCCCTCGCCGTCCGCGATCCGGACCCGGGTGAACCCGGGGATCGCCGTCCCCACCCGCCTGCCGTCCGCCTTCGCGGCGCCGCGCCGCGAATACCACTGGAACGCCACCGGACCCGTCTCGCTCTGCCCGTAGAGCTGTACGAGCCAGGGCGCGCGCCGCCGGGAGGCGCCCAGCAGCTTGCGGACGGTGCGCGGATGGATGGCGTCGAAGGTGGACCCGTACGAACGCACCCAGGACAGCGGCGCACCGGGCGCGTCCGCGAGCTCCTCCCACAGCACGAAGGTGTTGGGATGGGTCTCGACGATGCCGGGCCGGTGCCGGGCGAGCAGCGGCCCCGCCGACGCCGGGTCGGGGTCGACGATCAGCAGCAGCGGGCTGCCGAAGTGCAGCAGCACACCGAGCAGATGGTAGAAGCGGGAGTGCACGAAGGACAGGTGCAGCGCCGCGCTCTCGCCGCGGGTCGGCCAGCCCATCGCCTTCTGCGGGACCAGCCGGTTCCACATCGTGTTGGCGCAGTGCACCGCCAGCTTCGGCACCCCCGTGGTGCCCGAGCTGTGGGTGATCAGCGAGGGTTCGCGCGGGTGGAGCCGTACCGGCGCGTGCGGCGGCGCGCCGACGTACGTGTCCAGTGGTACGGCGCCACCCGGCTCCGCGGCGGCGCCGCCGCTCGGGTCGACGGTGAGCACCTGCCGGACCAGCCCGGCGATCCCGGGGGCGCGGGCGCCCGGCGCGCCGGCCTCCGCCGCGGGCGTGCCCGCGTCCCGCAGCGAACCGTCCAGCGTGGCCCGGTCGGTGAGCAGCCAGGGTTGATCGAGACGGTCCAGCAGCTCACCGGCGACCCGGCCGTGCAGCCCGGGCGAGAGCAGCGCGGGCACGGCCCCGATCCGGGAGACCGCGCAGGCCAGCACCACGATGTCGACGTTGTCCGTCTTGTGGATGGCGACCCGCTCGGTCGGTCTGACGCCCGCCGCCCAGAGCCGCGCGGAGAGGTCGTCCACGAGATCGGCCAGTTCCGGATAGCTGAGGTCGAGCCCGGCCCCGGGGCTCACGTCCAGCGGCCGGTCCAGAGTGACGGGGACCGCGCCGTACCGGCGGGCGGCCTGCTGGAACATCATCCCGAGCGAGAAACCGCGCTCGGAGAGGAGGGGCTGTCGCATGGGGCGGTTCCATTCTGAACGTCCGTATGTCCGCGATGAGTTCACCAGGAGCCTCCGCGGACGAGATGGCGGCGGAGCTTGCCGGTCGGGGTGCGCGGCAGCGACTCCACGACACGGACCGTCCTCGGCACCTTGAACGGGGCGAGCCGCTTCCTGGCGAGTGCGGTGATCTCCGCGGCCAGCGCTTCGGCGTCCTCGGCCGGCGCGGCCGGCACCACGAACGCCCGCAGCCGGGTGGCGCCCTCGTCGTCGGTGACGGCCGACACGGCCACCTCACGGACCGCCGGGTGCGTGCGCAGCACGGCCTCGATCTCCAGTGGTGACACGGTGATGCCGCCCACCATCTCCATGTCGTCCGTCCTGCCGAGATGGCGGTACGTGCCGTCGGGCTCGCGCCGGGCGCGGTCCCGGGTGGCCAGCCAGCCGCCGGCCCGGGTACGGGCGCTGTCCTCGGGCAGGTTGAGGTACGCGGAGGTCACCGTGGGCCCCTTCACCCACAGTTCGCCCTCCTCGCCGTCCGGCACCGGCGCCCCGGCGCCGTCCCGCAGCTGCACCTCGTACCCCGGCACCGGTCGGCCCACGGTCCCCGGCGTGTTGTGGGAGAGGCCGTTGGCACAGAAGGCGTGTCCCACCTCGGTCGAGCCGATCTGCTCCAGGACGGGCGCGCCGAGCAGTTCGGAGACCCGCTCGCCCAGTCCGGCGGGCATCCCCTCACCGGCCGAGACCGCGGCGCGTACGGAGGCGAAGCACGCCGCGTGTCCGTCCGCCCGGTCGGCGACCAGCGCCGCGTACGCCGACGGCACGGAGTACAGCAGGGTCACCCGGTGGCGTGCCACCAGTTCGTCCACGGCGGCGGGGGAGGGGCGCCGGTCGACCAGGACCGCGGAGGACCCGGAGAAGAGCGGGAAGACGAACGCGTTGCCGAAGCCGTACGCGAAGAAGAGCTTGGAGACCGACAGGGTGACGTCGTCGGGCCCGATCCGCAGCAGCCGCCTCCCGATGAACTCGTAGTACGCCTCCGGGTCCCCGTGGCGGTGCACCACACCCTTGGGGCGCCCGGTCGTGCCGGACGTGTACTGGATGTACAGCGGGGTGCCGGACCCGGCGGGGCGGGCGGCGGCCGGTTCCGCGGTGCAGGCGAGCGCCAGGAGCTGGTCGCTGAACAGCCGCCGCTCCGGCGGGATCCTGTCCTCCAGCCCGGGACCGGTCACGCCCAGGGTGACCCCGGCGTCCTCGGCCATGAACGCGTGGTCGGAGCGCGGCAGTTCGGGATTGACCAGGACCGCGGTGGCGCCGAGCCGCGCCAGCGCGAGGAACGTGGTCACCCAGGCGATGGAGTCGGGGAGCGCGAGCAGCACCCGGTCACCGGGGGCGACCCCCCGGTCGGCCAGCACGGTGGCGGCGCGTGCCGCGAGGTCGTGCACCTCTCCGTGCGTCCAGACCCGGTGCTCCTGGTGGAACGCCGGCCGACGGGTCCAGCCGTGCCGCTCCGCCAGGTCGGCGAGGTCGGCGGCCAGGTTGCCCGGACGGCTCCTGGCGGTGCCCGGACGCCCCGGGTGTCCGTCGGCGACGGCGCGGGGATCAGGTGGCGCGGCGGAGGGGCGCGGGGTCAGGCGCAGGGTGGTGGGGGGCGTCAACGGACCGGCTCCTCTACGGGGACAGCGGGGTGCGGGGCGCCGGAGAGGACCGTGTGGTCCCGGTAGGCGCGCATGGGGGCGGCGGTCTTGAGCAGCATCTCGTCGTACTCCGCCACGGGGTCGGAGCCGAGGACGATGGCGCCGCCCGCCCCGAGCCGCATCCGGCCGCCGCTGAACACGGCCGTACGGATGACGATGTTGAGGTCCGCGGCGCCGTTGCAGCTCAGATAGCCGATGGCGCCGGAGTACACCCCGCGGGCCCGGGTTTCGAGGCGGTCGATGATCTCCAGGGTGCGCAGCTTCGGCGCCCCGGTCATCGAACCGCCGGGGAAGCAGGCGCGTACGCAGTCCAGCGCGCTCCGGTCCTCCTGGAGCTCGCCCCGCACCGTGGAGACGAGCTGGTGCACGGTCGCGTAGGTCTCGGTCGCCATCAGCCGGGGCACCCGCACGGTGCCGGTCCGGCAGACCCGGCCCAGGTCGTTGCGGAGCAGGTCGACGATCATCAGGTTCTCGGACCTGGTCTTCTCGTCGGCGGCGAGCGACTCCCGCAGCCGGGCGTCCTCCTCGGGCCGCTCGCTGCGCGGTGCCGTGCCCTTGATCGGCTTGGCCTCCACGGTGCCGTCCCGGTCGATCCGCAGGAACCGCTCGGGCGACGAGCACGCCACATCGACGTCGCCGAATTGCAGATAGGCCGCGTACGGGGCCGGGTTGTGGCGGCGCAGCACCCGGTAGAAGTCGTAGGCGTCGGGCGGCGCCGGCAGATCGGCGGCGTTGGTGAGGCAGATCTCGTAGCTCACCCCGGCGGCCAGCTCGCGCTGGCAGGACTCGATGTCGGCGAGATAGGTTCTGCGGTCGCGCTCCAGCCACGGCTCGGCGGCGCCGAGGTCGGCGACGGCCGGGCGCGGCGCGGCGGGCTCGCGGGCCGCGGGCACGCAACTCAGCTCGGCCACCGCCGAGTCGAGCCAGTCGGCGGCCTCCCGCGCCCCGCGCGGGGTGTTCTCGGCGAGGGCGACCGCGTACGTGGTGCCCTCCTGGTGGTCCACCGCCACGATCCGGTCGGCGAACAGCCAGCAGGCGTCGGGGGTTTCGGCCCGGTGCTGGTTGGGGGACCCGCACTCGGCCTTCATCTCGTACCCGAAGTACCCGACGTAGCCGCCCGTGAAGTCGAAGGGCAGCTCGGGCGCGTCCACCGCACGGTCGGCCAACTGGCGCGCGAGATGGTCGAACACGCTGCCCGGCACGCGGCGCACGGCCTGCCCGGTCCGCTCGGTCTCGCAGTGCCCCGATCCGACGTCGTACCGTACGAACTCGGCGAGCGGGCCCGTGCCGTCCCCGAAGAACGAGAAGCGGGACCGGCCGGCCTCGACCCGCGCGCTGTCCAGCCAGAACGCGCGCGGCGCGGCGGCGCACATCCGGGTGAACGCGGCCTCGGGGTCCACGGCGGTGTCGATCATCCTGCTGTGCAGGCGGTAGTCGCCCGTTCCGGTGGTGCGGGGCCGGGCCCTGGAGGCCGGGGCCCCGCCGGCCGGTGCGGCCTCCGCCTCCGCGTCCGCCTTCACCTTCACCGTGGTGCGGGGGGCGGCCACGGTCCGCCGTCTCCCGGTGCGCGCATGGCCCGAACGCGACCAGGAGGCGGTGAGTTCCGCGAAGTTGGCGAGCATCCGGTGGCCGAACTCGGTGAGGATCGACTCGGGGTGGAACTGCACGCCCCACATCGGCCGGGTCCGGTGCCGCAGCCCCATCAGCACCCCGTCCTCGGCCCACGCGGTGGCCTCCAGGGTCGGCGGCAGCGGCTCGCGTACGGCCAGCGAGTGGTAGCGCACCGCGGTGAAGTTCTGCGGTATCCCGCGGAACAGCTCCCGGCCGTCGTGCCGGATGACGGAGAGATGGCCGTGCCGGGGGCGGGGCGCCGCGACCACCTGGGCCAACTCGCCCACCGCGATGCCCTGATGGCCCAGACACACCCCGAGCACGGGTATCCCGGACCGGGCGAGCAGCGCCGTACCGATACCGAAGTCGCGCGCCGTGCCGGGGTGTCCCGGCCCCGGGGACACCACGACGTTGTCGAACTTCCGCAGATCCAGCTCCGCGCCGCCCGGCGCGTCGTTGAGCAGTACGACCGGCTCCTCGCCGTTGACCTCGGCGATGAGCTGGAACAGGTTGTACGTGTACGAGTCGTAATTGTCGATGAGCAGAGTCTTCACCCGGCCCACCTCCTTTTCGTCTTTCCGGGGCCTTGCGGTTCCATGCCTCGTCCCGTGCCCCTTGTTTCCGCGCGTTCCTTTCAAGCGGCCCGGCGCTTGTGCCGTCCGCGGAGCGCCTGGAGAGGGGGATACAGCCATTTCTTGAGGAAGCGCTGAAGACGCGGCATCAGCACCCAGGTGACAATGGCCGTCACGCTCAGGCAGAGAATGAGTGTGCGTACGAGTGCGTTGAGACCGCCTAAGTAGGGGATCACCGTCAGGTTGAAGACGAGCACCGGCGGAAAGACGGCGCCCATGTTCACGAACCACAGCTTCCATTTCGGCGGCGGCCGGGGCGGCGTCGGCGGCGCCACCTCCGGCGGTCCCTCGAACCAGGCGCTGAGACCTCGTATCCTCCGGTGCCCGGTCTCCCGGGCGAGCTGATCCCCGTACGACACCAACTGCGTCCGGGCGGCCGACTCCTCCCACGCCGCCGTGGAATGGTCCGAGTCGAACCGGTGAATGACATGCCATTCCGATCCGATGTTCCCGGGGGCGAGGACACCTCCGCCCAGATAACCCGGAACGCGGGCCGCCGCGCCCAGCACCGCCATCGCCCATGAGCGGAACTCGCTTTCGCGGCCCGGCGCGACATGGTAGGCGGTCGTGACGGTGATCGGTTCGTTCGGCACTCCGGCCGTGACCTCCTTTTGGGCATCGCGATGTCTGTGATCCCTTGGCCGGTGATCCCAATTCATCGAGCCGGACATCCTTGAATACGAAAGCACTGTGCCATGTGTTCAAACGGTTCCGGACGAATCCTGTGAATCCTTGGCGGAGACCCTTCACACCCCTCCGGCCTGCGCGGCAGACACCCGCCCTCCGGCCCCGCCCGTCCGCGTCTCCCCGCCGCCGCGTAAACCGGTTGCCTCCGCGGACGGCCCTCTGATCAACTGCCGCTCGTCACCCGCACAGCCGCCGACGACCCGTACGGCACCGGACGACCCAGGAGCGATGATCATGCGCGGATCTCTCATGTCCACCCCGAAAGGAACCCCCGTCTACCCCGAGGACATGACACTCCGTGCACACGCTCAACCTGGGAATCCTGGCGCATGTTGACGCCGGAAAGACAAGCCTGACCGAGCGGCTCCTCCACGCCGCCGACGTCATCGACGAGATCGGCAGCGTCGACGACGGCAGTACCCAGACCGACTCCCTCGCGCTGGAGCGGCAACGCGGCATCACCATCAAGTCCGCCGTCGCCTCCTTCGTCGTCGGCGACACCACGGTCAACCTGATCGACACCCCGGGCCACCCGGACTTCATCGCCGAGGTCGAACGCGTCCTGAGCGTGCTCGACGGCGCCGTCCTCGTCGTCTCCGCCGTGGAAGGCGTCCAGGCGCAGACCCGCGTGCTGATGCGGACCCTGCGGCGGCTGCGCATCCCCACCCTCGTCTTCGTCAACAAGATCGACCGGCCGGGCGCCGGGTACGCGCGCGTCCTGCGCGGCATCACGGAGAAGCTCGCCCCGTCGGGCATCGCCCTCACCGCGGCCGGCGGGCTCGGCACCCCCGGCGCCCACGCCCGGCCGTACGGACCCGCCGACCCGGCGTTCGCCGCCGAACTGGCCGCGCTCCTCGCCGACCACGACGACGCGCTCCTGGCCGCGTACGTCGACGACGGCGCGCCCCTCCGGTACGCCCGGCTCCGCGGCGAACTCGCCGCGCAGACCCGGCGGTCGCTGGTGCACCCGGTGTTCTTCGGCTCGGCCATCACCGGCGCGGGAGTCGAGGCACTGATGGCCGGGATCACCGAACTGCTGCCGACGGCGCGCGGCGACGCCGGGGGACCCGTCTCGGGCTCCGTCTTCAAGATCGACCGCGGCCCGGCGGGCGAGAAGATCGCCTACGTCCGGATGTTCTCCGGCACGGTCCGGGTACGCGACCGGCTGCCGCTCCACCCCGTCCCCCGGGACGCGGCCGAGCGGACGGGCAAGGTCACCGCGATCGGTGTGTTCGAGCGCGGCCCCGCCGTCCCCGGCGACGCGCTCACCGCCGGCCGGATCGGAACGCTGGCGGGACTCGCGGACATCCGGATCGGCGACACGATCGGCACACCGCGCCCCGGACCCGCGCCCGCCCACCACTTCGCCCCGCCGACCCTGGAGACCGTCGTCACCCCGGTGCGCGCCGCCGACCGGGGAGCACTGCATCTCGCGCTGGTCCGCCTCGCCGAACAGGACCCGCTGATCGGGCTGCGCCGGGACGACGTACGGCAGGAGACCTCCGTCTCGCTCTACGGCGAGGTGCAGAAGGAGGTGATCCAGGCGACGCTCGCGGACGACTTCGGCATCGGCGTCACGTTCCGGGAGACGACGACCCTCCACATCGAGCGGCCGGCCGGCACCGGCGCCGCCGCCGAGATCCTCGACAAGGACGCCAACCCGTTCCTCGCCACCGTCGGCCTGCGCGTCGAACCGGCACCCGCCGGCAGCGGTGTCGAGTTCCGGCTCGGCGTCGAACTCGGCTCCATGCCCTACGCGTTCATCAAGGCCGTCCGGGAGACCGTCACCGAGACCCTGGAGCAGGGGCTGTACGGGTGGCGGGTCACCGACTGCCTGGTCACCCTGACCCACTCCGGCTACGCCCCGCGGCAGAGCCACTCCCACGCCGTCTTCGACAAGAGCATGTCGAGCACGGCGGGCGACTTCCGCCACCTGACCCCACTGGTCCTGATGGACGCGCTGCAGCGGGCCGGCACCCGGGTGTACGAGCCGGTGCACCGCTTCCGGCTCGACATCCCGGCCGACCTCTTCGGCGCGGTGCTCCCCGTACTGGCCCGGCTGCGAGCCGTCCCGAGGACCTCGGCGCCGCAGGGCGCCTCGTACCTCGTGGAGGGTGACATCCCGGCCGCTTCGGTGCACGGACTCGAACTCCAACTTCCGTCGCTGACCAGCGGCGAGGGCGTGCTGGAGTATTTCTTCGACCACTACCGGCAGGTCCCGGGCGCGCCCCCGGCACGACCGCGCACCGACCACGACCCGCTGCACCGCACGGAGTACCTGCTGCGCGTGCAGCGCCGCGTGGGTGTCCGGCGGGACGACGACTGACGGAACCGGGGGCGGGCGACACGGCACGGCGGCCGAGAACGGCGGAAGGCGCGCCCGCGCGACCGGAGGCGGGCGCGCGGGCCGGTTGAAAGGAAAATCCGACTTAGCTTAGGCTTGCCTAAGAAGTTGCGATCTGTGCTGCCCACGAAACCTGAGGAACACCCATGCCATCCTGGTTCACCCGCGTGCGTCGTCGGACCCTCGCCGTCACGGCGACCGCCGCCGCGCTCACCCTGGTTCTCGGCGGCTGTTCGTCGGACGGCGACGAGAAGTCCGCTGCCCCGGCCGGGAGCGGGGCGAGTGACGGGGCGTTCCCGGTCACGATCAAGAGCGCCCTCGGATCGGCGGAGATCACCGAGCAGCCCGAGCGGGTCGTGACCCTGGGGCAGGGGTCCGCGGAGACCGCGATCGCCCTCGGCCACACGCCCGTGGGCATCGAGAGCTACGAGTGGGGCAGTGACAGGACCGGCTACCTGCCGTGGATCCACGACGCGGTGACCAAGGCCGGCGGCAAACTGCCGAAGCAGTTCGCCGGCGGGGAGGACATCGACTTCGAGGCCATCACCGAACTCGAACCCGATGTGATCCTGGCCCCCTGGTCGGGTGTCACCCAGGAGCAGTTCGACATCCTCTCCGACATCGCGCCGACCGTCGCCTACCCCGAACTGGCCTGGAGCACCAACTGGGACGAGCAGATCGAGATCATCGCCAAGGCGCTGGGGCAGCCGGACGACGCGAAGAAGCTCATCTCGACGATCGAGAAGCAGCTCGCGGACGCCGCCGCGACCCGGCCGAAGTACAAGAACGTCTCGTTCTCGTACATCTACACCTCCGGCCCGGGCACACTCGGCGTCTTCCTCCCGGAGGAGCAGCGCGTCGAGATGGTCTCCTCCCTCGGCCTCACCGTCGACCCGGTGGTGAAGACGTTCAAGGAGACCAAGGGCACCGACTCGGCCCTGATCGGACTGGAGAACGCGGAGAAGCTCTCCGACAGCGACCTCGTCTTCACCTTCTACTCGGACGCCAAGACCCGTAAGGAGACCGAGGCGCAGAAGCTGTACGCGGCGATCCCCGCCGTCAAGCGCGACTCGCTCGTCGCCAGTGACGACACCTCCTTCGTCACCGCGTCCTCGATCATCAACCCGCTCACCGTTCCCTGGGTCATCGACCGCTACCTCCCGCTGATCGACGCGGCCGTCGCCAAGCTCGACAAGTAAGGCGTACGGAACCGGATGACCACCACCGCACCGGCCCGAACGGGCGGCCCCGGCACCTCGCGTGCCGGGGCCGCCCGGTGGGTCCCCGCCCTGCTCACCGGGGCCGTCCTGCTCGTCCTCGCGGGGACCGCGAGCGTGATGTTCGGCAGCAGGACCACATCGTTCGGGGACGTCCTGGACGTCCTTGCGGGGACCGCCGACCCCTATGTCGCCACCGTCGTCGAGAGCCGTTACCCGCGGACGGCGCTCGGCGCGCTGGCGGGAGTCTGCCTCGCCGTCGCCGGCACCCTGATGCAGGGGGTCACCCGCAACCCCCTCGCGGATCCGGGGCTGCTCGGGATCAACGCCGGCGCGGCCGCGAGCATCGTCGCGGCGACGGCCTTCCTGGGCGCGTCGGGCCGCTCCGACACCATGTGGTGGGCGCTGCCCGGCGCCCTGCTGGCCGGGTTCCTGGTCCATGTCATCGGCTCCGCGGGGGCGAGTACGAGCCTGGTGCGGCTGGTCCTGGCGGGAGCCGTCCTCTCCGCGGTGCTGATGGCGTTCATCCAGGCGGTGACGCTGAGCAGACCGAAGGTCTTCGACAGCTACCGCTACTGGGTGGTCGGCGCGCTCGGCGGCCGGGACTTCGACGTGCTCTGGTCCGTCCAGCCGTTCGCCGCGACCGGACTCGTCCTCGCGCTGCTGCTGGGCCCCGGCCTCAACGCGCTCGCCCTCGGCGACGCGTCGGCCGCCTCGCTCGGCGCGCACCCGGCGCTGCTGCGGGCCGGCGGACTGATCGCCGCGACCCTGCTCAGCGCCGCGGCGACGGCCGCGGTCGGCCCCATCGCCTTCGTCGGCCTCGCCGTACCGCACATCGTGCGCGCCGTGGTCGGCGTCGACTTCCGGATACAGATCGTGTTCTCGGCGATCGCCGGTCCCGCGCTGCTGCTCCTGGCGGACGTGCTGGGCCGGATCGTCCTGCGCCCGCAGGAGCTGATGGTCGGGGTGGTGACGGCGTTCGTCGGGGCGCCCGCGCTGCTGGTGGCCGTGCGCGGGATGAAGGGCAGCACATGAGGGGCAGCACATGGGGGAGCGCATGACGGGGAGTCAGACCATGGCCCGCACCGCCGCGCCACGCGGCTGTCTCACCCTCGGGCGCACGGTGGCGGTGCCGGTACGGCGCAGATCGGTCGTGATCGCCCTCGTCACGGCGGTCCTGACGCTGGCCGCCGCCGTCGCCACGCTGTCCCTGGGACGGCTCGGCATCCCGCTCCCGGATCTCGCGGACGCCGTCACCGGCGGCGCGCGCGGGACGGACGCCTTCGTCCTGGAGCGACTGCGCGGGCCGCGGCTGACGGTGGCGGTCGGCACGGGCGCGGCGCTCGGGCTGTCCGGCGCGCTCTTCCAGTCGGTCACCCGCAACCCGCTGGGCAGCCCGGACGTGATCGGTCTGGGCGCGGGCGCCGGCGCGGGCGCCGCCATCGTGGCGCTGCTGCTGCCCGGCACCGTACCCGTGCCGCTCGGCGCCCTGGCCGGGGCGGTGCTCGCCATGGCGCTGGTGTACGTGTCGACGGGCAGCGGATTCCGCAACCCGGGGCGCCTGGTCGTGGCCGGTATCGGGGTGGCCGCCATCGCCACGGCGGTCACGCAGTACGTCGTCTACGCCGTGGAGCGCGACAAGGCGGCCGTCCTGACCGCCTACCTCAACGGCAGCCTGGCGGCCCGGTCCTGGGACCACGCCGGCACCATCTGGCTGGTCCTGCTCCTCGTCGCCCCCTGCACCGCGCTGATCGCGCGCCGTCTCGACATCGCGGAGATGGGCGACGAGATCGCCGGGGGACTGGGCTCGGAGCCCAGGACCACGAAGACCACCGCCGTCGTCCTGTCGATCGTCCTCTCCGCCGGCGCGGTCAGCGTCTCGGGGCCGATCGCCTTCATCGCCCTGACGGCCCCGCAGATCGCCCGGCGCCTCACCCGCGGCTCGGGCCCGCACCTGCTGCTCTCCACCCTGATGGGGGCTCTGCTGCTGGTGCTCGCGGACCTCTGCGCACAGCAACTGCCGCTCTTCGAGAACCTGCCGGTCGGCATCTACACCCTGGCCGTCGGGGGCGCGTATCTCGGATATCTGCTGATCCGCGAGTGGCGCAAGGGGGTGCTGTAGCGAGGCGGGCGGGTCCTCGCGCCGGCGCGGGCCGGCGTCACAGATCCAGGACCAGTCTCGGTCCCCGGCAGCGGGAGACACAGATCATCATCGTCCTCCCGGCCGCCCGCTCCTCCGCCGTGAGCAGCGTGTCACGGTGGTCCGGCTCGCCCGCCAGCACATCGGTCTCACAGGTGCCGCAGGTGCCCTCCCGGCAGGAGGAGAGCACCGGCACCCCGGCCGCCTCGACGGTGTCCAGGATGCTGCGCCCCGGCTCCACCGTGAGGGTCAGCCCGGAGCGGGCCAGCTCCACCTCGAACCCGCCGGAGTCCGCTCGGGGATCGGAGCCCCCGGCCGAGAACCGCTCCACGCTCAGCGCCCCCGCGGGCCAGTCGCGGCACCGTTCGGCCACCGCGTCGAGCAGGGGTTCCGGGCCGCAGCAGTAGACCAGCGTCCCCGGCTCCGGCGCGCCGAGGTACGACGCCAGGTCGAGCGGCCCCGTCTCGTCCCGCGGCGACGGCCGCACCCGGTCCCCGTACCGGGCCAGCCGGTCCAGGAAGGCCATGGACGCGCGGGTCCGGCCGCCGTACAGCAGGGTCCACCGCGCGCCCGCGGCCTCGGCGGCGGCGGTCATGGGCAGGATCGGTGTGATCCCGATGCCGCCCGCGATGAAGAGGTAGCGCGCGGCGGGCCGCAGGGCGAAGTGGTTACGGGGACCGCGGACCCGTACCGCCGTACCGGGAGTGAGCCGGTCGTGGACGTACGCCGATCCGCCGCGCCCGGCCGGTTCGTGACGTACCGCTATGCGCCACGCGGTCCGGTCGGCGGGGTCGCCGCAGAGCGAGTACTGCCGGGTGGGACCGGCGCCGGGGATCAGGTCGATATGGGCGCCGGGTTCCCAGACGGGCAGGGGGCCGCCGTCCGCGTGGCGGAGCGTCAGCGAGACGATCCCCTCGGCCTCGTCGGCGCGTCCGGCGACGACCAACTCGCTCTCGGGCTCGGGGGCGGCGCCGCTCACCCGTCCTCCTCCGCGGCGCCGGGGGCTTGTCCGGGGGAGTGTCCGGTGGGGTGGCCGAGCATCCACTCCCACATCTCCACCGGGTCCTGCCCGGACCGTTCGGCCCCGCAGTGGCAGGTGCCGTGGAGTTCGTCGCTGCCCGGTGTCCAGTCGACCCGGTAGACCTCGGCGCCGGGCGGGCGGTTCACCGGGAGCCCGCCGGGGCGGTGGCGGCGGCCGGCCGCGCCCCCTGCGCGGCGAGGCGGGCGAGGATACGGCGGGCGGCGAGGCCGCCGGTGTCGATGTTGATGCTGAGTTCCTGGTAGCCGGGGGGCTCGGTGTCGAGCGCCTTCTGCAGCAGATTCAGCGCGTCGACGTCCTGCCGGACGACCTCGCGGTTGAAGTCGTGGAGGAAGGCCGACATCTCCTCGTCGCCGTGGCCGAAGTCGCGGGAGACGGACCAGAAGTCGTAGACATGACGGCCGGTGGACGGCGTGATCGCGTAGGTGATCTCGACGTGGAACGCGTCCGGGTCGCCGCCGTCGGCGTTCGGGAGCACACCGCGCGGGGCGATCCTGCTGTGCAGCAGGTAGAGGCACGGGGCGTGGTACTCGATGTCCTGCCAGCGGGTGATGCGGCCCTCGATACCCGTGGAGCGGGAGTAGAACGGCGGGCACGCGGCGTCGTCCATGTGCCTGCTCACCCGGACGATGCCGGCGCCCTCGTCGACCTCGGTGGTCATCGGAGTCTCGGCGACCTCCGGGGTGCCGATGTACCCGCCGTGCAGATACGTCTCGTGCGAGAGGTCCAGCAGATTGTCGACCAGCAGCCCGTAGCCGCAGTCGATGGGCTCCATGCCGCCGACCGTGGTCCAGCGCGCGCCGTCCGCCAGGTGCGGCGCCCGCGGGATCACGCCGGTGTCGGCGAGCGCGGGGTCGCCGATCCAGACCCAGACGAGGGAGTCCTGCTCCACCACCGGATAGGAGCTCACCCGGGCGGTGCGCGGCACGCGTTTCTGCCCGGGGACGTACACACACGTCCCGCTCGTGTCGTACGTGAAGCCGTGGTAACCGCAGACCACCGTGTCCCCGTCGAGCCGGCCGGCCGAGAGGGGGTAACGCCGGTGCACACAGCGGTCGGCGAGAGCGACCACCTCGCCGGGCGCCCCGGCGCGGGCCTCGGTGCGGTAGAACGCGATCGGCTCGTCCAGGACCGTACGCCCGAGCAGTTCCCGGCCGACCTCACGGCCGTAGGCCGCCACGTACCACTGGTTCCTGGCGAATGCGGTGATGTGCGGCATGGGCCTGCTCCCGTCTCTGTGGTGGCGCCATTGTCCGAAAGCCCGTCACAGGGAAGCAATAGGGACGCAATACGGCTTCCGCCGTACGGAAGGTGCGATGTGAAAGGCACGTTCTGAGAGTTGCGTCCGGAGAGTTGATCTGGAATCGCCGTGGTACGCGACCGACAATCCGCACAGCCGGGTCCGGCCGTCGTTCCGCGGCCGGGCGGCGCCGCCGTGGGCGGCCCGGGCGGTGCGCCCCGTGCTAGCGTGGAGCGTTTGCAGCGTCGCTGTGCCCGGTGCCCGGTTCACGGTCCCCCGGCCGGTGGCCGCGTCCCCGCCGCGCCTTCCTCGGTACGGTCCCTTCGGAGGAAGGCTCTCTGTGAGCGAATCAGTACGTGCCGATGCCCGGCAGCCGGATGAGATGTCAGAGGTGTCGGACGCCACCACGGCTCCGCCCCCGGCGGCGTCCTTCGCGGAGCTGGGGCTGCCGGCCGAAATCCTGCGGGCGCTCGAAGAGCACGGTGTGACGGTGCCCTTCCCCATCCAGGCGGCGGCACTGCCCGACGCGCTCGCGGGACGGGACGTCCTGGGCCGGGGCCGCACCGGATCCGGCAAGACGCTCGCCTTCGGCCTGGGGATGCTCGCCCGGACGGCCGGGCGGCGCGCGCGGCCCAAGGAGCCGCTGGCGCTCGTTCTGGTACCCACCAGGGAACTGGCCCAGCAGGTCGGTGAGGCGCTCACCCCGTATGCCGAGGCGCTGCGGCTGCGGCTCGCGACCGTGGTGGGCGGGGTGTCCGTCGGACGGCAGGCCGCCGTGCTGCGGGACGGCGCCGAGATCGTCGTCGCCACGCCCGGCCGACTGCACGACCTCATCGACCGCAAGGGATGCCGGCTGGGACAGGTGCGCATCACGGTCCTGGACGAGGCCGACCAGATGTGTGACATGGGGTTCCTGCCACAGGTCACCGAAGCCCTGGACCAGGTGCGTCCCGACGGGCAGCGCATGCTGTTCTCCGCCACCCTGGACCGCGATGTCGACCAGCTGGTGCGGGACTACCTGCGCGACCCCGCCGTCCACTCCGTGGACCCCTCGTCCAGCGCGGTCTGCGGGATCGAGCACCATGTCTTCGCCGTGCACGGCCCGGACCGGTATGCCGTGACCACGGAGATCGCCGCCCGGGACGGCCGCGTCCTGCTGTTCCTGGACACCAAGCACGGTGTCGATCAGCTCACGCGGCATCTGCGGGCCAGCGGTGTGGCGGCCGCCGCCCTGCACAGCGGGAAGTCCCAGCCACAGCGCACCCGGACCCTGGCCCAGTTCAAGAATGGGCAGGTCACGGCTCTGGTCGCGACGAACGTCGCTGCGCGCGGCCTGCATGTCGACGACCTCGACCTCGTGGTCAATGTGGACCCGGCCACCGATCCCAAGGACTATCTGCACCGCGCGGGCCGGACGGCCCGGGCCGGCCGCTCCGGCACCGTCGTGACGCTCGTCCTGCCGGGACAGCGCCGCGAGACGAGCCAGGTCATGGCGGACGCCGACGTCGCCCCCAAGGTCACCACCGTGCGATCCGGCGAGGCGGAGCTGAGCCGGATCACCGGCGCCAAGGCCCCCTCCGGAACGCCCCTCGACGGCGGGCCCGCCGCGCCGCGGCCCAAGAACCACAACGCCCCGTTCCGTGGCCTGGGCAGCACCAAGGACGCGAAGAGCGGCTCCGGCGGCAGGCCGTCCCGCAGGAGCAGCGAGGCCCACAAGCTCGCGGAGGCCCGCAAGGCGGCCCGGGTGCGGCGCGGCGGCTGATCCCGGCTCGGGCCGGACCCGAGCCCGGATCCCGTACCCGGCCCGGGCACACGCGCGCCCGCCGCCCCGGACCGGCTCACCGGGCGTGCGGGACGAAGCGGTCGACCAGGAGGGTGAGGCGGTCGGCGACCCGGTCGGCGGGGAGGCGTCCGGTGCGGGTGAGGGTCGCCACCCCGTGGAGCGCGGCCCAGAACGTCTCGGCGAACAGGTCCGGTTGGTCGGGGTGCGCGGGGTCGGCCAGTGCGCCGAGCAGGGCCTGGAAGGCGTCCCGGAGCGGCGGTGGGGTGGCGTCGTCGGCGTAGGGGAGGCCGTTGTCGAGGGTGAACATGGCGTCGTGGACGGCGGGGTTGCGCGCGGCGAAGTCGGTGTAGGCGCGGGCCAGCGCGCCGGCCGTGCCCCGGCCCCCGGTCCCCTCGGGTGCCGCGGCCCGTAGTGCGGTGGTGAGTTCGGCGAACCCTTCCAGCGCGACGGCCCCGACGATGTCGTTCCTGCCGCGGAAGTGGCTGTAGAGCACGGGCTGGCTGTAGTCGATGCGCTCGGCGAGACGGCGTGTGGTGACGGCGTCCCAGCCCTGGGTCTCGGCGAGTTCGCGGGCTGTGGAGACGATCAGACGGTGGCGGTCGGCCCGCTCGCGTTCCTTGCGTTCCTGTACGGACATGACACGATGCTAGCAGCGCTAGACAATCGAGCGATGCTATGGCTAGCATCGAATCGAGTCCTAGCGACGCTAGGAAGTGATGGGGAGGGCACATGCAGGACGTACTGGCTGTGGTGACCGTGGTCGTGGTCGGGGTCATGGTGGGGGTGGAGTTCTCGGTGGCGTTCTTCGTCAATCCGATCCTCGACCGGCTTCCGGACGACGGCGGACTCGACGCCCGGAGCGACGGGGCGCGGGTTCTCGGCCGGATCATGCCGTTCTGGTACATCGGCTCGGTCGTTCTCGGCGCGTTGTGGGCCGGGTCGGCATGGGGCGGCGCGGGCGCGACGCTCGTCTGCGCGGGCACGGCGCTGCTCGTGCTGAGCGTGGTGATGTCGGTCCTGCTGCTGGTGCCGATCAACGCGCGGGTCGCGACCTGGTCGCACGAGGGCGTACCCGGGGACTGGAAGGAGCAGATGGGACGGTGGGACCGGTTCCACCACGTCCGGGTGGCGGTCATCGTGCTCGCCTTCGCACTCTTCGCGGTCGCTGCCGTCCAGGGCTAGGGTCGCGGCCGGGCAGGGCTCACCGCCCGTGGTTCCGTCAGCCACCGGTGTGGTGCGCTGCGCCGGTGGCAGGGGAAGCGTAGGCCGTCCGGATCCCGGCAGGCGTGTCGGTCCGGTGCCAGGACCGTGCCGGTGCGAAGTTTCCCTCACTGTCCGTGGCGGAAGTGGCTGTGCGCGACCGGTGGGGTCGCCGGCCTTCCTCGCCGCCGTGAAGGAAGGAGCCCTCCCCCGTGACCGCCCCCGTCGTGATCGACCAGCGCTCGACCGCTTACAGCCCGGAGCGTGCCTACTGGCTGGCCCTGGCGTCCGAACTCGCCTACCAGGACGAGGCCACCATCGAACGTCAGGCCCGTGAATGGGGCTTCGACCAGGTGCGCCACCACGAGACCCGCTTCACCCCGCCGTTCCCCCTGCAGGACACCCAGGCGTACACCATGGCCGGCGACGACATGATCGTCACCGCGTTCCGCGGCACGGAGCCGCAGCAGATCAAGGACTGGCTCACCGACGCCACCACACCGCCGAGCCCCGGCCCGGGCGGCACCGGCTACGTCCACCACGGCTTCGCCCAGGCACTGGAATCGATCTTTCCCGATGTGCGCGCCGCCCTCGGCGAACTGCGCGGGAACAACCAGAGCGTGTGGTTCACCGGACACAGCCTCGGCGGCGCGCTGGCCATGCTCGCCGGCGCCCGGATGCACCTGGAGGCCCCGAAGCTGACCGCCGACGGCGTCTACACCTACGGCCAGCCCCGCACCTGCGACCGGATCCTGGCCACGGCGTACAACAAGGGCTTCGGCCGCCGCATGTACCGCTTCGTCAACAACAACGATATCGTCCCCCAGCTGCCGCCCGAGCCCGTCTTCGCCCATGTCGACGCCCTGCGCCACATCGACTCCCACGGAAAGATCCGCGAGTCGATGACGCTGATGGGCGGCCTCGCCGACCGTGCCGCCGGGCTGACCGCCGACGCCCTCGCCCCGGCCACGGACGGGATCCGCGACCACGCGATGCGCAGCTACCTGTCCGCCCTGGAGAAGAACCTCCCCTGACCGCGTTCCCCGCCCCCCCGCACCCCCTCGCCACCGAAGGAGAACCATTCATGGCCACCGTCACGAACGCGCCCACCACCATCGACGAAGCCATCGCCCGTATGCGGCAGATCGGCGCCGATCTCGACCCGAGCGACGGCGTCGGCTGCTTCAACCGCATGTACCTGAAGGTCACCGAACTGGTGAAGCGGAACGTCACCGAAGGCACGTTCCAGGACAGCGCGTTCCTGGAGCGCATGGACGTCATCTTCGCCGGGATGTACCTGCGCAACGTCGACGCGGCGATCGCGGGCCGTTCCGTCGACGCGGCCTGGGCGCCGCTGTTCCGGGCCCGCGACAACCACGTCATCTGGCCGATCCAGTTCGCCCTCGCCGGGATGAACGCGCACATCAACCACGACCTCGCCGTCGCCGTCGTCGAGACCTGCGCCGAACGCCGCACCACCCCCGGCACCCCTCCGGTCCACCAGGACTACGAGAAGGTCAACGACCTGCTCGCGAGCGTCGAGGCGGAGGTGCGCGCCGAGTTCGAGATCCAGATCGTCAAGGTCGCCACCCAGGACGCCGAGACGCTCAAGCACGCGCTGAGCAAGTTCTCCATGGCCGCCGCCCGCGAAGCCGCCTGGGACACCGCCCAGGTCCTGTGGCGCGAGAAGAACGGCATCAACCCGCTGGCCTACAGCGGCCACGAGATCGCCCTCGGGGAAGCCGTCGGCGTCGTCGGCGAGAGCATCCTGCTGCCCGTCGTCCCCCCGCCGCCGGCCTAGGACCTCCGGACCTTCGGGACCTCCGGAGAAATCGGGGTCCGGGGACGTTCGCCGCGCGGACGGCGAAAGTCCCCCGACGCCCGGGGGCCCCCGGCCCGGAGACGAACGCCGCGGCCCCTTGTCAGGCCCCCCCGCCCGCCGGCCCCCCCGATCATAATCGCCACCAGCGGGTCCACCCCCACGAAG
>NZ_JBHYZP010000050.1:0-53213 GCF_042752355.1 Streptomyces sp. NPDC059255
GGGGCCCCGGGGGGGGTGGGGGGGGGGGGGGGGGGGGGGGGGGCCCCCCGGGGGGGGGGGGGGGGGCCCCCGCCCCACGGATCCGGCCGGGGCGGCGGGGCTCCTCCGGCGCGTCCCCGCACCGGGCGCGCCGCCCCTGCCGCACCGGCTCGGACGCGGGTCAGGAGAAGGCGCCGCGGCCCGCCGTCTCCAACTGGCCGCGCCGGGCCGGGCCGAGGCCGGCGGCCGGGCCGGAGCGCGTCCACCGTCCCAGCGCCATCTCGGCGGTGATCCCGGGCCCGAACCCCGCGACGATGCCCCGGGCCCCGTCGGCCACCAGCCCCTCGTCGAAGAGGCGGCGTACGGCGTCGAGGACGACGGCGCTGGCGATGTTGCCGTACTCGGTGAGCGTGCCCCGGCTGAACCGGAATGCCTCCGGCGCCACTTCGAGGAAGTGGCTGAGGTCGTCCAGGATGCGCGGACCCCCGGCGTGGATGATGTAGAAGTCGAGGCCGGTGGCGTCCCAGCCGTGCTGGTCGGCCATCGTACGGAGGGCGGGGGCCAGCGGCTCCATGGTGGTGGGCACGCGCTTGTCGAGCAGGAAGTGGAATCCGGTGGCGCGCACGCTGTAGGCGATCCAGTCGGTGGTGTCGGGCACGAGGTGCGAGCCGTTGCGCTCCATCGTGATGCCGGTGCCGCCCTCGCCCCGCACGACGGCGGCGGCGACCGCGTCGCCGAACAGGCCGTTGGAGAGCAGGGATCCGACCCCGAGGTCCGTCGGCTGGTAGCAGAGCGAGCAGAACTCGCAGGCGACGATGAGCACATTGCTGCCGGGGTAGGCCCGGCAGAAGTCGTGGGCCCGGTTGATGGCGGCGCCGCCCGCCGCGCAGCCGAGCTGGGCGATCGGGAGCTGGCGGGTGTGGCCGGGGAAGTCCATGGTGTTGATCAGCCAGGCGGTCAGCGACGGCATCATGAAGCCGGTGCACGAGACGTAGACGATCATGTCGATGTCGGCGGGGCGCAGCTCGGCGTGGTCGAGGGCGCGCCGGATGACTTCGGGCACGCGCCGCTTGGCCTCGGCCTCGTACAGCATGTTGCGGTCCTCGAAACCGGGGTGGCGCAGCGTGTCCTCGATGGGCTGGACGATATGCCGCTTGGCGACTCCGGTGTTCTCGATCAGCCGCAGCGCGAGGGGCAGTTGCGGGTGGTCGGCGTGGAGCGAGCGCGCGAGGGCGAGCGTGTCCTCCATGGTGATCACATGTTCGGGAACCGAGACCGCGGGTTTGCACAGAGTCGCCACGACGCGCTCTCTCCTTCATTCGTGTTCGCTGTGAACTGGGGCCCACATTCAGGGCTGGGCCACCGCCCCGCAACCTGGGAGAAACAGGTGGCAGTGCCGACGGACCGCTGGGCCGGGACGGACGGGCGGGTGAACCGAGGAGCCGTCAGGATTCCACGCGCGACTACGGAACGTAGGGAGGCCACATGCGGGGTCGCCCGTTCAGGGGGCAGTGGCGCCGTGCGGACATCGCCGGGCGCCGGGCGCGGGAGGGATGGTTCCCATGGTCTTCTCGTGGTGTGCGCACCGGGATCCGGCCGGTGCCGGCGGCCGGATCCGGGCCGTCCCCGGCCCTGCCGCGGTCCCCGGTGGACGGCGGTTTCGGACGTTCGGGAAGCCGGTCGCCGCCCGGCGTGTCGCCCCGGGCTCCCCGCGCGTCGTCACGGGGGCGGGACGGACGGCGGGTCCGGGTCACGGCGGGGCCGGCCGGTGATCCTGCTGACGGGGGTCACGGGCACCGTCGGGCGGCTCGTGGCGCGGTGTCTGACCACGGCGGAACCGGTACGGCTGCTCGCCCGCGATCCCTGCCGGGCCGCCGCGTACGCCGGTCCGGGGACCGAGGTGGTGGGCGGCGACTTCGGGGAGCCCGCCTCGTTGGACGCCGCGCTGGCCGGCGTGCGGGCGGCGTTCCTCGTCACGTCGGATCCGCTCGCGCCCGCCCATGACGAGCACTTCGTCACCGCGGCCCGCCGCGCCGGCGTACGCCACGTGGTGAAGCTGTCGGCGCGGGCGGTGACCGAGCCCGACGCCGACGATCTGGTCACCCGCTGGCAGCGGAACGCGGAGGAACTGCTCCGCGCCTCGGGCCTGGCGTGGACCCTGCTGCGGCCGCGGGCCTTCATGTCCAACACCCTGGGCTGGGCGCCCTCGATCCGCGCCGAGGGGGTGGTGCGTGCCTTCCACGGCGCCTCGCCCAACGCCACCGTGGATCCGCGTGACATCGCCGAGGTCGCCGCGCTGGCCCTCACCGGCGCCGTGCTCCCGGGCCGCGCCCACTCCCTCACGGGCCCGGCGGCGATCAGCGCGGCCGAGCAGGTGGCCGTACTCTCCGGGCTGCTGCGACGCCCGCTGCGGCTGGTGGAGCTGACGCGGGAGCAGGCGTACGCCGGCCTCCTCGCCCGCCTGCCGCGTCCGGTGGCGGACGCGCTGCTGGAGAGCGCCGTACGGCAGGGGGCGGGCGCCAAAGCGCGGGTGGAGCCGACGGTGCGGACGCTGCTGGGCCGTCCGGCCCGCCCCTACCGCACCTGGGCGCGGGACCACCTCGCCGCCTTCGGTGACGGCTGAGGGGCCCGCCGTCCCGGCCCGCGCCCTGCCCGGCACCTATCACGAGTGCCGGGGCCCCGGCTCCAGGGAGCGCAGCAGCATCGGCAGCGACCGGCGCAGATCGCGTTCCCAGTGGACGGGATCGTGCGTTCCCCGGTAGAAGTGCGTGGTCAGCGGCGTGCCCTGACGGCGGAGGCGGTCCGCCACCGCGCGGCTCTCCTCGCCCATCAGGGCCTCCGTCGGCGAGATGACGTCCTCGGGGAAGGGCCGCGCCGGATCCTCCAGGCCGGGGATCTCGGGGTCGGGCTCCACGTCCTCGGGGTCGAGCGCGCCGGCCCTGCCGTCACCGCTGGAGAGATGGACCGGGATGTGGCGCAGCCGCGGGGCGAGATGGTAGGGGTCGTGCGCCTCCCAGACGTCCCGCTGGGCCACCGGATCACCCCAGAGGCGGCGCCAGTCCATCCCCAGGTAGTTCATCGCCGCCCGGACCGCGCGCGGATGGGCCAGCGGGTGCACGAATCCGCTGTAGCTCGCGACGCCGCGGAACAGGCCGGGGTTCCTCGCCGCGTACGACAGGGCCCTGAAGCCGCCCTGGGACTCGCCGGCCGCCGCCCGGCGCGTCCCCGCCCCGTAGTGGTGTTCCAGGAGGGGGCGTACCTCGCGCAGGTGGAAGGTCTCCACGGCGCGCGGCCCGCCTCGGCGGGCCGCCACCAGTCGCTGTAGAAGCCGAACAGGGGCATGGCGGGCATCACGACCAGGGTCTCCCGCAGTTCGGGCAGGTTCTGGACCTTGTACTCCTCGGTCCAGGTGAGATGGTTCCCGTCGCCGCCGGCCAGCAGGTACAGCACCGGCCACCGGTCATCCGGACCGCGCTCCGCCCGGCCGTCCGGGGTGAGCAGCCGTACCGCGGCGTCCCCGGCCAGGGCCGGGGACCGTACCGTGAGATCGACGAGCCGTTCCCCGGCGGGCCGTTCCGCGGCAACGGCGTGTCGTAAGGCTCGTGTTCGGGACATGGGCTCTCCTCGTTTCGGTTGTGTGGGAGAGGACGGCCCGTCCTGGGGAGAAGTTGACCGATATCCGCCCGATCCGCCCCGGAGAAAACCCCGGATCACCGGTCCGTGTTGTGGGAGCGTGACGACTGCGGGCAGCATGCCGCCATGGCTTCCCTCGCTCCCGTCGTGCGCCCGTACCGTCCCGAGGACCTGCCCGCGCTGTACGACATCTGCGTACGCACCGGTCACCAGGGCCGGGACTCCCGGCACATCTACCCGGACCACGACCTGCTGCCGAGCATCTTCGCGGCGCCCTACGCCGTGCTGGAGCCGGAGCTGACCTTCGTGGTCGACGACGGCACGGGCCGGGCGGTCGGGTACGTGCTCGGCACCGCCGACACCGCCGCCTTCGTCACGGCGTTCCGTGAGGTCTGGCTGCCACCGCTGACCGGACGCTACCCGGTGCCGACGGGGCCTGCCCGTACCCCCAGCGAAGAGATGATCGCCCTGCTGCACCGGCCGGAGCGGATGGTCCTGCCCGAACTGGCCGGGTACCCCGCGCATCTCCACATCGACCTGCTGCCCGAGGCCCAGCGCCGGGGGCACGGCCGCACGCTGATGCACGCCTTTCTCGGCGCCCTGCGCCACCAGGGTGTCGACGCCGTCCACCTGTGCATGTCCACCGCCAACACCCCGGCGCGCGCCTTCTACGACCGGCTCGGTTTCCGGCCGATCGCGGTGCCGGACCCCGGTCCCGTCACGTATCTCGGGCGTTCGACCGCCGTGGACGGGCGTTCCTGACCCCGTGGAGCAGGCCGGTGCGGCCGGGGCCCGCGGTCGCCGCGCCCGGTCACCGGTCCGGCGAGGCGTGCCGCTCCCCCGCCGCGACGCCGTGCGGCGCCACCGCGTCGATCGCCGCCAGGTCCTCGGTGGTCAGTTCGATGTCCGCCGCCTCCGCGTTGTGTTCGAGGTACGTACGCCGCTTGGTGCCCGGGATCGGCACGACGCGCTGGGCGAGCAGCCAGGCCAGGGTGAGCTGGGTGGGGGTGATGCCCTTCGCGTCGGCCAGTTCGGTCACCTTGTGGACGACGGCGAGGTTGGTCCTGATGTTCTCCTGGGTGAAGCGGGGCATCCGGCGGCGGACGTCGTCCGGCGCCAGCTGGTCCCGGTGGGTGATCCGGCCCGCGAGGAAGCCGCGGCCGAGCGGGGAGTACGCGACGAAGCCGATGCCGAGCCCCCGTACGGTCGCCAGCACGTCGTTGTGCTCCACGTCCCGGCTGAACAGCGAGTACTCCGACTGGAGCGCGGTCAGCGGATGGACCGCGTGGGCGCGGCGGACGAGGTCGGGGCTCGCCTCGGAGATGCCGATGTAGCGGACCTTGCCCGCGCCGACCATCTCGCCCATCGCCCCGACGCTCTCCTCGATCGGCACGTCGGGGTCGACGCGGTGCAGGTAGTACAGGTCGATGACGTCCGTGCCCAGGTGGCGCAGTGAGCGGTCGACCGCGCGGTGCGCGTACGCGGCGCTGCCGTTGGGGCCGTGGGGTGTGCCGTCGTCGTCGAACTCGGTGGCGAACTTCGTCGCGATGGTGATCTCGTCGCGCCGTCTCCCGAGGGCGCGGCCGATCAGCTTCTCGTTCTCGAAGGGGCCGTACGCCTCGGCCGTGTCGATGTGGGTGACCCCGAGGTCGACGGCCCGGTTGAGGGTGGCCATCGCCTCCTGTTCGTCCCGCGGGCCGTACCAGACGCTCATTCCCATGGCGCCCAGACCCTCCGCGGAGACGGTGAGTCCCTGGGAGCCGAGTCGTACGGTTCTCATGAGCGCGCCCTTTCTCGGTCGGGCCGGAGGCCGGCGGGGCGGGCGGGAGCCCTGTCTCCAGCTTCCACCCCTCGGGGCACTCCGGCACGCCGCGTCCGGTGGGCGGGGCGGTCAGGAACCCCCCTTCTTGACCGCCCCGGTCGCCGCGCCCATGGCAAGACCGGCGACGATCAGCACGACGCTCACATAGATCTCGTAGCCGTCGAAGAGACTCGTCCTGGAGACGAAGGACCAGAGCCGGAACGATCCGTCCGTCATGTGGTACAGCAGGCCGCCCACACCCTGGGACAGCAGCACGAAGCAGAGGAATCCGAGAAACGTCTTCACCCGCCCAGGCTAGGAATGGCGCGGCGGGCCGGCCATCGGCCATCGGGCGCGGTGTCCGGGACCAAAGTCGCGGACACCGCGGCCGTACTCATCCGAAAGTCGCCGCCCCTGGGCGGGCGCCCGGCGGCGCCTCCCCCGTGCCCGGCGCGTCGGCGGCGATGCGGATCTCCGCCTTCCGGGTCACCCCGTTCACGGTGACCGCGAGGGTGACCGTCCCGGGCCGCAGCGCCGTGAGGGTCCCGGTGGCGGGGTCGAGGACCGCCGCGTGGCGGGGCCTTACGCCCTCGCGGTCGCCGACGCGGAGGTTGAGGGAACCGGTCCAGTCGGCGCTGAGCGGGGAACCGACGGGGACCGTCCGGGTGCCCTGGGTGACCGTCGCCGACACGTGCGCGCTCCGGCCGGGTGCCAGCGTGTCCGGCGCGTCGAGGGTCAGCACGTCGGTGTGCGCGCGGGTCTGCACGGAGACCCAGTCGGGGCCGCCCTTCCACGGCGCGGACCGGGCGGCGGTCCACTCACCCCGGGAGACCCGG
Organism: Streptomyces sp. NPDC059255; assembly: GCF_042752355.1. Lineage (NCBI taxonomy): Bacteria > Bacillati > Actinomycetota > Actinomycetes > Kitasatosporales > Streptomycetaceae > Streptomyces > Streptomyces sp. NPDC059255. The sequence goes on from NZ_JBHYZP010000050.1 coordinate 6,250, forward strand.
TCCACCCCGATGAGCGACCAGCCGGTGAAGCCTCCCTCGCCCGGCGGGGCGGCGGGCGCCTTGCCGGAGTTGCCGTTGATCAGATACGGCACGCCGTCCACGCGGGAGGCGTCGAAGACCCCGACGTGGCCGCCGATGAATCCGGCGCCCTTGCCCGTCGTACGGCGGAACTCGGCGAGCCACTGTTCCAGGAGGGCCGCCTCCTTGCGGTCGCCGAGCCGGCTGGCCTGCTGGACGGTCGGGTCGCGCGGCGGTACGTGCTCGATCACCATCACCGAGCCGATCCGGTCGTCCCGCGCCGCCGCGTCGAGCTGCTCCCGTACGGCCCTGATCTGGGCGAGGCCACCGCCCCGCAGGGTCAGGGCGGAGGTGTCGAGGGTGAGGAAGCGGGTGCCCCGGTGGTCGAAGACCCGCTGGGCGGGGCCGAACCGTGCGACGAACTCCTTGATGGAGCCGCCCATCACCTCGTGGTTGCCGGGCACGTAGTACCAGGGCAGCGCGTCGCCCAGTTCCTCGGTGAGGAGGGTCCGGGCGAAGTCGAGGTCCGCGGGTGAACCCTCGTCCACCAGGTCGCCGTTGACGACGAGGAAGTCCGGCTTCGCCGCCCTGATCTCGCGCAGGGTGCGGCGGGCCTGGGCCACGATCGCGCTGTCCGGGTCGCGGGCGACGAACTGCGCGTCGGACATCACCGCGAACCGCCAGTCCCGCCCGGCGGTCCCGGCGGCCGTGTCGATCAGCGGGTCGGCGGTGCGCGGCGGCGCGGGCAGGTCGACGTCGGGCGGCACCTGCGCCGTCAGCTCGTCGATGACGATCTCCCCGGTGTACTGCCGGGCGGCGGCGGTCTCCGCGAGGTAGAAGCGGTGGACGGCGAGGGGTGCCGGGGCCCCGGCCGGTACGTCGAAGGTCACCTGACGCCAGCCGGTCCAGGTGACGTAGGGGCCGCGCAGCAACTGGTCCGAGCCGGCCGCGTCCTTGAGGTGGAGGGTGGGCCAGGCGCCGTTGCCGTCACCCTTGATCCAGAGCTTGAGGGACTGCGGGCGGCCGGCCACGGTGAGCTGTCGCGGCGGGGTGGCGTAGGCGGCGCGGGTCGCGGTGGACCGGGTGAAGTCGTAACGGAGGGTGAGGCCGGTGCCGGTGCGGCCGTCCGGGGTGGCGGCGACGGAGCCGTCCGCCCGCGCCTGGCTGAAGGTCCAGGACGCGGCGTCGTCGAAGCCGGAGACGGGCTCCTCGTCCAGCCCGACGCCGACGGCGAGCGCGGTGGTGACGCCGCCCGCGGTGGCGGTGATCCGTCCGGCGCCGCCGTCCTTCAGCGCGGTCACGGTGAAGGAGCCGTTGCCGTCGTCGGTGACGGAGAAGAGTGCGCGGTCGTAGTCGAGGGTCACGTCGCGGGGTTCGACCGGCGCGCTGGTGCCGTGCGCGTCGAGCCCGACGATGCCGAAGGTCCCGGTGGCGGCGGCGTCCGCGAGCCCGATGCGCGGGGTGGTCGGCCGGAGGCGGGCGAGTGGGCCGAGCACCGTCAGTTCGGTGGAGCCGTGGGCGCGGCCGTGTTCGGCCCGTACCCGCGTGGTGCCGCCGGACCGCGCGGTGAAGAGGCCGTCGCGGTCGACCCGGCCCACGGAGGGCCGCAGGGTCCGCCAGCGCGGGTCGCCGGCGGCGGGGCCGTACGTCTCGTCGTATCCGGCGGCCGTCAGACGGCGGGTCAGTCCGGGGAAGACCCGCTCGGGGTGGCCGCCCCGGACGGGGTCGGCGGTGGGGGCGGCGCCCGCGGAGGTGCGGGTCTCGACCCAGAAGCCGGTCAGTTCTCCGCTGCCGTCGGGGGCGGTGAGCGCGAGGCCGTTGGGGACGGTGCGCTCGCTGCCGTCGGAGGGGCTGTTCTCCACGCGCAGCGCGTCGCTGCCCGGTGCGCGGGCGACGAGGGTGGAGGAGCCGCCGCCGTCGAGGTTGAGCGCGCTGTGCGCGCCCGCCCGCTCCATCATCAGGCCCAGTTCGGTGAGGGTCACGCCGCCGCTGTCGGCCTGCCGGCCGTCGACGGTGATCACCCGCATCGTGGCGCCGTCCCGGGAGAAGCCGACGGCGGTACGGGGCGCGGCGGTGTTGTTGCCCTCGCCCTCGTGGCTCACCGCCTCGCCGTCGACGACGAGGAGTTCGCGGCCGCCGACGGCGGTGCGCGGCACGGGCCCGCCGTCGTCGGTGCGCGGCCGGTACTCCAGGGTGACCGGGTCGCCGGGGCGCAGTGCGGCGAGCGCCTCGGCGCCCGCTTCCCTGCCGACCAGGACGGTCGTGCCGGTGGTGATGGGGCCGGTGCCCGGCCGGTCGGTGACGGAGACGACGCGCCCGTCCCGTACGGCCGCCTCGGCGACCGGCGTCGCGCGGTCGACGGTGAGCGCGCGGTCGGCCTCGCCCCAGCCGGCCGTATAGGCGCCGATGCCGCCGGCAGGCACGTTCGCGGCGTTGTAGGCCTCCAGTGCTCGGGGTCCCGAGGGGAGGGTGACGGTGCCGTCGAAGTAGAGCCGCAGCACGCGTCCGGCGGCTCCGGGACCGATACCGATCGCCTGGTGGGCGCCGGGCGCCGGGGAGTGGACGACCGTGCCGTCCGCGATGCCGGGCCCTTGCGGCGCGCCCGTCTCGTTGATGTCGAAGAAGTCCGCGTTGATGGCGGCGACGGTGCGGCGGCCGGGCCCCGGGTCGTGCCGGGCGGCGAGTTCGGAGACCGTGCGGCGGTCGGAGACCTTCCCGGTGGAGAGGTAGTCGGCCCGGGCGCCACCGCCGCCGAGGTCGACGGAGAGAGTGTCGACCCGCAGCCATTTGTCGGATTCGAGCCGGTCGTACGAGGTCAGCCGGACGCCGGGGGCGATCGGCCGTTCCGCGTGGGCCGTCTCGATGCCGTCGGCGTCGGCGACGGACCGTACGGTGGCGGCCCGTCCGGCGGCCCCGTCGGCCGCGCTCGCGGGCGGCGGGGCGACGGGGCGCAGGATCTCGGCGGCGGTACGGGGGTGCGGATCGGGGGCGGAGTCGGCGGCGGACGGGGCGGCCGCCCCGACGGTGAGGGCGGTGACGGCCGCGCAGAGCACGGCGGTCCGCCCGGCGATGCCTGGGCCCACAACTTCTCCTGGATGACGGTGAGTGGACATGGCTGAGCGCTGCTTCGCGGGACACGCCCAGGATTGCCGTGCACACGCCAATGAACCAGGGGTTCACGGGAACGATGTGGAGAACACGCGATGACGCCGTCGAACGGGTCAATGCCGCGCCGGTCCGTCAGGTCCCGGCGCGTCCGGGATCAGGACCGGCCGCCGGGGCCCGCGGCGGTGCGGCGCAGGAGCAGCAGGGCCATGTCGTCGCCGCCCCCGGGCCCGCCCACCACGTCGAAGAGCAGGTCGGCCAGGGCGGGCAGCTCCGTGGGCCCCGTCCGTACGGTCCGCCGGAGCGCTTCGAGGCTCTCGCCGAGGTCGATCCCCGGCCGTTCCACCAGGCCGTCGGTGCACAGGAGCAGGGTCTCGCCCGGGCCGAGCACCGCCTCGGTGACCGGATAGTCGATGGCGCCGTGGCCGGCGAACTCCGCGGAGAGGCCGAGCGGCAGCCCGCCGGCCGTCCCGATCCACTCGCAGCGTCCGTCGGCGTGCCGCAGCAGCGGGTCGAGATGTCCGGCGCGCACGATCCGCAGCGCCCCTCCGACCAGGTCCACTTCGACGTACGTGCAGGTCGCGAAGCGCTCGGTGCCCAGTTCGCGCAGCAGCGCCGAGGCGCGGGCCAGCGCGGTCGGGGGCGGGTGGCCCTCGGCGGTGTACGCCCACAGGGCCATCCGCAACTGGCCCATCACGACGGCCGCGTCCGTGTCGTGGCCCTGGACGTCGCCGATGGTCAGCCCCACCCGGCCGCCGGGCAGCGGCAGCACGTCGTACCAGTCCCCGCCGACGCTCCGGCCGAGCCGCGCCGAGCGGTACCGTACGGCGGTCAGCGCGCCGGGGACCTCCGGAATCCGGCGGGGCAGCATCGCCTGCTGGAGCCCCTCGGCGAGGTCGTGCCGCTGCTCGTACAGCATGGCGCGCTGCAGGCTCTGCGCGATGGAGCTGCCGAGGGCGAGCAGCAGCGTGCGCTCCTCGTCGCTGAAGGCGCCGGGCAGCGGGGAGAGCAGCCCGAGCACCCCGATAGGGGTGGACTGGACGATCAGCGGCAGATAGGCGCCGGAGACGACGGAGAGCGATTCGATGAAGGGCCAGAGCAGCGGGTAGGAGGTCCTGAACTCCTCGCGCGAGGCGATGAAGCGGGGCCGCCGGGTCCGTACCACCTCGCTCATCGGGAACGCCTCGTCGACCCGGGTGTAGCGCAGACGCGGTACGTACGATCCGGCGCGCCCCTCGGCGACCAGCCGGATCCGGCCGCCCTCGACCACGCCGAGCATCACGCTCACCGCGGTGAGGTGACCGAGCGCCTGGGGGTCGCGCAGTACGTCGAGGACGTCCTCGACGCTCTCCGCGCGGGCCAGCAGAGCGGTGGTGCGGGACACCACTCCGGTCAGTCTGCGCCGCGCCTCGGTCAGGTCGCTCCGCGCGGCGGCCTGGGCCAGCTCGCGCTCGGCGCTCCGTACGACGCCGATGATCCGGCGGGTCCGGCCCGCGGCGTCGCGGCCGAGATACGCCTGGACATGGGCCCAGCGCGAGGATCCGCCCCGCGGTCTGACCCGGAAGTACGCGCTGTGCCGGGCCGTGCCGGACTTGAGGGCACGGGCCACGAGCGCCTTCAGCCGGGCGGCCTCGGCGTGCGGGATCCGGCGCGTGAGGGCCGCCGGATCGCCGTCGTACTCGCCCGGGAGCAGGTCGAACACGGCGAGGGCGGCCGGATCGAGGTGGAGCAGCCCGCTGTCGAGGTCCCAGTCGAAGCTGCCCATGCGGTTGAGGGCCAGGCTCCGATCCGGGCGGGCCGGCCAGTCGTCCGGCAGCGGTACGGCAGCCGGAGGTGCGCCCCGATCAGCCATGCAGCCACCATCTCACCGATCGGCCCGGGCCACTCCCCGGAGGCATGGCCCCGTCCCACGGACCTCCGTACCGGCCACTGCGCTGACCAGGTGATGATCCGGACGAGCGGCACCGAATGGCGGGTTGTCCGTTACCCCGCGTGAGCCAGGGCGTTGAAGTGCGTGAAGGCCGCACATCGTGCGGCTTCGCCCGAAACGTTCAAGGAGATACTTGATGTCGCGTATCGCGAAGGCCACCGCTGTTCTCGTCAGCACGGGTGCCGTCCTGGCCGGTGGCGCCGGTATGGCCGTTGCCGACGCCGGTGCCGAGGCAGCGGCCATCGGCTCGCCCGGTGTCCTGTCCGGCAACGTGGTCCAGGTGCCCGTGCACCTCCCGATCAACGTCTGCGGCAACACCATCGACGTGGTCGGTCTGCTCAACCCGGCGTTCGGCAACAAGTGCGCCAACCTGTCGGGCGAGCACAAGCGCGGCGGCCACGAGGAAGACGGTCACAAGGGCGGCGGTCACGAGGGCGGCGGTCACGAGGGCTGAGACCGGCACGACAGCGCGGTCCCGGGTCCCGGGACCGCGCGCCCTTGTAATGACGGCCTCCCGCGTGCCCACGCGGGAGGCCGTCGCACGTACCGGGCCGAGGGGCGGCGTACGGTCAGGCGTCGTAGCGGTAGAGGCGGGGCCTCGGTGGCCGGGGACGCGGTGACCGTGGTCCGGGTCGGGGTCGGCCGGCGTGATGAGGCAGGCTGTGACCTGCGGCCGGTCGTCGGCCGGCACCACATTCGAGCACGCGGGAGGCAGCGTTGTCCGCCGAGGAACCCGGGCACAGCGGAGCGTCGCGGTCCGGCGACGGCCCGGAGGGGGCGGGGCCGGGCGCCGGGCGGGACAGCCGTCCGGCGCGGTCGGCCCGGGGCAGGCGGCTGGCCGGCGCGCTGAAGCGTACGCCGCTCGCGCTCTGGCACGACGACGCCGCGGACCGGGCCGCCGCGCTCACCTACTACGCCGTTCTGGCGATCTTCCCGGCGCTGCTGGTCACCGTCTGCTCCATCGGGCTGGCGGGACCCGACGCCAGCGGGAAGCTGGCCAACCAGGTGGCGGCCATCGTGCCCGGGCAGTCCCGGGACCTGGTGCGCAGTTCGCTGGAGGAGATGGCGCGGCAGCGCTCCGCGGCCTGGCTGCTGGCGTCGTTCGGTACGGTCGGCGCGCTCTGGTCGTCCTCCAGCTACCTCGGGGTGTTCCGCCGGGGGCTGCACGCCATGCACGGCGCCGTCGACAGCCGGCCGCCGTGGCGTACCGCGCCGCGGATCGCGCTGACCGCGTGCGGGTTGCTGGCACTGCTGGTGACCAGCGCCATCACGTTGGTCCTCACCGGCGAGGCCGCCGACGCGGTGGGGCGGATGCTGGGGATGGGCACGACGGTGCGGCTGGTGTGGAGCGCGCTGAAGTGGCCGATGCTGCTGGCGATCGCGGCGGTGCTGGTGCTGATGGTCTTCCGTACCGGCCCGCGCGGGACGCGCACGCTGCGGCGCGCGCTGCCCGGCGGGATCCTCGCGGTGGTCCTCTGGCTGCTGACCTCCGGGGGGTTCGCCGTCTACACGGCGCACGCGGGCACGTACAACCGGCTCTACGGTTCGCTCGCCGGGATCATCGTCTTCCTGGTCTGGCTGTGGGTCACCAATCTCTCGCTGCTGGCGGGCGCGCAGTTCAACGCCGAGCTGGCGCGCGGGGCGGCGGGATCGGTGCCGGGGCAAGGGCAGGGCCAGGGACCGGCCGCGGACGTTCCGGCGGAGGCCCCCGTGGCGGAGCTGCCCGCGACGGCCGCGCGGCGGACCGGATAGCGGATGGCCGATGACCGGTACGCGTCCGGCCGTACGGCGCCGCGCACGCGGCAGGGCCGGTGCGGGCTCCGCGCCCGCACCGGCCCTGTCACGTACCCACGCGGTGGTCCTGCTGTCAGCAGCTCAGGTTGGATCCGGGGGTGGTCCCGAGGATCTGGGTGAAGCGCTGGTAGTTGTTGATGCGGCTCTGCACCTGTCCGGGGTTGCCCCCGTTGCACTCGATGCTGCCGTTGATGGAGCGGATGGTCTCACCGAAACCACGGCCGTTGACCATGGCGTTGTGCGGGGTCATCGTGCCCGGCCCCGTCTGGGTGTTCCAGTACCAGAGGGCCGTCTTCCAGGCCACGGCCGCGTCGTTCTGCACCAGGTTGGGGTTGCGGAGCAGGTCGATGCCGAGCGCGTCGCCCGCCGCCTTGTAGTTGAAGTTCCAGCTCAGCTGGATGGGTCCGCGCCCGTAGTAGGCGGCCTGTCCGGCGGGGCAGCCGTAGGGCTGGTTCGCGTCGCAGTAGTGCGGGTAGTTGGCGGTGTTCTGCTCTACGATGTGGACGAGACCGCCGGTCTCGTGGCTCACGTTGGCGAGGAAGGCGGCGGCTTCCTGCCGCTTGACCGTGTCGCTGCCGGTGTTCGCGAACCCGGGGTAGGCGCTGAGCGCGGCGGTCAGCCCGCTGTAGGTGTAGAAGGGGTTCCGGCTCGGGAACATCTGGTTGAACTGGCTCTCGCTGACCACGAACGAGCCCTGCGACGGCGGATCGGACGGCCCGCCGGTGCACGTGTAGGGCTCCCAGTACCAGGTGCTGATGACCGGGTCGTAGCCGGGGTTGTCGTGTTCGGCCCGGTACAGCTTGCCGTCGGTGTACCGGACGATGTCACCGGCGACGTACGAGCGTCCCGCGGCCCACGCCGGGTAGTCGCAGCTGGTGCCGGAGCCGCCGCCGGGGCTCGATCCGTCGCAGCCGCCGAGGTCGGCCCAGACGTCGCTGGTGCCGGGGGCCTCGCCCTGGGTCCACCACTTGGCCGACCAGTTGCGGCCGTTGTACGAGGCGGTGGCGCCGCCGGTGTAGACGGCGGATGCCGACCAGCCGCCGGCGCAGGCGGCGGCGGAGGCCGACGAGGCCGGCAGGAAGACCACGAGGGCGAGGGCCGCTGCCATCGCCGTCAGGAATGCAAGTGCGCGCTGTCTCAAACGACTCACTCCTTCGCGCGAGCAGCCGTGGGGCGGCGCTCGCCATGGGGGGTGAGACAGAACCAACCGGAATCGCGTGCACCTGTCAAGGTCTAGACCAAGTGGAGAGGTGGCGTGGCGTCACTTACCGGCCGTCAAGGGCGTGAACGCGCCAACGTGGAGGCACGGACGACCAGTTCGGGCTGGAGCACGATGCGCCGGTGCAGATGTGTGGCGGCGGCGTCCCCGGTCTCCTCGATGAGCAGATCGGCCGCGTCCGCGCCGAGCTGGACGGCGGGCTGGCGCACCGATGTCAGCGGTACGGCGGCGGCCGCGGCGAACTCGATGTCGTCGTAACCGACGAGCGCGATGTCCTCGGGCACCCGGACGCCGGCGTGGTAAAGGGTCTGGAGCACCCCGAGCGCGAGCAGGTCGTTGGCGCAGAACACCGCACCCGGGCGGGGGTCCATGCCCAGCAGCCGCGCCCCGGCGTCCCGGCCCGCGGCGACGTCGAGACGCGCGGCTTCCACCTGGCGCAGCGCCCCGGGCGGCAGCCCCGCCTCCGCGAAGGCCAGCAGCGCGCCCTCGCGGCGGTTGCGGCACTGTGCGAGACGCATCGGTCCGCTGACGTACGCGATGTCACGGTGGCCGGCGCGCAGCAGATGGCGTACGGCCAGGGCACCGCCGCTCACATCGTCCACGGAGACCGAACAGCCGTCGGCGCTGGGCACGATGCGGTCGACGAGGACGAACGGGATGCGGTGGCGGCGGAAGGCGTCGAGGTTCCGGCCGGTCAGGTCGGCCGGGGTGACGAGGACGCCCCGTACCTGCTGCTCGGAGAAGAGCGTCAGATACGTGGCCTCCTCGGCCGGGGACTCCGCGCTGTTGCAGAGCATCACGCCGAGCCCCGCCGCGCGCGCGGAGCGCTCCGCCCCGGTGGCCACGTCCACGAAGAACGGGTTGGCCATGTCGAGGACGAGCACGGCCAGGATGCGGCTGCGGCCCGCGCGCAGCTGGCGCGCGGACTCGCTGCGCACGTAACCGAGCCGATCGATGGCGGACAGGACGCGCCGGCGGGTCTCCTCGGTGACGGACTCCGGGCGGTTGATCACGTTCGAGACGGTGCCCACGGAGACACCGGCCGCGCCGGCCACGTCCTTGATCCCCACCGGACGGCGCATCAGACGGAGACTTCCACGAGCTCCAGGCCGGACAGGCCCGAGAGCGCGCGCAGTTCCGGCAGGAGGGCGCCGGTGGCCAGGGCCCAGTGGTGTCCGACGCCGCTGGCGCTCCACGCGTCGGTCCACTCGCCCGGGTCGCAGCCGAAGTCGACGCGCGAGGTGGTGTTGCCGATCTCCAGGTGCGGTCCGTCGACCACCTCGCCCTCGGCGGCGATCAGCCGGTACCGGCCGTCGCGGCTCTGGCCGATGCCGACCAGGGTGACGGGGCCGTGCCGTACGTCGAACTCGACGGAGACGCCCCAGCCGCGCTTGCCGTGGTAGACGCCGAGTCCGCGCAGCAGGGGCCGGCGCGCGCTGATGGCGAGGTGGCCGGGGCCGTCGTGGCCCATCTCGACCACCCCGGCGTCGAAGTCGAGGGCCTGGAGCTCGGTGAAGGAGCCGCCCGCGCCGAGCCGGTCCGTGACCAGCATGGCCAGGGACGTCCGCAGCTCGTACTCGCCGCAGGCCGGGATGCCGCGCGCGGTCAGCAGCGAGGAGCCGAGGATCATGCCCGCGCCGAGCCGCTCGTGGATCTCGCCGGCCAGACCGCGGTGGTAGTACGCGAGGGAGTCCAGGTCGAAGTCGGCGACGAGGCGGTCGAGTCCGACGGAGACCCGGGCCGCCCAGCGCAGGTCCTCCTCGACCACGGAGTCGGCGAGTTCGAAGACGTCCCTGGTCTCGTCCAGTTTCGCGGTGAGCTCGTCGTCGCCGACCTGTTCGACGCGTACCCGGAGGTCGTCGAATTCGACGACCTCGACATGGCCGCCGAGCTGTCCCGGGACCATGGTGAGGTCCGTCGAGACGTCGTACATCCCCGGATAGAGGTGGCCCATCAGGCCGTGCCGGCCGCCGCGCAGTACGGCGTGGACCCCCGCGGCGCGGATCCAGCGGCCGATGCGCAGCCAGGCGCGCTCGTCCTCCAGATGGCCGGAGACGGAGCGGAAGGGCACGCCGACGCGCTCGAAGGCGTTGGCCATCTCGGGCAGCGGGCAGGCGCCGCAGTAGGCCAGCCACTTCCCGGTGTCGAAGGAGGCGTGGTCCATGGCCGGGGAGGGCTGGAGATTGATCAGCAGGACCGGCGCGCCGCTGCGTTGGGCGACCGGGACGAGCATCGTGGCCGTCATGTAGGTGGTGAGGAAGCCGACGATCAGGTCGCAGTCGGCGGCGCGCAGTTTCGCGGCGGCCTCGGCTCCTTCCTGGGCGTCCGAGATGAAGCCGACGTCGACGACCTCGGCGTCGAACTCCCTCATGCGGTCGGCGACCCGGGCGGCCGACCGGCGGAGCTGCGGGAGAAGGTCGGGGAACTGGGGCCAGTAGGCGCCCAGTCCTCCGGCGACCAGTCCGATCCTCGGCTTGCGGGCTACGGCGGGCGTACGTGCGGGCGTACCTGCGGTCATGGCGGTACCTCTGGGCCTCTCAGGACGGGACGGTGCGTCAGGACGGCAGCCGGAAGTCGATGACACGGATCGCCGAAGGGGTGGTGCCGCTCGACTTCTGCTGGTACATGAACGACAGGACACCGTCCTGGGCAATGCGCGTCTCGTCGACGACGACCTCACCGAAGGCGTTCAGACCCGCACCGTCGAACAGGGTCTTCCAGTCGGTGTACCCCGACGCCTTGGAGGCGGCGACGATCCGGCCGTACGGCATGACGGCGTAGGCGTTGTCGTACCGGTCGAGGACGAGGCGGGTGCGCTGCGTGGAGCCGGGCGCGACCGGTATCTCGGTCTTCTTCCAGGTGCCCGCCGCGTTCTTGAAGAGGTGGAAGGCGCGGCCGTTCGCGGTGCGGTCGGCCACGTAGTTGGTCGTGCACTGGCCGAAGCGGCCGGGGACGTAGCTGATGATCGCGTGCGGCAGCCCGGCCGAGTCGGTGGCCTGGCTCTCCTGGTTCATCAGCGAGTGGTCGGGGTTGAGCGGGTCGACGACCGTGCCGGCGTCGCCGACGGTCACCTGGTCGGCGCCGCCGGTGGTGCCGACCACGGCGCCGGTCGCGGTGCGCCAGGTGCGGCCGCGGTCGGAGCTGTAGACGTAGCCCGTGTCGTGGTTGGTGAGGCCGCCGCCGTTGCACATGACGGCGCTGTTCTGCTCGCGCCAGGTGAAGAAGGCGTGCAGCCGGCCGTCGGCGCCGTAGTCGATGCCGTGGAGGTACATGTTGCGGGCGGTGCTGGAGCCGTGCTCGCTGGTGTACGTGCCGGTGGAGCCCGCCCATTCGCCGAGGGCGGTCCACTTCGTGCCGTCGTACTCGGCGAGCGCGTTGCGGCCGTTGCCGGAGACGCCGACGCGGTAGCTGAGCTGGAGGCGGCCCTCGGGGGTGGCGACGAACTGCGGATAGGTGAACTGGGAGGTGAGAGGGAGGCCGTCGAGGGTGGTCTGCACGGCCCCGAACTGGCCGCTGTTCCAGGCGCGTCCGGCGGGGTCGTCCATGAGTCCGGCGGCCGACTTGACGTAGAAGAAGCCGTCGCTGTGCGAGTCCATGTTGAGGTGGAGCCGGCCGTCGGCGCGCGAGAGACCCATCGAGATGACGTTGTGGGAGTCGTTGACGGTGAGCCGGTGCGGCAGCCGTACCGTCTGCCAGGAGGCGGCGCCCAGGGCGCGGCGGCCGACGACGGCGGTGCGGTCGGCCGTGTACCAGGCGGCGTACTGGAAGCCCCGGTAGGTCAGCAGGCCGTTCTTCTGGAAGGAGTTGTTGTTGACCAGGCCGTCGTAGGAGACGAAGTAGATTGCCTGGCTGTCGAGCTGGGTGTCGGCGACCCGGGTGACCGCCGGCGCGGGATCCGCCGCGGCGGCGGAACCGGGGAGTGCGGCGGTGGCGAGGAGTGCGAGGGCGGGCAGCACGGCGGTCAGGGGCCTCATGCGCGGATCTCTCCTTCGTCCTGCGGGTCGTGAGCGGGGGGGGCTGATCCGGAGCTGGACGGGGCCTCGGGCGGGAGGCCCCGGGGCCCCGGGCGGGGCGGCGGGCCCTGCCCGGGGAGCGGAATCTAGGCGAGGTGGAAGACCTCGGTGAGCGGGCGCATGGCCTCGTCCGGCTTGGCGCCGTCCAGCGCCTCGAAGAAGTCGGCCATCTCGTTCTGCCAGCGGGTGTTGACGTCGGTGGCGGCCATGGCGGCCTGGGCCGCCGCGAAGTCCTCGGTCTCCAGGTAGCCGACGAGCAGGCCGTCGTCGCGCAGGAAGAGCGAGTAGTTGTGCCAGCCGCACGCGGACAGCGCCCCGAGCATGTCGGGCCAGACGGCGGCGTGCCGTTCGCGGTACTCGTCGATGCGGTCCTGGCGGACCTTGAGCAGGAAGCAGACGCGTTGCACGGAAGTCACCGTTCCGATCAGAAGTCGAACTTGTCGATGTTCTTCTTGTCGAAGACGGTCGGCTCGCCGAGGATGACCTCTCCGTCCTTGCCGATCGTGTACTCACCGAGCTTGCCCGCCGTGAACTTCTCGCCCTCGGCGCCGGTGATCTGCCCGGAGGCGAGGGAGGCCGCGGCGTACGAGCCGAGGTAGCCCAGCTCCTCCGGGTTCCACAGCGAGAACTGCTCGACGGTGCCGTCCTTGACGTACTTGCGCATCTGGTTCGGCGTGCCCAGCCCGTTGAGGACGACCTTGCCCTTGTACGAGGAGTCGCTGAGGTAGCGGGCGGCGGCGGCTATGCCGACGGTGGTGGGCGAGATGATGCCCTTGAGGTCGGGGTAGGCCGAGAGGAGTCCCTGGGTCTGCTGGAAGGACTTCTGGTCGGCGTCGTCCCCGTACGCGACCTTCACGAGCTGCATGTTCTTGTACTTGGGCAGCTTCAGCTCGTCCTTCATGAACTCGATCCAGGTGTTCTGGTTCGTGGCGTTCTGTGTGGCCGAGAGGATCGCGATCTTGCCCTGGAAGCCGATCTGTTCGCCCAGGTGCTGAACGAGGCTGCGGCCGATCTCCTCGGAGCTGGCCTGGTTGATGAAGAGCTGGCGGCAGTCCTTGGCGGTGTCGGAGTCGTACGCGACGACCTTGATGTCCTTCTTCATGGCCTGCTTGAGCGGTCCGCACACGGCGTTCGGGTCGTTGGCCGCGATCAGGATGGCGTCCTGGCGCTGCTGGATGAGGGTGTTGATGTACGAGACCTGGGAGGAGGCGTTGGCGTCGGAGGGGCCGACCTCCTTGCCGGTGGCGCCGTACTCCCCCGCCGCCGCGATGCCGGCCTCGTCGACGATCTTCTCGTAGGGGTTGTTGATCTGCTTGGGGAGGAACGCGAGCTTGAGGCCCTTCTTCAGGGGCGCGTCCGGGTCGGCCTTGGCCGCGGCGTCGGAGGCGGTCGCGGTGTCCTTCTCCGCGCTGTCCTTGGTCGTGCCGGAGCAGGCCGTCAGCGCGACGGCAAGGGCACAGGCGGTGGCGGCGGTGGCTGCGCGGCGTCGGGCAGCGGTACGGATCGGCATGGCGGGCGGACCTTTCGGGAGGCTCGGCAAGCGGAGGAGACGGGCGGGCGGGGGGGCTCAGGACTCGGGGCGCCCGGCAGAGACGGGCGGACCGGGGCTCAGGACTCGGGGACGGTGGTACCGGGGGCGCCGAGGGCGCGCCGGTGTCTGCGTTCCGCGGCGGCGGTGATGACCCGGGGGGTGAGTACGGAGGCGACGAGCAGCAGCCCGGTCACGATGACCTGGACCTCGTTGGGCACGTCGTTCAGCGTGAGCAGATTCTTGAGGACCCCGATGAGCAGCACTCCGGCGACCGCGCCGAAGAGCGTGCCCTTGCCGCCGTCGAAGTCGACGCCGCCCAGCAGTACGGAGGCGATGACGAGCATCTCGAAGCCGAGGCCGTTGTCGGCGCGGGCGCTGCCGTACCGCAGGGTGAAGACGACACCGGCGAAGGCGGAGACCGCGCCGGTGAGCACGAAGAGGATCAGTTTGAAGCGCTTGACCCGGACGCCGGCGAAGTAGGCGGCCTCCTCCTGGGCGCCGATCGCGAACAGCGACCGGCCGAAGGCGGTGGCGTGCAGGACCACGGCGGTGACCACGGCCGCCGCGATGAAGAGCACCACGGGATAGGTGAGGAAGGTGCCCGGGACCGTGGTGGTGTCCACGGCCCAGTCGGCGTACACCCGGGGGAAGTCGGTGACGGCGTCGCTGCCCAGCGCGACCGAGGCGAGGCCGCGGTAGAGGGCGAGCGTGCCGATGGTGACGGCGAGCGAGGGCAGCCCCACGCGGGTGACGAGCCAGCCGTTGAGGAGCCCTCCGGCGATCCCGACGAGCAGCACCACGGGGACGATCGTCTCGAAGGCCCAGCCCGCGTTCCACAGGGCGCCGGTCAGCGCGCTGCCGAGGCCGAGCATGGAGGCGACGGAGAGATCGACCTGGCCGGCCACCACCAGCAGGGTCATGGGCAGGGCGATGAGGGCGACCTCGGCGATGTCGTTGAAGGCGAAGGCCAGGTTCTCGCCGGAGGCGAACCCGTCGGTGGTGCCGAGGCCGACGACGAAGACCGCGACCAGCAGGGCGCCGACCGCCGTGTCCCAGCGCAGTCCCACGGCGCGGACGCGCTCCGCCGCGGTCGTGGGGCGCTGCTCCGGCGTCTTCGCCGGGGGCCGCGGCGCTGTCCGTGTGTCAGGCGCCATTCCCATGTCGGGCGCTCCTCTTCCTCAGTGCTGCGGTCATGCGCAGGGAGACGATCCGGTCGACGCTGATGGCCGCGAGGAGCAGCGCGCCGGTGATGGCGCCCTGCCAGAACGCGTCGACCTTCAGGACGATCAGCGCGCTGCCGATGGTGGTGAGGAGCAGCGCGCCGAGTGCGGCGCCCCACACCGTGCCGGTGCCGCCGGTGATGGCGACGCCGCCGACGACGACGGCGCTGACGACGGTGAGTTCCCAGCCGTGGGCGTTGTCCGCGACGACGGTGCCGAAGCGGGCGAGCCACAGGGCGCCGGCGAACCCGGCGACGGCCCCGGAGAAGGCGTACGCGCCGAGGATCCGGCGGCGGATCGGGACCCCGGCGAGCCGGGCGGCCTCGGGGTTGGAGCCGATCGCGTACAGCTCGCGTCCCGAGCGGTAGCCGCGCAGGTAGTACGCGGTGCCGGCGAGCACGGCGACGGCGATCAGCGGGAGGTAGGGGACGCCGAGGACGCTTCCGCTGCCCAGGCCGAGGACCGGGTCGGGGACGTCGTTCGCGCTGATCTGGTCGCCCTGCGCCCACCAGTAGTCGAGCCCCTGGATGATGTAGAGCATGCCCAGGGTGACCACTAGCGCGGGGACCCGGCCGAAGCTGACGAGGGCTCCGCTGACCAGTCCGCAGGCCACGCCGAGGGCGATGCCCAGCAGCAGGACGGTGAGGACGCCGTGGTCGGTGCCGGCGACGAACTTGCCGCAGGCGAAGGCGGAGAGCCCGACGACCGAGCCGACCGACAGGTCGATGTTGCGGGTCACGACGACCACGGACTGGCCGACGGCCAGCAGGACCAGGATGGACGCGTTGAGCAGGAGGTCCTTGACGCCCTGGTCGTCGAGGAAGCGCGGGTTGGAGATCCAGGTGCCGAGGATGAGCAGGACCAGCGCTCCGGCGATGCTGATCTCCCGGGCCCGGAACACGGTGTCCACGAGGGAGCGGGCGGAGGCAGCGTCCCTGGTGTCCCTGGTGTCCTTGGAGGGCCGGTCCGTCAGGATGGTCATGCCGCCGCCTTCTCGTTCAGGCCGGTCGCCGCCGCCATCACCGTCTCCTCGTTCGCCTCGGCCCGGGGTATCTCCGCGGTGAGCCGCCCCTCGTGCATGACGAGCACCCGGTCGGCCATGCCCAGTACCTCGGGCAGGTCGGAGGAGATCATCAGGACGGCGAGTCCGTCCGCGGCGAGGGCGGAGAGCAGCCGGTGCACCTCCGCCTTGGTGCCGACGTCGATGCCCCGGGTGGGTTCGTCGACGATGAGCACGGCGGGTTCGGTCGCCAGCCATTTGGCGAGGACGACCTTCTGCTGGTTGCCGCCGGAGAGCACCCCGACGGGGTCGGCGAGGCGGTTGTACTTGAGCTGCAGGCGTACGGCCCAGTCGGCGGCCCGGCCGCGCTCCAGGACCCGGCGGACCAGGCCGCCGCGGCCGAGCCGGTCGAGCCCGGTGAGGCCGATGTTCCGCTCGATGGACAGGTCCATCACGAGGCCGTTCAGCCGGCGGTCCTCGGGGACGAGGGCGAGCCCGGCGGCCATGGCCGCGGTCGGCGATCCGGCGGGCAGCGTCCGCCCGGCGACCTCGACCTCGCCCGCGTCGGCCCGGTCCACTCCGAAGACGGCCCGCGCCACCTCGCTGCGGCCCGCGCCCACCAGTCCGGCCAGGGCGACGATCTCGCCCCGCCGCACCTCGAAGGAGATGTCCCGGAAGACGCCCTCCCGGGTCAGTCTCCGGACCGACAGCGCGGTCCCGCCGACGGCCGCCCGCTGCTTGGGGTAGAGCTCCCCCAGCTCACGGCCGACCATGGAGCGGACGAGGTCGTCCTCGGTGAGCCCGGCCAGCGGCCGCGAGGAGATCCAGCGGCCGTCGCGCAGCACCGTGACGCGCTGGCAGAGGGCGAAGATCTCCTCCAGGCGGTGCGAGATGAACAGGACGGCGGCGCCCTCCGCGCGCAGGGTCCGTACGACGGAGAACAGCCGGGCGGTCTCGCCGCCCGTCAGCGCCGCGGTCGGCTCGTCCATGATCAGGACCCGTGCGTCGAAGGAGAGCGCCTTGGCTATCTCGACGATCTGCTGGTCGGCGATGGAGAGCCCGCGGGCGGGCCGGTCGGGGTCGAGTTCCACACCGAGCCGCTTCATCAGGGCGGCGGTGGTCTCCCGTACGGCCCGGTGGTCGATCCGGCCGAGGCTCCGGCGCGGCTGACGGCCCATGAAGATGTTCTCGGCGATCGACAGGTCGGGGAAGAGCGTGGGCTCCTGGTAGATGACGGCGATGCCCGCGTCCCTGGCGTCGGCGGGGCCGTGGAAGACGACGGGCGCCCCGTCGAGGAGGATCTCGCCGGCGTCCGGCCTGTGCACCCCGGCGAGCGTCTTGATCAGCGTGGACTTGCCGGCGCCGTTCTCCCCGGCGAGGGCGTGCGCCTCACCGGGCAGGAGGTGCAGGGAGACGTCCCGCAGGGCGCGTACGGCACCGAAGGACTTGCTCACGTCCCGCAGGGCCAGGACGGGGGCGGGGTCCGGTGCGGCATCCGGGGCCGGGGCCGGTGCGGGATCCGTACCGGGGCCCGTGACGGGCTCGTTCATAGGGACTCCTCAGCGAGGGGGACGCGTCGTGCCACCCGCCCTGAAAGGTTTCAATGAGGTTGCACGGAAGCTAAACGGCGTTGGCCCGCACAGTCAATGGGGTGTGCTCGACATTTTGGAGACGGGCCGAAGGGGGCATGCTCCAAAGCGTTCAAAGGTGTCGCGCGGAGGGTTGACACCAGTCAGGGACTCCCATAGCTTCACCGCGATGAAACGATTCACAAAGGATCGTGACACTGACTCGCCACGCGAGTCCGCACCACGGGAGCGCTGAGAGATGACGGGTCGATCCGCCGTGTCCGCTGTGAAGGCGGCGCTGAAGTCGCAGGCAGTCGAGACGCCGTCGTGGGCGTTCGGGAACTCCGGCACACGGTTCAAGGTCTTCACGCAGCAGGGCGTGCCGCGCACGCCGCGGGAGAAGCTCGCGGACGCCGCGCGGGTGCACGCCCACACGGGGGTCGCGCCGTCGGTGGCGCTGCACATCCCCTGGGACCGCGTGGACGACTACGGCGCGCTCGCGGCCCACGCGCGCGAACTGGGGCTGCGTATCGGGGCGATCAACTCGAACGTGTTCCAGGACGACGACTACAAGCTCGGCTCGGTCACCCATCCCGACGCCGCCGTGCGCCGCAAGGCGCTGGGGCATCTGCTGGAGTGTGTGGACGTCATGGACGCCACCGGGTCGCGCGATCTGAAGCTGTGGTTCTCCGACGGCATCAACTACCCCGGCCAGGACGACATCTCCGCCCGGCAGGGGCGGCTCGCCGAGGCGCTGTCCGCGGTGTACGAGCGGCTCGGCGAGGGGCAGCGGATGCTGCTGGAGTACAAGCTGTTCGAGCCCGCCTTCTACGCCACGGACGTACCGGACTGGGGCACCGCGTACGCGCACTGCCTCAAACTGGGCGAGAAGGCGCAGGTCGTGGTGGACACCGGGCACCATGCGCCGGGCACCAACATCGAGTTCATCGTGGCGCTGCTGCTGCGTGAGAAGAAGCTCGGCGGCTTCGATTTCAACTCCCGCTTCTACGCGGACGACGACCTGATGGCGGGCGCCGCGGACCCCTTCCAGCTCTTCCGGATCATGTACGAGGTGATCAGGGGCGGCGGCTACACGGCGGACACCGCGTTCATGCTGGACCAGTGCCACAACATCGAGGAGAAGATCCCCGCGATCATCCGGTCGGTGATGAACGTCCAGGAGGCCACGGCCAAGGCGCTGCTGGTGGACGCGGACGCGCTGGACGCGGCCCAGCGCGCGGGCGACGTGCTGGCGGCCAACGCGGCGATCATGGACGCCTTCAACACGGACGTACGCCCGCTGGTCGCCGAGGCACGCGCCGAACTGGGCGCGGACGCCGACCCCGTCGCCGCGTACCACGCCTCCGGCTACGGCAAGAAGATCATCGCCGAGCGGGTCGGCGGGACGCAGGCGGGCTGGGGCGCCTGAGGCGGGCGACGGAGCGGCGCCGTACTCCTCGGAGCAGTTCCGTCTCCGCCTGCCCGGCGTCCGTCCGCGCCTTCTCCGCCCTTCCCCTTCTCCCCTTCGCCGCTTCTCCTCTACTCCGCTTCTCCGCTTCTCCCCCGAAGTCCGCACATCACAGAGGGACATGATGACCGACCAGCCCCGCATCCACCCGGCGGCAGCCGAACTGCTGGAGCGTTCGCACCGGCTCGGCGCCGATCCGCGCAACACCAACTACGCCGGCGGCAACACCTCCGCCAAGGGATCCGCCACCGACCCCGTGACCGGCGACGCCGTCGAGCTGATGTGGGTCAAGGGGTCGGGCGGAGACCTCGGCACCCTCACCGCCGGTGGTCTCGCCGCGCTCCGCGTGGACCGGCTGCGCGCGCTGGCCGGGGTCTATCCGGGGGTGGAGCGCGAGGACGAGATGGTCGCCGCGTTCGACTACTGCCTGCACGGCAAGGGCGGGGCGGCGCCCTCCATCGACACCGCGATGCACGGGCTGGTGGACGCGGCCCATGTGGACCACCTGCACCCCGACTCGGGGATCGCGCTGGCCTGCGCGGCCGACGGCGAGAAGCTGACGGCGGAGTGTTTCGGCGACACCGTGGTCTGGGTGCCGTGGCGGCGTCCCGGCTTCCAGCTCGGCCTGGACATCGCCGCGGTCAAGAAGGCCAACCCGGCGGCGATCGGCTGTGTGCTCGGCGGGCACGGCATCACCGCGTGGGGCGACAGCTCCGAGGAGTGCGAGCGCAATTCGCTGCACATCATCCGGACGGCCGAGACGTTCCTGGCGGAGCGTGGCGCGCCCGAGCCGTTCGGCCCCGTACGGGAGGGGTACGAGCCGCTGCCCGAGGCCGAGCGACACGCGAAGGCGGCCGCTCTCGCCCCGCTGATCCGGGGGCTCGCCTCCACCGACCGGCCCCAGGTCGGCCACTTCACGGACACGGAGCCGGTCCTCGACTTCCTGGCGCGCGAGGAGCATCCGCGGCTGGCCGCGCTGGGTACCTCCTGCCCGGACCACTTCCTGCGCACCAAGGTCCGCCCGCTGGTCCTCGACCTGCCCGCCGGGGCGCCGCTGGAGGAGGTACGGGAGCGGCTGGCCGGGCTGCACACCGCGTACCGGGCGGAGTACCGGGCGTACTACGAGCGGCACGCCACGCCGGACTCGCCGGCGATGCGCGGCGCCGACCCGGCGATCGTGCTGGTGCCCGGCGTCGGGATGTTCTCGTTCGGCAAGGACAAGCAGACCGCCCGGGTCGCCGGTGAGTTCTACGTGAACGCCGTGAACGTGATGCGCGGCGCCGAGGCCGTCTCCACGTACGCGCCCATCGAGGAGTCCGAGAAGTTCCGTATCGAGTACTGGGAGCTGGAGGAGGCCAAGCTGCGCCGGATGCCGGCCCCGAAGGCGCTGGCCACCCGGGTCGCGCTGGTGACGGGGGCGGGCTCGGGGATCGGCCGGGCCGTCGCGCACCGGCTGGCCGCCGAGGGCGCGTGTGTCGTGGTCGCGGATCTCAACGCCGAGGGCGCGGCGAGTGTCGCGGAGGAGCTCGGCGGCACGGACCGGGCCGTCGCGGTGACCGTCGACGTGACGGACGAGGAGCAGATCCGGGCGGCGTTCGACGCGGCGGCGCTCGCCTTCGGCGGGGTGGACCTGGTCGTCAACAACGCGGGCATCTCGATCTCCAAGCCGCTGCTGGAGACGACTGCCAGGGACTGGGACCTCCAGCACGACATCATGGCCCGCGGCTCGTTCCTCGTCTCGCGGGAGGCGGCCCGGGTCATGACCGACCAGGGGTTCGGCGGGGACATCGTCTACATCGCGTCGAAGAACGCGGTGTTCGCCGGCCCCAACAACATCGCGTACTCGGCGACCAAGGCCGACCAGGCCCACCAGGTCCGGCTGCTCGCCGCCGAACTGGGCGGGGCCGGGATCCGGGTCAACGGGATCAATCCGGACGGGGTGGTCCGCGGCTCCGGGATCTTCGCGGGCGGCTGGGGCGCGGAGCGCGCGGCCGTGTACGGGGTGGAGGAGGAGAAGCTGGGCGAGTTCTACGCGCAGCGGACCATCCTCAAGCGCGAGGTGCTGCCGGACCATGTGGCGGCGGCGGTCTTCGTCCTGACGGGCGGCGAACTGAGCCACACCACCGGTCTGCACATCCCGGTGGACGCGGGTGTCGCGGCGGCGTTCCTGCGCTAGGCCCTGTTTCCGAGGCTTCCTGTTCGCCCCCCACTGCACAGCACACCGGTAGGGGGCATCAGTAAGCCGCGCGGGCCGGGGGCCTGTCCCTGACGGCAGCCCCGGGCCCGCGCTCCGCGGTCCGCGCTTCCCGCTCCCGACCCCGTTCTGCCCGCTCCCGCCGCTCCGCCACGTCCTTCCGCTCGCTGGTCTCCTTCGTCTTCGTTCGCCGGGGCCGGCCGTGTCATTCCTGAGGTCCGCCGTGTCACCCACCGAACCGCTTCCCTTCGCCGCCGTCGACCTCGGCGCCTCCAGTGGCCGTGTCATGGTCGGCCATGTCTCCGGCCGGGGCGCCGGCACCCTGCGTCTTGAGGAGGTCCACCGGTTTCCCAACCGTCCGGTGCGGACCTCCGGCACCCTGCACTGGGACATCCTGTCCCTGTACGCCGGAGTGCTGGACGGCCTGAGGGCCGCGGGGACGGCGGCGGGGCGGGCGCCCGCGAGCGTCGGCATCGACACCTGGGCCGTCGACTACGGGCTGCTCGACGCGTCCGGCGCTCTGCTCGGCAACCCCGTGCACTACCGGGACGCCCGTACCGAGGGCGAGGCCGGGAAGGTCGCCGCGGTGCTGCCGCCCGCCGAGTTGTACGGGGCGACGGGCCTGCAGTACCTGCCGTTCAACACCCTGTACCAGCTCACCGCGGCGCGGGGCAGTACGGCGCTGGCCGCCGCGGAACGGCTGCTGCTCATCCCCGACCTCATCGCCTACTGGCTCACCGGCGAGGCCGGTACGGAGCTGACCAACGCCTCCACGACACAGCTCATCGATCCCCGGACACGGGACTGGGCCCGGTCCGTCGCCGAGCCGCTGGGGATCGACCTCGCCCTCTTCCCCGCCCTGCGGACGCCGGGCACGCCGGCCGGGACGCTGCTGCCCGAGGTGCTGGCCGAGACCGGGCTGAGCGGTCCGGTGCCGGTGACGGCCGTCGGCTCGCACGACACGGCGTCGGCCGTCGCGGCGGTGCCAGCCGCCGGCGACCGGTTCGCCTATGTCGCCACCGGCACCTGGTCGCTGGCCGGTCTGGAGCTGGACGCCCCCGTGCTGACGGAGGAGAGCCGACAGGCCAACTTCACCAATGAGCTGGGCGTGGACGGCACCGTCCGTTATCTGCGCAACATCATGGGGCTCTGGCTGCTCCAGGAGTGCCTGCGCGCCTGGGAGGCCGAGGGCACCCCCCAGCGGCTGGACCGGCTGCTGTCCGAGGCGGCCGAGGTGCCGGGGCTGCGGTCGTTCGTCGACGCGGACGACCCGGCGTTCCTGGCACCCGGGGAGATGCCTCGGCGGATCGCGGACGCCTGCCGCCACATCGGCGTACCGGAGCCCGAGGGCCCGGCCGGGACGGCCCGGTGTGTGCTGGACTCGCTGGCGCTGGCGCACCGGCGCGCGATCGAGGACGCGCAGCGGCTGTCCGGCCGCTCCGTGGACACGGTGCACATCGTGGGCGGCGGGGCGCACAACACGCTGCTGTGCCGGCTCACCGCGGACGCCTGTGGGCTGCCCGTCGTCGCGGGCCCCGCAGAGGCCGCCGCGCTCGGCAACGTACTGGTCCAGGCGCGCGCGGCGGGCGCCGTCGACGGCGGTCTTCCCGATCTGCGCGCGCTGCTGCGCGCGACGTTGGAGCCGCGCCGTTACGCACCGTCCGCCGACCGGGCCGGCCGGGCGGCGTGGGACCGGGCCGCCGCGCTGATCGCGGACGCGGGGGCACGGCGCTGACGCCGAGGCCCACGCACGTCACGGGCTCGCGGGCTCACGGCCTCCTCCGGCTTCACGGACCTCCGGCCTCCCGGCCTCCCACCTTTACGGATCGCGCCGCCGGGGAGCAGCGCGTTGGGCGATTCGGGTGTACGCGGCACGTAGCCGGGCTCCTGTCCCCCGATATGATGGTCCACCCGGTCAGGGGCACCAACGAGATGTGACAGAACGGGCAGGACGCGTGGCGCAGACGGTCGGCATCAAGGACGTGGCCCGGCTGGCCGGTGTCTCGGTCGGCACCGTCTCGAATGTGCTCAACCGTCCCGAGAAGGTGTCCGAACCCACCCGTGTGCGAGTGCGGGCGGTCATAGACCAGCTCGGCTTCGTCCGCAGCGAGACGGCCCGGCAGCTCCGGGTGGGGACCAGCCGGATCCTGGCGATCCTCGTGCTCGACATGGCGAACCCGTTCTTCGTGGCCATCGCCAAGGGCGCCGAGCGCGCGGCACGCGAGACCGGTCTCGGGGTGATGCTCTGCAACAGCGCGGGCAGCACGGCGGAGGAGGCGGAGTACCTGTCGCTCTTCGCCGAGCAGCGGGTGCGCGGTGTGCTGCTCACTCCGGCGGACGCGACGGGCCACAACGTACGGGAGTTCGCGCGCCGGGACATTCCGTTCGTCCATGTCGACCGGGCGGTACCCGCCTCCGAGGGGTGTTCCGTCTCGGTGGACGACGTGGCGGGCGGCGCGCTCGCCGTGGGGCATCTGCTGGCCGCCGGCCACCGGTCCGTGACGTACATCAGCGGCCCGATGTCACTCCCCCAGTGCCGGGACCGGCGAACCGGCGCGCTGGCGGCCCTGCGTGAGGCCGGGCTGCCGGAAGAGGCGCTGCGCCATGTGGAGTCGGCGCGGCTGGACGTTGCCTCGGGCATCGACGCGGGGGCGCGGCTGCTGGGGCTCGCCGAGCGCCCGACGGCCGTGTTCTGCGCCAACGACCTGCTCGCCCTGGGCGTCCTCCAGGCCATGTACGGGGCCGGGGTGGACGTCCCCGGCGACGTGTCGATCGTCGGCTACGACGACATCGAGTTCGCCGCGGCGGCGGTCGTTCCGCTGACGTCGGTACGGCAGCCCGCGGACGCGATGGGGCGGGCGGCGGCGGAGATGCTGATGGACGAGACGGGGCCGGACGCGCAGCACCATACGCACCGCTCGGTCGTGCTCCAGCCCGAGCTGGTGGTACGCAGTTCTACCCGCCGTCTGGAGCAGGGGAAGCAGCCGGGCGGCGGGGAGTAGCCGCAGTCGCGGGAGGCCGCCGGGCCGCGGGGTGTGGCCGGGACCGAGGGAGGTCGCCGGGCCGCGGGGTGTGGCCCGGCAGCAGCGGGATCGGCGGCTCGCTTCTCCCGGACGCCGCCCCGGAGCACGGCGGTACTCACGCTCCGGGGCACTGGCCGTGCCGGTGCGCCGCGTGTGCCGTCGGGCGGCACGGCAGCCGCCCGCACGCGCGCATCAAGGGTGACGCGACGCCGGACGCGTGGACCTGACCGGGGCCGCGTAGCAGTGGACGGTGACCGTCTGCTCCTGGCTCCAGCGCTGCTCGGCGATGTCCAACAGGGTCCAGCCCAGGTGTTCGTAGAAGGCCACCGAGCCCGTGTCGGCGGCGACGACGTCCAGGACGGGGTGCAGTCCGCGCGCGCCGGCCTCCCTTAACGCCTGGGACATCAGAAGGGCTCCGATGCCGTGGCCCCGGGCGTCCGGGGAGACGAACAGACGGGTCACCACGGCGACTTCGCCGAGGGACGCGCCCGTGCGTTCGCCCCACAGCACGGGCGCCGCGTCGCCCTCGACGGGCGGGGAGAGCGCGAGATGGCCGACGATCCGACCGTCGAGTTCGGCCACCCAGGCGGCGAGCTGCTCGGGTGGTGCCAGCCAATCGGCGGGCAGCGCGGGCCAGTTCACCGGGTAGCCGTCGACCTTGTGCACCTCGGCGAGCACACTCACGCATTCGTCGAGGTCACCCACGTCGCGTCGCCGGACATCACACATCGGGATGTCATCGGCCGCTGGCATAGTCTGTCGGTTCACCCGGACCATGGAACCACAGCCCGCCACCGGAGCGCTCCGCGGCCACCCGACCGGGCGGTGAACGCGCAGGGTCCCCACGCCCAATCCCCTGCGTACACCGCATGCTTGGTTCAAGAGTGCGTCAACAATTCCTCCGTGAAAAGCAATGGCCAAGGCTGTCACGGTTAGTCTCCGGCGGTGATATTGACCAAGCACCTCCAGAGACCTTCGACCACTTCCCACACACCACGCCGCACCGTGCTGCGCGCGGCTCTCGCGGGGAGTGCCGCCACCGCGGGTGTCACCCTCGCCGCCCCCTCCGCCATCGCCGCGCCGGCCGCCCGCACCGCGCGCCGACGGCCCGCCACCGCCGACGAGGCGCTGGCCGAACTCGCCGCGGGGAACCGGCGCTGGCGGACCTTCCGGCAGCAGCACCCGGACGAGACACAGGCCGTGCGCACCGAACTCGTTTCGGGCCAGCACCCCTTCGCCCTCATCCTCGGATGCATAGACTCGCGGGTCCCGCCGGAGCTGGTCTTCGACCAGGGCCTCGGTGACCTGATGACCGTGCGCTCGGCCGGCGAGGTGCTGGACGAGGCCGTTCTCGGCAGCATCAGCTACGGCGTGCTCGAACTGGGCATCCCGCTGGTCCTGGTCCTCGGGCACCAGTCCTGCGGCGCCGTCGCCGCAGCGGTCGAGGCGGAGGAGACGGGCGAGGAACTCCCTGCCCACATCCAGTACCTGGCCGACCAGATCCGCCCCGCGATCGACCACACGCAGCACGGCACCGCGCGCGTCGATGCCACCGTGACCTCGAACGTGGAGATGGTGCGCGCCCGTCTCGCCGCCGAGCCCGACCTCGCGGCCAAGGTGGCCGAGGGCAAACTGGCCGTCGTCGGCGCCCGGTACGAACTGAACACCCAACTCGTCCGCCGCACCGGCTGATCCGGCCCCCGCGGAACCGGCATCCGCCGCCCACCCCGCCCCCGCCGGGGAAGGGCGGCGCCCGGAACTCCTCTCTCCTGCACGCCTTTCGCGTGCCCTCTTCCGCGACTTCTCCCGGCCTTCGGCCCTCTTCATGCGTACCCCCCTCTTGATGTGAACCCGACACCTGTGTCATATATGTCTAGACCATTACCCCCGGGGTGAAGGACACGGCCATGACCAGGTTCCGCGCCGTCGCCACGCTCGGCCTCGTGACCGCGGCCCTCCTCGCGACGACCGCGTGCGGTGCGGACGACGAACGGGCGGCGGCGCCCGCGGCGCCCGCCGGCGTCACCGTCCAGGCCGGCAGCGCCACGTCCGCCCATGTCATGTGGCGCCCGGCCCCTTCGGGGGACGACGTCACCGGGTACGACGTCTACCGCGGCGGAACGAAGGTCAAGGACGTCCCCGCCCGCACGAACATGACCGATGTCACCGGGCTCGCCCCGTCGAGCCGCCACACCTTCACCGTCCGCGCCAGGGGCGCCGACGGCACCGTCTCGCCGCACAGCGCGACCGTGTCCGTCGACACACCCGCGGCCGTCGCCGAGGACCGGGATCCGCCCGCCCGCCCCGACGGGGTGCGGGGCGGGAGCGACGGCGCCCGCGCGGCCCGGATCGCCTGGGACCGGGCCCCGGACGGGCAGGGCATCGTCTCGTACGACATCCACCAGGGCGGCTCCAGGATCCACAGCGTCGGCGCCGACGCGACCTCGGCCCGGATCACCCGGCTGCGGCCGGGCACCCACTACCGCTTCACCGTGGTCGCCCGGGACGCGGCGGACAACACCTCGCCCGCCAGCCGCACCGTCGAGATCACCACCCCGCACGGCCCGGGGGACGATCCCGACACCGCGCCGACCGGCCTGCGGGCCACGACGCGGGCCGCCGACGGCGGGTACTACATCGACTTGTCCTGGCTCGCGCCGCGGACCGGCGGCGAGGTGCCCGAGTACCAGATCCATCTGAACGGGAAGTTCGCGACGACCCTGGTCTGGGGCGCCGAGGCTCCCCGGGGCAGGGCGACGTACAGCGTCTACGCGGGCAGGACTGCGGGCGAGCCCCTTCGGGTGAAACTCCGCGCGAAGCTGCCCGACGGGAACTGGGGCGCCTTTTCCCCGGAACGCGCTGTCGTCACGGCCCCGGCCGACCCGCCCGCCCGCCACGGAACGTGACCGCCGTTCGTGAGCCGTACGGGTGGTCACGCGGCCGAACTCCCGGCCCCGTCCGGGTGATTGCGCCCCGTCCGCCCGCATCCACCCGCCGCGCTCACTCACCGCTCCCCTCGGGGACAGCGGGCGCCGGCGCCCGGTCCCGCCCGAGCCGCAGCCGGGTCAGCAGGCCGCCGAGCGGACCGCCGAACGGCGGACCGACCCCTTCCGTACGGGCGGTGAACTCCTCGGCCCGTGGCGCCGGACGCACCCGCCTCGCCTCCTCAAGGAAGGTCCCCAGACTGGTGCTGTGCCAGCGGATCTCCTCCGGGTGATCCGCCAGCAGCAGCCGCCCCACCGTCGACCGTGCCGCCTCGGATTCCGGAAACGCGCGGAAGAGGACCGGCGCCAGCCGGTTCAGATAGGCGCGTTCGTACGCGTCGGGCACCAGCTCGGCGAGATGGGCAGCGTCGAGCACACATCCCGCGATGGCCGCCCGCTCCCAGGGGTCCTCGCTCTCGTGCAGAAGATGGCCGATACGCCGGCCCCTCCAGTTGCGCGGACGCCGGTCGTCGCCCTCGTCCACCCCGGCGCAGAGCCCCCGCGGCAGCCGTCCGGTGCGCAGCCACGGCTCCCAGGAGGCGAACGACCCCAGATCATCGGCGAGATACAGCCACACCACCGTGCGGTAGCGGTTGAGGTAGAAGTGGACCGGCGCGATGAATCCCGCCTTGGCCAGCCGGGTGAACCGGCCCGGGCTGACGGACAGCAACGCGGCACCATCGGCCGTGCCCACGGTCCGTACCCGCTCGCGCAGCGAGTCCGGGAATCCGTCGAGCGCCCGCAGCCGCTCGATCTCCTCCCGCCCGACCTGCCGCCGGCCGCCCGCCTTCCCGGCCTCGGTGCGGATATGTCCGAGCTGCGTCGCGAGCTCGAACTCGCCGCGCTTCAGCTCCAGTTCCCGCGCGGCCCGGATGAGACCGACCGCACCGGCCCCGCTCTCCGCCGCCTCGGTCCCGGCTTCGGACCCGTACCCGAGTCCCGCCCCGTACCCGCGTCCTGCCCCGGCCCCGAGACCCGCCCGGGCCCGGAATCCGGTCTCTCCCCTGGCCCCCGTCCGGACCGTGCCTCCGGTCCCCGCCGCGGCTCCGCCGCCGTCGCGTCCGGTCCGGACATGGGTCCGCGTCCCGCTGATGGACATGATCGTCCTCCCCGTGAGTGATGACTACTCTCGGTGACGACCGTAGCGCGTCGACGGCCCTTCCCGCGCAGCCTGTGGACAACTCCGGGAGCCGGTCGGAAAAGCTGGTCAGAGGCCGCTCAGCGTGGTGTGGTCGGGCTGTCTCGCCGCGACGCCCAGATGCTCCCCGACCCGGTTGACGAGCAGCGTCATCTCGTAGGCGACCTGACCCACATCCGCCTCGGCCGCTGTCAGCACACAGAGGCAACTGCCGTCGCCCGCCGCGGTGACGAAGAGCAGCGCCTCGTCGAACTCGACCATGGTCTGCCGCGCCTTGCCCGCCCGGAAATGGCGTCCCGACCCCCGCGCGAGGCTGTGCAGCCCCGAGGAGACCGCGGCGAGATGTTCCGCGTCCTCGCGCGCCAGTCCCGTACTGGCCCCGGTCACCAGACCGTCGTTCGAGAGCACCAGCGCGTGCTTGATGTGCTCGACCCGTTCGGTCAGGTCGTCCAGCAACCAGTCAAGTCCCTTTTCAAGTGGCATTGCCGTCCCTCCCCGTTCAGATGTTCCCCATGCCCCCGCCGCCCGTAGCCTTCCGCACCGGCCGCCTCCGGGCAAGCGGAGGCCGGGGCAGGCCGGGACAACAAGGCGTCGGTGCGTCACATCGCGCCGCCTCACCCCGCGCAGGAAGATATGGCCATGGCGACAAACATGAGCAAGGACGAGTGGCATGCCTTCGTCTCCGAGGGCACCCGCACCGGCAAGCTGTCCACCGTACGGGCCGACGGATCCCCGCACATCGCACCGGTCTGGTTCGTCCTCGACGGGGACGAACTGGTCTTCAACACGGGCAAGGAGACCGTGAAGGGCCGCAATCTGCGGCGGGACGGGCGCCTCGCGCTCTGCGTGGACGACGAACGGCCGCCGTTCGGCTTCGTGACGATCCAGGGCCGCGCCGAGCTGGACGAGGATCCCGGGCGGCTGCTCCACTGGGCGACGCGCATCGCCGCGCGTTACATGGGCGAGGAGCGAGCCGAGGAGTTCGGCAGGCGCAACGGCGTACCGGGTGAACTGCTGGTCCGCGTACGGGTCGAGAAGGCCGTGGCCTACGCCGGCCTGACGGACTGAACCGCCGGCCCACGCGGCGCGGCCCTGGGGGATCATGGCGCCATGGCCCATGACCACACACATGTACGGGAATTCTTCGGCGCGCGGGCGGCTGCGTGGGACGCCCGCTTCCCGGACGACGGCCCCGCCTACTCAGCCGCCGTAGCGGCACTCGGACTGCGCCCCGGCGACACGGTCCTGGACGCCGGGTGCGGTACGGGGCGGGCACTGCCGCCCCTGCGCGACGCCGTGGGCGGGACCGGCACGGTGCTGGGCGCCGATCTGACGCCGGAGATGCTGGCGGCGGCCGCACGGGCCGGGCGGCACCGCGCCGGACGGCTCCTGCTCACCGACGTGGCGCGGCTGCCGGTGCGCTCGCGGGCGCTGGACGCGGTGTTCGGCGCGGGCCTGATCGCGCATCTGCCCCGGCCGCAGGAGAATCTGCGGGAGCTGGCCCGGGCGGTGCGGCCCGGCGGCAGGCTGGCGCTGTTCCACCCCGTCGGCCGGGCCGCGCTCGCCGCCCGGCAGGGACGCCGGATCACCGAGGACGACCTGCGCGCAGAGCACCGGCTGCGCCCCCTGCTGGCCGGTTCCGGCTGGCGTATGGAGTCGTACACGGACGAGGACACGCGTTTCCTGGCACTGGCGGTACGCACCGGCTGACGGACCCGGGCCGCGCCGCGACACGTACACGGGCCCCGGGCGCCGGAGCCCCTCGCCGACCGCAGGGCCTCTTCTGCCCAGGCGCGGGCGACCGTACGTTGGAGGCGTGGCCCGCTCAGCCGTGCGGTCCGCACCATGCCAGGCAGCAGGGAAGGTGAACCCGGTGTTCAGCAGACTGCGCAGAATCCTCGTGTCGGACGGTGCCGCCGCACCGGCCGTGAACCGTCCCCCGCGGCAGCACAACCTCTTCGAGGCCGCCGCCACCTATGTCTCCGCGTGCGCGGAGGACGACCAGCAGCAGATCGACGAGGCGGCGGGCTGGGTCTCGCCCGAGGCGCTCTCCTTCGGCGTCAACGAGCTGGCCTGCCGTGCGGTGATCGCGCTGGCCCGCGAGTGGGACGAGTCGCCGCAGGCCGTGGCCCGTAGCCTGCTGGGCCTGCCTGCCGCATAAGGGTCGCTTAAGGCCCGTGTAAGGCTCGCTTGAGGACCGTGTTCTCCTTGCCTCTCGACGCCCGGGTTACCGACTGGTTAGGGTGCGCCGACAGGCTGCCTGGGCCGGCAGGCCGTCGGGATGAGGAGGTGCCGTGGTTGCGACGGACGACCCCGTGGACGACGACGCGCTGTTCGTACTGACCGCCGCGCTGCTGACCCCCGCGCGGTTCCCGGCGGTGCTGGGCGACGACTACGCGCAGGCGTGCGCCGCGCTCGGGCTGGAGCCGTACCCCGGCGGGTACGGCCTGGTCATGGGGCAGGACGGCGCGGGCGCCCGGTGGACGGTGGTGGTGGACGACGTCTCGCTGGTCGCCGTCGCGATCGCGTCCTGGGACTGCGGGATGGCCTACGACCTGTCGCCGGACGAACGTACCGTCGTCTCCGCGCTGCCCGGCTGGCCCATGGCCCTGGCCGTCGCGGCACCGGGCGTACCCGCCCCGCACGACCCGGAACCCGAAGCCGCCGAGGACTCCGGGGCCGGGGCGAGCGCCGTACGACTGCCTCTCTCGCCGCCCGACACCGCGGCGTGGGGCCCCGCACAGCGGCGCCTCGGGGCGGACGAGGTCGCGCTCCAATGGGCTTCGTGGCGGGAGCGGTTCGAGGACGCCGGAAACGCCGGAAACGCAGAGGAGCCTGCCGATCCCACCGGCAGCACTGCCCCCACGGCCGGTGAGGCACCCGAGGCGACCGAGAGCCCCGAGGCGGCCACGGCTCCCGGGAGCGGCGATAGGCCGACGCCCTCGCATCCGGGGGTGGTGCGTGCCCTGGCGGAGCTGCGCGCCTACGTGGACGCCGGCACGGCGCCGCCGCTCGGCCGGGTCCGGTCCGGCTTCGCTCCCGACCAGGCGCGGACGCTGCGCGCCGACGGCCCCGGCTGGTCCTTCGTGGCCAGGACCGACGACATGGCGTTCGTGCTGCTGGACGAGGAGCCGGGCGAGGTGCTGCCGGTCGGGCGCGGCTCCGAACTGCCCGGGCTGCTCACCGCGCTCGACGGGATCGCCGTACGCCCGGCCTGAGGCCGGTGCGGCACCGGGTCACAGGGGCTTCTGCAGGAACCGGCTGTCCGGATAATCGCGGTAGACACCGAAGCCCGTGGTCGGCACATAACCGCTCGACAGGTAGAGCCCGACGGCCTCGGGGAGCACGTCGCCGGTCTCCAGGACCATCCGCACCCGGCCCGCGGCCCGCGCGCTCCCCTCCAGCTCGGTCAGGATCCGTCGGGCCAGCCCGCGCCCGCGCGCCGCGGGGACGACGAACATCCGCTTCACCTCCGCGTCCCCGCCCTCGTACCCGTCGGCCGTCGCGTCCTGGGACCGCCAGCCCCCGGAACCGACGGGCGAGCCGTCCTGGTACGCGACGAGGAACAGCCCCAGCGGCGGGTCGAAGTACGACGGGTGCAGCGGCGTCGTGTCGTCGTGGCCGAAGCGTTCGCGGTACTCCGCCTGCACCTGGTCGCTGAGCTTGACGGCGTCGGGGTGGTCGAAGGCCACGGTGTTGATCTGCACAGCCGACGAGCCTAAGCGGTCCTCCGACGGAACCGGAAACGCGTGCGCGGATCGCGCACGCGAGCGGCCGGGAGCGGGCACCCGCACCCGGCACCCCGCATGGGCGCCCCAACCCCGCACGAGCACCGCGCACAGGCACCCCGCTCGCGGGGCCCGGACCGGCATGCTCCGGTTCCCGGACCCCGCCGTACGCGCTACGGCCCGCCGCTCAGCGGCCCAGCTCCTTGCGGCTGATCCTGCGCAGCCTGCGGCGCTGCGACGGGTCCAGCATCAGATACGCGGCTGTCGGCACACCTATCACCACCAGCAGCGAGAACCAGAATCCGATCAACGGCATCAGAAGAAGGCCAACGGCCACTCCCCCAATGGCGATCTTCGCGCTTGTCGACATCTCGACGCCTCCTTCGCGGCGTGGCCGCTCTCTGCTCACTGAACGCACGCGGTCTTCCGCCAGTTCCACTATGCGCCCGCGCGCAGCGGTTCGCCGACGTCGTGCAGGTGACCGAGCGCCTGGCGGTACGACTCGACCAGTCCGGTCTCGGTGTACGGGACCCCCAGCCTCCGGCAGTGCGCACGCACCAGCGGCTGCGCCAGCCGCAGATGGGGGCGGGGCATGCTGGGGAAGAGGTGGTGTTCGATCTGGTAGTTCAGCCCGCCGAGGAACCAGTCCGTGAGCGGGCCGCCGCGGATGTTGCGCGAGGTGAGGACCTGGCGGCGCAGATGGCCCCAGTCCGCGCAGTTCTCCGGGTCCGGCATCTCCATGCCCTTGTGGTTGGGCGCGAAGGCCATCCCGAGGTGCAGCCCGAGGAGCATCTGGTTGATCATCGCGAAGACGACGGCCTGCCCGACGGTGAGCGTGGTCAGCAGCAGCGTGACGTAGCCGACGACATGGGCCAGGAGCAGCAGGCCCTCCGTCGCCCTGCGCCGGGCCGGCACGCGCTCCTTCCGCGAGAGGACGGCCTGGAAGCCGTAGACCTTGAGGGCGATGCCCTCAAGGGTGGTCAGGGGGAAGAACAGCCAGGCCTGGTGGCGGGTGAGCCAGCCGCGCAGCCCCGAGCGTCCCTCGGTCTGGTGCCGGGTGAAGACGAGGATGTCGGCGGCGACGTCCGGGTCCTTGTCGATGTGGTTGGGGTTGGCGTGGTGCCGGTTGTGTTTGTCGTTCCACCATTCCTGGCTCATACCGAGGAGGAGATTGGCGTGCACGAGTTGGATGAGGCGGCTCTTCCCGCGGTCGGCGGTGATCTGGGAGTGCCCGGCGTCATGGGCGACGAACGCCGTCCGCGCGGAGACGAGGGACAGCGGCGGCGCCAGGAGCAGCGCCCACCAGGAGGGGCCGACGAGGACCAGTCCGGCCACGATCGCGGCCAGCAGGAGGAGGTTGACGGTGATTCCCCGGGCGTACCAGGCGGCGCGACGCTCCAGAAGCCCCTGTTCCCTCACCGTCCTCAGAAGGGGCGCGAAGTCACTGCCGCCCGCGCGGGGCGCGCGGGCGGGTATGGGCTCCGCGGCGGGGGCTGCGAGGGGTGCGGCGGCTCGGGGCATGTCGGTCTCCGGTCTGTCGGCCGAGATGGGTACGGGGCGGGTACGTGATCGAGGGCAGGAGCAGAAGCGGGAGCGGACGTGCGAGGGGGACGGAGGTGGACGTGGGAGCGCCGTCGGAAGCGGAGAAGGCGGGTACGGAAGGGTGCGCGCACCGCGCTCGGCCACATGAAACGTACGGCGGTGCGAGATACCCGGACCATGGCGCCACCCTCCGGAACGGGGCGGGGGTTTCCCGGGGGCGGGGGTGGTGCTGAGTACACCCGGACCGCCCGCGGGGTGAGCCAGGTCATGCCCGTGACGGCGCCGCACGACGGCGGGGGTGAGGTACTCTCGGCGGCTCCGACCCGCAGTAGTCAAATTTGAGGAATGCGTCTTCGCTGTGCACAGGCTTCCCGCGGCAACGCTCTCCCGGACCACCGAACTCGCCCGCTGTTCCACCGTCTTCCTTCCCTCGGACCCGCCCCGGGCCGGCCGGATCGCCTACTGGCACGCCGACGGCACGGCGCCGCCGGCCGCTCCCGGCTCGCCGGAGGAACTGACCGTCGTCGACGCCGGCGGCCGCCTCGTCACGGTCACGGCCCTGCTGGTGCCCGTCGCCGACGCGCTCCCCTCGCTGACCCGATGCCGCGCCGCGCCCGGCGCGTCGCCGTCGGCCGCGTTCTGGGGCTCGGCCACCCTGCACGCCCTGCAACTCGTCGCCCGCGGACTGCTGCTGCCCGGCCTCACCGCGTCGGACCACGACGGCTGGCGGGTCGGTCCGCTCACCGCGCCGGACCTGGAGCGGCTACGGGCGCTCGCGGCGTCGATGCCGCCGACCGCGCACTCCGTCCCCCTGCACTCCGTCCCCTTGCGCGCCGCGCCCGGCTCCGACGCCTCCGGTACCACCGCGCAGGAGCCCGGGACGCTTCTGCTCCCCGCCCAGGAAGGGCTGTTGAGGGACTTCCTGGACGCGGTCGCGGACACCCTCCCGCGGACACCCGCCGCGCCCGTCGTCGCCGGAAGTGCCGCCTTCGCCGTGTCGGCCTCCGCCGACACCACCACCGCGCCGGCGTCCGCCTCCGCCACGCCGGAACCGCGCCGCTTTCCGGAACTGCGCGGATGGGCCGCCGATGTGGCCGCCGGGCACGACGCGGGCGTACGGCTCTCGCTCCGTGTGGAACTGTCCGGCCTGCCCGGTCTCACGGACCCGGACGCTCCGCCCGGTGCCGTCGACCTCCCGCCCGCCGGCACCCCCGCGGCCGCGGGGGCCGGGGCCGTCTTCCGTGCCGTGCTCCAGATGCACAGCGTCAGCGACCCCGCGGTCGTCGCCGACGCGGCCGACGTGTGGTCCGGCGCCGCGGGTACGGGCTTCGCCCCGCGCGCCCGGATGGACGCCCTGCTCACCCTGCGCCGCGCCGCCCGCGCCTGGCCGGCGCTCGCCCCACTGCTCTCCGCCGCCGCGCCCGACGCGCTCGGCCTCGCGGACGAGGAGGTCGCCGAGTTGCTGGGCGAGGCGTCGGGGGCGCTCGCCCAGGCCGGCGTCGAGGTCCACTGGCCCAGGGAACTGGCCCGGTCCCTGACAGCGCGCGCCGTCATCGGACCGTACGACGAAACCGACGAAACCGACGAAACCGGTGGAATCGGCGGAACCGACGGAATCGGCGGGCCGGGCCCGGACGGGCGCGCGGGCGGCACGCTGCCCTCCTTTCTCTCCGCCGACGCGCTGCTCGCCTTCGACTGGCACTTCGCGCTGGGCGACCGGCGGATCGACCGGGCCGATCTCGACCGCCTCGCCGAGGCGAGCCGCCCCCTCGTGCGGCTGCGCGACCAGTGGGTACTCGTCGACCCGGCGGAGATCAGGCGCGCCCGGGAGAGCCAGGACCGTAAGCTCACCCCGGTCGACGCGCTCGAAGCCGTCCTGACCGGCTCCACGGAGGTCGCGGGCCGCCGGGTGGAGGTGCGGGCGGCGGGATGGCTCGCCGCGCTCCGCGACCGGATCGCCGACCCGGCCGCGGCGGCCCCCGCGATCGGCCAGCCCGCGGCGCTCGCCGCGACCCTGCGCGACTACCAGGTGCGCGGGCTCGACTGGCTGCACCGGATGACCTCACTCGGTCTCGGCGGCTGTCTCGCCGACGACATGGGCCTCGGCAAGACCATCACCCTCATCGCCCTCCATCTGCACCGGCAGACCGACCCGTCGGCCGCCGGCCCCACCCTGGTCGTCTGTCCTGCCTCGCTGATGGGCAACTGGCAGCGGGAGATCGAGCGGTTCGCGCCCGGCACTCCCGTACGCCGCTTCCACGGCGCCGCCCGCGCGCTGGACGGCCTGGCGGACGGGGAGTTCGTCCTCACGACGTACGGCACGATGCGGCTGGACGCCGGGCTGCTCGCCGGGACGGACTGGGGACTGGTCGTCGCCGACGAGGCGCAGCACGTCAAGAACCCGCACTCGGCCACGGCCAAGCAGCTCCGCGTTCTCGGGGGCCGGGCCAGGGTCGCGCTCTCCGGCACCCCCGTGGAGAACAACCTCTCCGAGCTGTGGGCGATCCTCGACTGGACGACCCCCGGGCTCCTCGGCCGCCTCGGCACCTTCCGTACCCGCTACGCGCACTCCGTCGAGAGCGGCGACGACCCCGCCGCGGCCGAGCGGCTGGCGGCGCTGGTCCGCCCGTTCCTGCTGCGCCGCCGCAAGTCCGACCCGGGCATCGCGCCCGAGCTGCCGCCCAAGACCGAGACGGACCGGGCGGTCTCCCTGACGGCGGAGCAGACCGGACTGTACGAAGCGGTGGTACGGGAGACCCTCGCGGCGATCTCGGCGGCGGACGGCATGGAGCGGCGCGGAATGATCGTCGCCCTGCTGACCTCGCTCAAACAGATCTGCAACCACCCCGCGCAGTATCTGAAGGAGGAACTGCCGCGCCTCGCGGGCCGCTCCGGGAAGCTGGAGCTGCTGGACGAACTGCTCGACACGATCCTGGCGGAGGGCGCGAGCGTGCTGGTCTTCACCCAGTACGTGCGGATGGCGCGGCTGCTGGAGTCCCATCTCGCGGCGCGCGGCGTGCCGACGCAGTTCCTGCACGGCGGAACTCCCGTCCCGCAGCGCGAGGCGATGGTGGACCGCTTCCAGAACGGCGAGGTGCCGGTGTTCCTGCTGTCGCTGAAGGCGGCGGGTACCGGGCTCAACCTGACCCGCGCCGAACACGTCGTGCACTTCGACCGCTGGTGGAACCCGGCCGTCGAGGCGCAGGCGACGGACCGCGCGTACCGGATCGGTCAGCACCGGCCGGTACAGGTCCACCGGATGATCACCGAGGGCACCATCGAGGACCGCATCGCGGAGCTGCTGGCCCGCAAGCAGCGGCTGGCCGACGCGGTGCTGGGCGCGGGCGAGGCCGCGCTGACCGAACTGACCGACGCCGAACTGGCGGACCTGGTGGAGCTGCGAGGGAGCGCCCGATGAGCAACGGTACGGAACCGGACGGCACCGAGCGGACGTTCGCCGCGCTGCCACCGGCCCGTGGCCGCGGTTTCGCGGCGACATGGTGGGGCCAGGCCTGGCTGAAGGCGCTGGAGGACACGGCGCTCGACGGCGAACAGCTCAAGAAGGGGCGGCGGACGGCCCGCGAGGGTGCGGTCGGCGCGGTCTCCGTACGGCCCGGCCGGATCACCGCGGTCGTCCAGGACCGGGACGGCACCGCGCTGCGCAGCGATGTCCTGCTGCAGCGGCTGAGCGACGAGGAGTGGGACCGCTTCCTGGACATGGCGGTCGACCGGGCCGGTCATATCGCGGCGCTGCTGGACCGGGAGATGCCGCCGCACCTGGTGGAGGACGCGGCGGACGTCGGGATCGAGCTGCTGCCCGGCATCGGCGACCTGGACGCGGAGTGCGGCTGTGAGGCGTGGGACCACTGTCCGCACTCCGCGGCGCTCTGCTATCAGGTGGCGAGACTGCTGGACCAGGATCCGTTCCTGCTGTTGCTGATGCGCGGCAGGAGCGAGCGGGGGCTGCTGGACGAACTCCAGGTACGGAGTGCGGCGCGGGCCGCGCGGACGCGCCGGCGCGCCGAGGACGACGGCGCGGGCCGTGCGGAGGGACCGGCCTCCGTCGGGCGCGTCGGACCGGACGGGCCCGACGGTCCCGACGGCGTCCGCGCGGTCGCGGCCTTCGCCGCGGCCGGCCT
This sequence comes from Streptomyces sp. NPDC059255, assembly GCF_042752355.1. Classification (NCBI taxonomy): domain Bacteria; kingdom Bacillati; phylum Actinomycetota; class Actinomycetes; order Kitasatosporales; family Streptomycetaceae; genus Streptomyces; species Streptomyces sp. NPDC059255. The sequence continues at coordinate 43,864 of NZ_JBHYZP010000050.1, forward strand.
CGTCCCTCCGCCGCCCGCTCCCCCGGAACCGCCGGACGGGCCCGGGCGGCCGCCAGCGCTCGACACGGAGGCCGCGCCGCCCGCCGGGATCGACGCCGGCGCGCTGGAGTTCCTGGCCGCCGACGCGGCGGCGCGGGCCCTGCGGCTGCTCGCCGGGGCGCTGGAGCCGGACCATCACCTCGCACCGTACGAGGCGGAGCCGACGACCGGCCAGGACGGGGTACGGCTCGCCGCCGCGAGCGGTGGCGAGCGGTTCGCGGCGCGGCTGGCCACCGGGACCGGCCGGGCGCGGGCGGAGCTGGACCTCGCCGTACGGGCCTGGCGGTACGGCGGCGCCGCCGCCCTCGCCGTACTGGAGGAGGAGTGGACCCCGGAGCCCGAGGCGCTGGCGCGGGCCGTGGCGGCGCTCGACGCGGCGTGGGAGGACGGGGAGCGGCCGGGGCTGCGCTCCGTCGGCCAGGGCCGGTGGACCGTGCCGGGCGCGGGGGGCCAGCTGCGGTACGGACGGGACGGGCGCTGGTGGCCGTACCGCAAGGAGCGGTCCCGCTGGGCGCCGGCGGGACCGGCGGACCACGATCCGGCGGCGGCGCTGGCGGAGGCGTTCGCACCGGAAGGTGCCGCGCCGCCGCCGTCCGGGACCCCCGGCGGCTGAGGCGAGGGCCACGCACGGACAGGGGTGACGCGGGCGCGGGCAGGGAACTCGTCGCCCGCGCAGGGCGCTTGCCGCGCCGGGCCGCCGGGGCCACCATGGTCACGTCCGGTGGAATCCGACCGGGGAGGCCGCGATGTCCGACACCTGGGTGGCGCTGGAAGCCGGCGCCGACCCGGCCGAGCGCCGTGGCGCGCTGCGCAGGGCGTACGAGTCGTTCGCGACCGCGGGCCGGGTGGACCGGCCCGTACGGTCCGTGGTGGCGGCCTCCTGGCGGCGGTCGGCGCGGGCCCGGGTCAGCCCGGAGGGCACTGCGGCCGTCGAACTGTCCGACGACGAGCTGGCCGCGTACCGGGACGGACACCCACTCGCCCGGGTGATGCCGGTCATCCGCGAGTTGACGGGTGCGTACGCCCTGGACGGCGAGCATCTGATGGCGGTGTGCGACGCGCACGGGCGGCTGCTCTGGGTCGAGGGCCACTCTGCGACGCGGCGGCTGGCGGGCCGGATGAACTTCGTCCCCGGCGCGCGCTGGGCGGAGGCGGTGACCGGTACGAACGCTCCGGGCACGGCGCTCGCCGTCGACCGCCCGGTGCAGGTGTTCTCGGCCGAGCACTTCCAGCGTCCCGTGCACCCGTGGACCTGCGCGGCGGCGCCCGTCCACGACCCGTACAGCGGGCGGCTGCTGGGCGCGGTCGACATCACCGGCGGCGACCGGCTGGCCCATCCGCACAGCCTGGCGTTCGTCGGCGCGGTCGCGCGGGCCGCCGAGTCACAGCTGGCGCTGGCCGGGCCGCCGCCCGCCGCCGACTCCGTACGGCTCTCCTCGCTGGGCCGGGACGAGGCGCTGCTCGTGGCGGGCGGCCGGAAGATCCGTCTCAGCCGGCGGCACAGCGAGATCCTGACGCTCCTCGGGCACCGCCCGGAGGGCGTCGCCGGGGACGCGATGCTGCTGGAGCTGTACGAGGACGAGTCGGTCACCCCGGTCACCCTGCGCGCCGAACTCTCCCGGCTGCGTGCGCTGCTGGGCCCGGGAATGCTGCGCTCCCGCCCCTACCGGCTGGCGGCGCGGGTCGACGCGGACTTCGACACGGTGACCCGGCGGCTGGCCTCGGGGGCGGTGACCGCCGCGATGAGCGCGTACGCCGGGCCGCTGCTGCCCGCGTCGCGGGCGCCCTCGGTCGTACGGCTGCGGGAGCGGCTGGCCGGTCAGGTGCGGGCCGCGCTGATCGCCCGCGGTGACCCGGGGCTGCTGGCGGACTGGGCGTACAGCCCCTGGGGCGAGGACGACCTGCCCGTATGGCGGGCGCTGGCCGCCGCGCTCCCCGTACCGCAGCGCCCCGCGGCACTGGCGCGCGTCCGCGAACTCGACGCGTGGCAGCGCGCCTGACGTGCGGAAGGCGTGCCTGATGCGTGGCAGCGCGCTTGACGTGCGGAAGGCGTGCCTGACGCGTGGCAGCGCGCTTGACGTGCGGAAGGCGTGCCTGACGCGTGGCAGCGCGCTTGACGCGTCGAAGGCGTGCCTGAGGGCAGACACCTGGCCTGCCCGGCGCCGCGTCGGAGCCTGATGCGAGCCGGCCGGCCGCCGCGCCACCGCCCTGCCGCGCCCGCAGGCGAAACCGGGCATATCTCCTTACTGTCGGTGGAGAGAGTGCCCCCCCCTGCGTGGCCGCCCGGCCCCGCCGGACCGCCCGGGCACCTCACCGGAACCGGAGGAGCCCGCATGCCGGAGCTGTTCATCGGCGGCACCTGGACCGCGGCCGTCGGCGGGCAGGTGCGGGAGATCCGCTGTCCCACGGACGGCACCCTGGTCGGCACGGTCGACGAGGCCGGGCCGCCGGACACCGCCGCCGCCATCGCGGCCGCCCGGGACGCCTTCGACCGCGGCCCCTGGCCCGCCATCCCGGCCGCCGAGCGGGGCTCACTGCTGCTGCGTGTCGCGGATCTCCTCGAACGCGACAGGGCGGCGCTCGCCCGAGCCGAGTCCCTGGACACCGGGAAGCGGCTGGTGGAGAGCGAGTACGACATGGACGACATCGCCAAGTGCTTCCGCTACTTCGGCCATCTGACGGCCGCGGGCGGCACGGACCGGGTGGTGGACACCGGTGATCCGGCGGTGGACAGCAGGGTGGTGCACGAGCCGGTCGGTGTGTGCGCGCTGATCACACCGTGGAACTATCCGCTGCTCCAGACCTCCTGGAAGGTCGCCCCCGCGCTCGGCGCCGGCAACACCTTCGTCCTCAAGCCCAGCGAACTCACCCCGCACACCGCCGTCCTGCTGATGCGGCTGCTGGCCGAGGCCGGACTGCCCGACGGGGTCGCCAATCTGGTCCTGGGCGCCGGACCGACCGCGGGCGGGCCGCTCAGCACGGATCCGCGGGTCGACATGGTGTCGTTCACCGGCGGACTGGTGACCGGACGGCACATCATGGCCGCCGCGGCCGCGACCGTGAAGAAGATCGCCCTGGAGCTGGGCGGCAAGAACCCCAACATCGTCTTCGCCGACGCCGACTACGAGGCGGCCGTCGACTACGCGCTGACGGCGATCTTCCTCCACTCGGGCCAGGTCTGCTCGGCGGGGGCACGGCTGCTGGTCCAGGAGGAGCTGCACGACAGGTTCGTGACGGACCTGGTGGAGCGGGCGCGGGCGATCCCGATGGGCGGCCCGTTCGACGAGCACGCCCGTACAGGCCCCCTGATCTCCGCCGCGCACCGCGCCAAGGTCGAGGCGTACGTGGCGGCCGGACTCGCCGACGGCGCGGTGCTGCGCTGCGGCGGCGCCCGCCCCGACGACCCGGCGCTGCGCGACGGCTTCTACTACCTGCCGACCGTGCTGGACGAGTGCGCGCCGGGCATGTCGGTGGTCCGCGACGAGTCGTTCGGCCCCGTGCTCACCGTCGAGCGGTTCCGTGACGAGGAGGAGGCGGTCGCGCTCGCCAACGACACCGTGTACGGGCTGGCCGGAGCCGTCTGGTCGCGGGATGTGGGCCGGGCGCACCGGGTGGCGTCACGGCTGCGTGCCGGCACCGTATGGATCAACGACTTCCAGCCGTACGTGCCGCAGGCGGAATGGGGCGGTATGAAGCAGTCCGGCTTCGGCCGTGAGCTGGGCCCGGCGGGGCTGGCCGAGTACCAGGAGGCCAAGCACGTCTGGCGCAATCTCTCCCCGAAGCCCCTGGGATGGTTCGAGTGAGCGACGGGCCGGGGCAGGAGCCGGCGGATCCGGCGCCCGAGGCCCGTACGGTCGACGAGATCCAGAGCCAGGACGACGACGACTCGCTCAAGGCGTTCGGCTACCGGCCGGAACTGAAGCGCACGCTGGGCAACTTCCACACCTTCGCGGCCGGGATCAGCTACATCTCGATCCTGACGGGAACGTTCCAGCTCTTCTACTTCGGGGTCAAGTTCGCCGGTCCCGGCTACTGGTGGTCGTGGCCGATGGTCTTCCTCGGCCAGCTCATGGTGGCGCTGTGCTTCTGCGAGCTGGCCGCCCGCTATCCCGTGGCGGGTTCGATCTACAACTGGTCGAAGAAGCTCGGCGGCCCGCATCTGGGCTGGCTGGGCGGCTGGATGATGACGACGGCCACGATGGTCTCCCTCGCGGCGGTGGCCCTCGCGTACCAGATCACACTGCCGCAGATCTCCAGTGTGTTCCAGGTTGTGGGAAACGGCACCGGGCCGACCGACGCGGCGGCCAACGCCGTGCTGCTCGGCACCGTCCTGATCGTCTTCACCACACTCGTCAACGCCTTCGGCGTCAAGCTGATGGCGCAGATCAACTCCGCCGGGGTGATGATCGAGCTGATCGCCGCCGTCGTCCTGATCGGACTGCTGGCGGCGCACATCACCCGGGGCCCCGGCGTGATCGTGCGGACCGACAGCTACGGCGCGGGCGAGTCGCTCGGCTACCTCGGCGCCTTCCTGACCGCCTCGCTCGCCTCCGCGTATGTGATGTACGGGTTCGACACGGCGTCGTCGCTGGGCGAGGAGTCGCTCAACCCCAGCCGCAACGCGCCGCGCGCGATCCTGCGGGCGCTGATCGCGTCGTTCCTCATCGGCGGGCTGATCCTGCTGTTCGCGCTGCTGTCCGTGCCGGATCTCCAGTCCCCGAGCCTGTCGGTGGACGGGCTGCAGTACGTGGTGCTCTCCACGCTCGGCCCCACCGTCGGGCAGATCGTGCTGTGGTGTGTGGTCGTCGCCATCACGGTGTGCGCACTGGCGGTGCACGCGGCGGGTATCCGGCTGGCGTTCGCGATGGCCCGGGACAACGGTCTGCCGGCGTCCTCGTGGATCGCCCGGGTCAGCCCGCGGTTCGGGACGCCGGTGGTACCCGCCGTCTTCATCGGGATCGTCGCCGTCGTCATCCTGGTGATCAACATCAATCAGCCGCAGATCTTCTCGGTGATCACCAGCATCGCCATCATCATGATCTACCTGGCCTACCTGATGGTCACCGCGCCCATGCTGGTCCGCCGGCTGCGCGGGAGGTGGCGACCCGCCGAGGGCCACTTCTCGCTCGGCAGGTTCGGACTGCCGGTCAATGTCCTCGCCGTGCTGTGGGGTGCCGCCATGTCGCTCAACCTGGCCTGGCCGCGGCCCGAGGTGTACAACGCGACCGGTCCGCACCACTGGTACCTGCAGTGGGGCGCGTTCCTCTTCGTCGGCATCGTCGCGGTCGGCGGCTTCACCTACTACTGGTTCGTCCAGCGCAAGCACACCGGCGTACTCGAAGCACACCGATCCCCCTGCCCCTGAAGCACACCGGTCTCCTGACCCGATGGCCCTGTCCCTCCCCGAGCCTGGAGCAGTGATGTCCCCGGAGAATCCCGCGCACCCGTACGACTATGTGGTGGTCGGCGGCGGTACGGCGGGAGCCGTCGTCGCCGCCCGGCTGACCGAGGACCCGGACGTGACCGTCTGCGTCGTGGAGGCCGGCCCCTCGGACGTCGGTGACGAGAGCGTCCTGCGGCTCGACCGGTGGATGGCGCTGCTGGAGTCCGGTTACGACTGGGACTATCCGGTCGAGCCGCAGGAGAACGGCAACAGCTTCCTGCGGCACGCCCGCGCCAAGGTCCTCGGCGGCTGCTCCTCGCACAACTCGTGCATCGCCTTCTGGGCGCCCGCCGAGGACCTCGACGAGTGGGGGGCGCTGGGCTGCACGGGATGGAGCGCGGCGGAGTGCTTCCCGCTGTACCGGCGGCTGGAGACCAACGACGCGCCCGGTGACCACCACGGCCGCTCGGGCCCGGTCACCATCCGCACCGTCCCGCCGGACGACCCGTGCGGCAGCGCCCTGCTGGAGGCGTGCGCGGAGGCGGGCATCCCCGTCACACCGTTCAACACGGGGACCACGGTGGTACGCGGCGCGCACTGGTTCCAGATCAACGCGCGGGAGGACGGTACGCGGTCCTCGGCGTCGGTGTCGTATCTGCACCCCCTGATCGGCAGACGGCCGAACCTGGAGATCAGGACCGGGCTCACCGCCCAGCGGCTGACGTTCGGTGAGGACCGGCGGTGCACGGGCGTCGAGTACCTGGAGCCCGACACGGTCCACACGGGCGCGGTCACGGCGCGGCGCGAGGTGATCGTGTGCTGCGGGGCGATCGACTCGCCGAAGCTGCTGATGCTGTCGGGCATCGGCCCTGCGGGGCATCTGCGCGACACCGGCGTGGATGTACGGGTGGACTCCCCCGGTGTCGGCTCGCACCTCCAGGACCATCCGGAGGGTGTGATCATGTGGGAGGCGAAGCGGCCCATGGTCACCTCGTCCACCCAGTGGTGGGAGATCGGCATCTTCGCCGACACCGAACCGGGTCTCGACCGGCCGGACCTGATGTTCCACTACGGTTCCGTGCCGTTCGACATGAACACGTTCCGGCGCGGCTATCCGACCTCGGAGAACGCCTTCTGCCTCACCCCGAACGTGACCAGGGCGCGCTCCCGGGGCACGGTCCGGCTCCGTACCCGCGACTTCCGGGACAAGCCCGAGGTGGACCCGCGTTACTTCACGCACGAGCACGACATCCGGGTGATGACGCACGGGCTCCGTCTCGCCCGGGAGATCACCGCCCGGCCGCCGATGGCCGACTGGACCGGCGCCGAACTGGCGCCGGGGCCGGGCGCGCGCTCCGACGAGGAGCTGTTCGCGTACATCCGCGACACGCACAACACGGTCTACCACCCGGCGGGCACGGTCCGGATGGGCCCGCCGGGCGACCCGGACTCACCGCTCGATCCGTGGCTGCGGGTCAAGGGGGTGAGCGGGCTGAGGGTGGCGGACGCCTCCGTGATGCCGTTCCTCACGGCCGTCAATCCGTGTATCACCACGATGATGATCGGCGAGAAGTGCGCAGACATGATCAAGAGCGGCCAATCCGCCCCCGGCTGACCCCGGCTGCGGCAACCTGCTTGCAACGTACGAGTCCCTAGCGTGCGGCAGGGGCGTCGTCCAACGGCGGGCGGCGCCGGAGAACCGGGAGGCCACAGAGATGACCCGTTACGCAGCGCCCGGCACGGAGGGCGCCATCGTCTCGTACGAGTCCCGCTACGACCACTGGATCGGCGGCGCGTACGTCCCGCCGGCCCGGGGCCAGTATTTCGAGAACCCCAGCCCGGTCAACGGCCGCCCGTTCACCGAGATCGCCCGCGGTACCGCCGACGACGTGGAGCGCGCCCTGGACGCGGCGCACGGCGCGGCCCCCGGCTGGGCCAGGACCTCGGCGGCGGAGCGGGCCGGCGTGCTGAACCGGATCGCCGACCGGATGGAGGCCCATCTGGAGGAGCTGGCGGTCGCGGAGAGCTGGGAGAACGGCAAGCCGGTACGGGAGACGCTCGCCGCGGACATCCCGCTCGCGATCGACCACTTCCGTTACTTCGCGGGGGCGTTGCGCGGCCAGGAGGGCACGCTCAGCGAACTCGACGACGACATGGTCGCGTACCACTTCCACGAGCCGCTCGGTGTGGTGGCGCAGATCATCCCGTGGAACTTCCCGATCCTGATGGCGACGTGGAAGCTGGCACCGGCGCTGGCCGCGGGGAACGCCGTGGTGATCAAACCGGCCGAGCAGACCCCGGCCTCGATCCACCTCTGGATGAGCCTGGTCGCCGATCTGCTGCCGCCGGGTGTCGTCAACATCGTCAACGGCTTCGGGGTCGAGGCGGGCAAGCCGCTGGCGTCCAGCCCGCGCGTGGCGAAGGTCGCGTTCACCGGGGAGACCACGACGGGCCGACTGATCATGCAGTACGCCTCGGAGAACATCAAGCCGGTCACCCTGGAACTGGGCGGCAAGAGCCCGAACCTCTTCTTCGACGATGTCTGGGCCGCCGATGACGACTTCCGTGACAAGGCGCTGGAAGGCTTCACGATGTTCGCCCTGAACCAGGGCGAGGTGTGCACCTGCCCCTCGCGGGCCCTGATCCAGGACGGGCACTACCACGAGTTCCTCGCGGCGGGCGTGGCCCGTACGGAGGCGATCGTGCCGGGCCACCCGCTGGACACGGACACGATGATCGGCGCCCAGGCGTCCAACGACCAGTTGGAGAAGATCCTCTCGTACCTGGACATCGGCCGCCAGGAGGGCGCGAAGGTCCTGACGGGCGGGGAGCGGATCGAGTACGACGGCGAACTGGCCGGCGGCTACTACGTCCAGCCCACAATCTTCGAGGGCCACAACCGCATGCGGATCTTCCAGGAGGAGATCTTCGGCCCCGTCCTCGCGGTGACGTCGTTCAGCGACTTCGACGACGCGATCAAAACGGCGAACGACACCCTGTACGGGCTCGGCGCGGGCGTCTGGACCCGGGACATGAACACGGCGTACCGCGCGGGCCGTTCGATCCAGGCGGGCCGCGTCTGGACGAACTGCTACCACGCCTACCCGGCCCACGCGGCCTTCGGCGGCTACAAGCAGTCGGGCATCGGCCGTGAGAACCACCGGATGATGCTGGACCACTACCAGCAGACGAAGAACCTCTTGGTCTCGTACTCACCGAAGAAGCTGGGCTTCTTCTAGGGGCGCGAGAAAGGGGCGCCTGACCTGGGAATTTCCCCGTCAGGCACCCCTTCACAAGCCCTGTTCAGGCAGCAAGGAGAAATCAACCCCTACTCCCAATTTGTCCCATCCTCGTCCCGGTCACGACCGGCCGTTCCGGAATATTTCCGGACCGGATTCGAGATAACTCAGCCGCGTCAGGCGTCTGGGGAGCCTCCCAACGATCCATGTGCTTCTCGACCAGCTCGTTGGCCCGGTTCCGTGTCCCGGACAGGAACTTGGCGTAGTACCGGAAGAGAACCTGGATACCCTGCCCCGCCCGGCGTGCGCATTCGGCCGGGTCGACGCCGGAAGCCAGCCAGAAGGAGATACCCGCGTGGCGCAGGTCGCAGGGCCGCTTCGCGAGGTTCAGCGCGTGCTCGTCCAGGGTGAGGGTTGCTTCCCGGGCGCGGGCCCATGTGGTGCCGTAGGCGGCGGCGTCGATGTAGTTACCCGCCGCGTTCTGGAAGATCCGGCCGTCGGACGCCACTCCGAAGCGGGCGATGTGGTCGAGGAGCATGCGAACAAGCACGGGCGGGATCGGAACGGGGCGGGTGGCTTTGACGGCACGGCGTTTCAGTGAGGTTCTTCGAGTTGGCCACCGATCAGGTGACGGCCGCGAAGCGCAACGAGCGAGGCCCCCGGGCTGTTGATCGAGATGTCTGACGTCT